>NZ_JAIKTU010000008.1:0-221155 GCF_019753795.1 Clostridium sardiniense | reverse complement strand
GTTATTGAATTTGGCTGCGAACCTAATTCTATTTTAACAAATGGAGGTTTTTTTACATAATACACCGCTAAAGCTTATCTGAACACACTTGCATAGCAAGTGGTTTTTTAAATACAATAAAAAAGCAGTGATTCTTATAATCACTGCTAAATTTCTATATTAATAAAAAAATGGCTCCGCGAAGAGGACTCGAACCTCCAACCTGTCGGTTAACAGCCGAATGCTCCACCATTGAGCTATCGCGGAATATTTACATTAATTATTATATCAATTTTTTATAAAATTGCAACTCTTTTTTATTTTTATTTTTTAATCATAGATTCTATTGTATTACATACAAGCTTCTGACTTTCATCATTTTCTATTATAGGAACTATAGCTATAGGGTTATCAGTAATATCTATTATAGTTATATTCTTTAATTTATCCCCTTTAAAGTTTATAGCTTTTATCATATTCCACTTATATAAAACATTACTTTCCTTATCTCTTATTCTAACTCCATCATTTTCAATGCTCAATAAATTCTCCATACCAAAAAGTTTACCACCCTTTCATCTAATAAAGAAATTATATCATTAAGCTTTATTCATTGTATATAATAACATAATAAAAAAAGCAGTGATTTCTCACCGCTTAAAAATTCGTGTTTTGGATAAAAAAAATGGCTCCGCGAAGAGGACTCGAACCTCCAACCTGTCGGTTAACAGCCGAATGCTCCACCATTGAGCTATCGCGGAATATCCATATAACAAATATATATTTCTAAAATAAAAATGGCTCCGCGAAGAGGACTCGAACCTCCAACCTGTCGGTTAACAGCCGAATGCTCCACCATTGAGCTATCGCGGAATATTTGCTACATTTGATATTATATCATCTTTAAATTAAATTGCAACTCTTTTTTATTAAAAAATTTAATTTTTAATTGATTTTTTTATATAATATACTCTAGACCTGATATATACTTCTTTCAAGTCTATTTTTAAAATCAATAATTTTATATCACTTAAACATTACTATTACAGCAATTAAAGATATTAATATTAATAATGCCATAGAGAACCGCTATAATTAATATTTAAAACACTAAATACTTTACCAAATAATATTCATAAATTCTCCCAACTTTAAGCATACTTATATATTAACATATTCGTATTTTAAAAGATATTAATACATAAAAAAGGATACCTCTAAAGAGATATCCTTAATATATTTTATTATTTTACTGGCTTCATTGTTGGGAATAGTAATACGTCTCTTATTGATGATGAGTCTGTTAAGAACATAATCATTCTATCAATACCTATTCCAAGACCACCTGTTGGAGGCATTCCTGTTTCTAAAGCACTCATGAACTCTTCGTCCATCATGTATGCTTCGTCATCTCCGTATTCTCTTTCCTTAGCTTGTTGTTCAAATCTTTGTCTTTGAACTATTGGATCATTAAGCTCTGAGTAAGCATTACATACTTCTCTTCCATAAACAAATCCTTCAAATCTTTCAGTAAATGCTTCATTTCCTCTCTTCTTCTTAGTAAGAGGTGATATTTCTACTGGATAATCAACTAAGAATGTTGGTTGAATTAAATTTGATTCACCATACTCTTCGAATAACATATTAAGAACTTCTCCCTTAGTTACCTTATCTAAAGGTTTTGGGAATTCTAAATGCTTTTCTTTAGCAATAGCTTGTGCTTCTTCATCTGTTTTGATTTCATTGAAATCAACTCCAGCATATTCTTTAACAGCATCAACCATAGTAATTCTTCTCCATGGTGGCTTAAAGTCTATTTCTGTTCCTTCATACATTACCTTAGTTGTACCATTTACCTTTTCACATACATATGCAATCATATTTTCCATGATTTCCATCATATCATTGTAATCTGAATAAGCTTGGTATAATTCTATACAAGTGAATTCTGGATTATGTCTTACTGAAACTCCTTCATTTCTGAAGTTCTTACCCATTTCATAAACTTTTTCAAATCCAGCAACTATTAATCTCTTTAAGTATAACTCAGTAGCAATTCTTAGGTACATATCTATATCTAAAGCATTGTGATGAGTTATAAATGGTTTAGCAGCAGCTCCTCCAGCTATTGGTGATAGTATTGGAGTATCAACCTCTAGAAATCCTCTATTATCTAAGAATTCTCTTATAGTTTTTATAATCTTTGATCTTTTTATAAAAGTATCTTTTACTTCTGGATTAGTAATTATATCTACTTCTCTTTGTCTATATCTTAAGTCTGGATCTTTTAATCCGTGGAATTTTTCTGGTAATGGTTTTAATGATTTACAAATTAACTCGAAATCTGAAACCTTAACTGAAACTTCTTCAGTTCTAGTTTTAAATACTTCTCCAGTCGCAACAACCCAGTCACCTAAGTCAAAACTCTTATATGCTTTTAAATTTTCTTCTCCAACTGCATCAATCTTTATAAACAATTGGATTTTGCCATCTCTATCATGTATATCTGAGAATACAACCTTACCTTGACCTCTCTTTGACATGATTCTTCCAGCTACAGTTACAGTCTTGCCTTCTAGCTCTTCATAGTTTGATTTAACTTCTTCTGAACTATGTGTTTTTTCCACTTTATATACATCAAATGGATCCTTACCTGCAGCTTGTAATTCAGCTAATTTTTCTCTTCTAAGTGCTTCTTGCTCACTTAACTGAGCTTCTAATTCTTGTATATTCATTTCCTCAGTTGACATTAATTATCCCTCCGTTATGATCTGCTTATTTCTAAGACCTCGTATTTACTTACTCCATCAGGTACAGATATTTCAACTATATCCCCAACTTTTTTACCTATAAGTCCAGCACCTACTGGTGATTCATTTGAAATTTTAAATTCCATTGGATCTGCCTCTGCTGAACCAACTATTGTATATATAACTTCCTCATCGAAATCATAGTCTTTAACCTTTACTTTTGCTCCAACTGAAACAACATCTGATGGTATTTCTGATTCATCTACAACTTCAGCATTTTTAAGCATATTTTCTAATTGAAGGATTCTTCCTTCTGTAAAAGCTTGCTCGTTTTTTGCTTCATCATATTCTGAGTTTTCACTTAAGTCTCCGTATCCTAATGCTACTTTTATTTTTTCTGTAATTTCTTTTCTTTTAACTGTTTTTAAATGTTCTAACTCGTTTTCAAGCTTTTTAACACCTTCATAAGTCATTACAAATTTTTTTTGTTCGCTCATACTTAAACTCCCCTTTAATAACCTTCTACTGGTTTATATTTTAATTTAATATTTCTTAAACCTATCAAAATTTGGGCCCTATAACGAATATTCAAATTCATTTAAAATATTATAAAGCAGGGCCTATAATATGTCAACAAATCTAATTTTTTTAAATGTATTTCAATAGTATATAGTATCTATTATATAGCCACTTTATTCATAATAATACACTTTATTCAGAAATGTCTTTTAAAATAATGTAACTTTTGAATAAACATTCCGTAATATTCAAAAGTTTACATTACTATCTACCAGTTTTTAAGTTCTTTAATTCATTTTTATAATTTATTAAGAGCTCCATAACAGCATCACTATCTTCTAATACATTCATTTCATTTCTTACTTCTGTGCATTTTGGAAGACCTTTTATATACCATGATGCATGCTTTCTCATCTCTCTTATAGCTTTATGATATCCGTCATACTTTATTGCTAATTCGTAATGTCTTATACACATATCAATCTTTTCTTCTGGGGTTATTTCCTTAAGCTCTTTCCCTTCAAGAATTCTTTGTATCTGTTTGAAAAGCCATGGATTACCCATACTTCCTCTAGCGACCATTATTCCATCACAATTAGTAAGTTCTTTCATTCTTAAAGCATCTTCTGGAGTAAATACATCGCCATTACCTATAACAGGCACTTTCACTTTATCTTTTATCTCTTTTATTATATTCCAGTCTGCTTTTCCTTCATACATTTGCTTTCTTGTCCTACCATGTACAGCTACAGCATCTACTCCTGCATCTTCTAGAGCTAACGCAAACTCAACTGCATTTAGATTATCTTCATCAAATCCTTTTCTAAACTTTGCAGTTACAGGTTTTGATGAAACTTGTTTTATCTTTCTTACAATTTCTGCTGCAAGTTTTGGATCTTTCATAAGAGCTGATCCATCTCCATTTTTAACAATCTTAGGAGCTGGGCACCCCATATTTATATCTATAATACAAATATCTTTTCTATCATTAAAATGTTCCTCAACCATCTTTGCCATAATATCAGGATCATTTCCGAATATTTGTACAGCAACTGGCATCTCTTCATCTGAAATTCTAAGAAGCTTTTGCGTATTTTCACTGCCATAATATAAAGCCTTTGCACTAACCATTTCTGTATAAACTAGCCCACACCCTTGTTCCTTGCAAAGCCCTCTAAATGATATATCTGTTACTCCTGCCATAGGAGCTAGAAATACATTGTTTTCGAATTCTATATTCCCTATCTTCATTTCTTTGAGTTTTACTCCTTATTCTTATTGTATATTAATCTTAACCCTTCTAATGTTAAGTCACCGTCAACTATATCTATTGCATCAGTCTCTTTAGCAATTAAGTTTGCAAGTCCCCCTGTTGCAATAACTATAGGTTCTTCATTGCATTTATTTCTCATTTCGTTTTTCATTTTCTTTACTATATACTCAACTTGCCCAATATATCCATATAAAATACCTGCTTGCATACTTACAATTGTACTTTTACATATAATATTTTTAGGTACTTCAAGTTCTATTCTTGGTAGTTTTGCTGCTCTTTCGAATAATGCATCTGATGCAATTCTTACGCCCGGAACAATACATCCACCTAAATAATCTCCCTTTTCTGTTATTGAACAGAATGTTGTTGCTGTACCAAAATCAATTACTATGTTTGGTTTTTTATATAGTTCAAAAGCTGCAACAGCGTTAACTATTCTATCTGCCCCAACTTCTTTAGGATTATCATATTTTATATTTATTCCTGTCTTTATTCCAGGTCCTACTATTATAGGCTCCCTGCAGAAACATTTTCTTATCATATTTTCTAATGAATGCATTATATTAGGAACTACTGATGATATTATTATTCCCTTAACTTCCTTTGGATCTAAGTTATGTTGAGAAAACAACTGCATAACTTGTACGCTATACTCATCAGACGTTTTTTGTGCATCTGTTGATATTCTCCAACTAGCTATATAATTATCATCCTTGTGAACCCCTAAAACGATGTTTGTATTTCCTACATCGACAAGCAAAATCATAAAAGCACCACCTTAATATAGTTAAAAGCAGCTATAATTAAAGCTGCTTTTATTCTGATAAAATAACTTAATTTTAACAATATAATTTTAACAATTCAGTGGTATTTGTCAAGAGTTAACAGAACGTTAGAATAATCCTATAATTTCTCCATCATCCAATATATCCATTTTATTCGCTGCTGGAACCTTAGGTAATCCTGGCATTGTCATAACATCTCCAGTTAACACAACTATAAATCCAGCACCATTTGATACTCTTATCTCTTTTACAGTTATATCAAAATTTTCTGGTCTCCCTAAAAGACTTGGGTTATCTGATAGTGAATATTGAGTTTTTGCCATACATATTGGAAGTTTATCTAAACTAAACTTTTCAAGTTCAGCTATTTGCTTTCTAGCTTGTGGTGTATAGTTTACAGTATTTGCTCCATATATTTCCCAGGCTATAGTCTTAATTTTTTCTTCAATAGTATTATTCGTATCATATAAAACTTCAAATTTTGATTCTTCATTTTCTAATACATCAACTACTTCAGTTCCAAGTTCTATTCCACCTTCTCCTCCTTTTGCCCATACATCTGAAAGTGCAACTCTAACACCATTTTCTTTGCAGAAGTCTTTTATAAATTGAACTTCCTCTTCACTATCTGATGTAAATTTATTTATAGCCACAACTACAGGAACATTATACTTTTTAATATTTTCTATCTGTTTTTCTAAATTTGAAACACCTATTTTTAATGCTTCAATATCCGGAGTATTAAGGTCATCTTTTTTCACTCCACCATGGTGCTTTAAAGCTCTTATAGTGGCGACTATAACAACACAATCTGGAGTTAATTCTCCATATCTACATTTAATATCTAAGAACTTTTCAGCTCCAAGATCTGCTCCAAATCCCGCTTCTGTAACTACTATATCACTAAGTTTTAGTGCAAGCTTAGTTGCTATAACTGAGTTACATCCATGTGCTATATTCGCAAATGGTCCTCCGTGAATTATAGCCGGAGTATTTTCTAATGTTTGAACTAAGTTAGGCTTTATTGCATCTTTCATTAATAGTGCCATGGCACCTTGTATACCTAATTCCTTCGCATATACCGGTTCTCCATCTAAGTTATAAGCAATTAATATATTTCCCATTCTTTCTTTTAAATCACTTAAATCTTTAGCTAGGCATAGTATAGCCATTATTTCTGATGCTACAGTTATCATAAATCCATCTTCTCTTAAAAAACCATTAATCTTTCCTCCAAGACCTACAACAACTTCTCTTAATGCTCTATCATTCATATCTATAACTCTTTTAAAAATTATTCTTCTTGAGTCAATTCTTAAATCATTCCCTTGATGTATATGATTATCTATAGCTGCTGATAACAAGTTGTTAGCTGATGTTATAGCGTGCATATCACCAGTAAAATGTAAGTTTATATCTTCCATAGGAACAACCTGTGCATATCCACCACCAGCAGCTCCCCCCTTGATTCCAAATACAGGCCCAAGAGACGGCTCTCTAAGTGCTATAACTGAATTCTTACCCATTCTACGCAACGCATCTCCAAGGCCTACTGTAACCGTTGATTTTCCCTCTCCTGCCGGTGTAGGATTTATAGCTGTTACTAGAACTAATTTCCCATCTCTATTTCCTTGCTTCTCTTTTAATGCATCCAATGATATTTTACATTTATATTTTCCGTATAATTCTATATCATCCTCATTTAAATTTAATTTTTCCGCTATCTTTGTTATATATTCCATATTTGCTTCTTGAGCTATCTTAATATCGCTTTTCATTAATACTAACCTCATTTCTTATTAAATAAATTTCAATTCTCTAAAAATTATCTATTATTATACCCTACATATTACGAGTATACCATTTGTTTTAATTTTTTTGAAGTATTTTATCGAACATTTTTTTGTTTTTATTATATATAATTCGTATATATCCCAATTATAATTCTATATAAAATAAAAAGGTTCTGTTTTCACAGAACCTTTAAATTATGCTTTATCAAATATTTCTTCGAATTCTTTACCTTCTATCTTTTCTTTTTCTAAAAGTGCTTGAGCAACAGCATGTAATTTACTAATATTTTCTCTAAGTATCGCTTCTGCTCTTACATAAGCTTCATCAACTAATGCTTTAACTTCTTTGTCGATTTCAGCTCCTATTTCTTCCGAGAAGTTTCTTCCTCTTCCAAGATCTCTTCCAAGGAATACCTCATTTTGATCTGATCCGTATGAAATTGTTCCAAGTTTTTCGCTCATTCCATACTCCATAACCATACTTCTAGCAATTGCACTAGTTCTATCTATATCATTCTTAGCTCCAGTACTAATGTCTCCAAGAATAATTTGTTCTGAAACTCTTCCTCCTAGAAGTCCAACCATATCATCTTTAAGTCTAAGCTTTGAAGTATATGATCTATCCTCATCTGGTAAATGCATAGTATATCCACCAGCTCTTCCTCTAGGAATTATACTTATTTCATGAACTGGGTCTGAATACTTTAATGATTTCATCACAACAGCGTGACCTGCTTCATGATAAGCTGTAAGCTTTCTATCTTTTTCACTAATAACTCTACTTTTCTTTTCTGGTCCAGCTATTACTCTTGTTATAGCTTCTTCCATATCTAGCATTGTTATAGCCTTATCGCCTCTTCTAACTGCAAGAAGTGCCGCTTCATTAGTAAGATTCTCTAAATCAGCACCTGAAAACCCTGGTGTTCTCTTTGCTAGGACATCTAGTTTAACATCATCAGCTAAAGGTTTCTTTCTTGTATGCACTACTAGAATCTCTTCTCTACCTTTAACGTCTGGTGCTCCTACAACTATTTGTCTATCAAATCTACCTGGTCTTAATAATGCAGGATCTAAAATATCTGGTCTATTAGTTGCTGCAATCATTATGATTCCTTCATTCATTCCAAAACCATCCATCTCAACAAGTAATTGATTAAGAGTTTGCTCTCTTTCATCATGACCTCCACCAAGACCTGCTCCTCTTTGTCTACCTACTGCATCTATTTCATCTATAAATACTATACATGGAGCATTCTTCTTAGCATCTGCAAAAAGATCTCTAACTCTTGATGCACCTACTCCAACAAACATTTCAACAAAATCTGAACCTGATATACTAAAGAATGGTACACCAGCCTCTCCAGCTATCGCCTTTGCAAGTAAAGTCTTACCTGTTCCAGGAGGACCTACTAGAAGAACTCCTTTAGGGATTCTAGCTCCCATTTGTGTATACTTTGATGGTTCCTTTAAGAAATCAACAATTTCTTCTAATTCTTGCTTTTCTTCATCAGCACCAGCAACATCTTTAAATGTTACTTTTTTAGAATCTGGAGTAGCAACTTTAGCTCTATTTTTACCAAAGTTCATTACTCCTCGGCCACCACCGCCACCTTGAGATTGTTGTGTCATTACAAATAAAAGTACTAAGAATAATACAACCATAAGTACTGTTGGTATAATAGATAACCATGCTCCACTATTTGAAGGCTTTTCAAATTCTACTTTTACATTATTCTTAGGATTTTCACTAATTAACTTTGTAAGCATTGTCTCAGGTGCATATGTTATAAATTTTTGGTTATTATTCATTACACCTTCTATCGTCATATCGTCTTCACGAACATATATGCTAGTTATTTCGTTAGAACTCCACTTTTGTTGGAAAGAACTATATGAGATTGTATCTGATTTATTACCTGTTTCCCACAATGCTACTGATGCAAAAATCAGTACCGCTAATGTGACAATCCATACAGCTGCACTTGAATATTTTTTCATTCAAGGCCCCCCTCTCTTTATAATATTTAAAATTTTACCATATGGTTTTTTTAATTACAATAATTCCTATTTGTAAATATTTGAACTTTTTATTTGTTATATACTTCTTCTTTTAATATGCCAACGTAAGGTAAATTTCTATATTTTTCAGCATAATCAATTCCATATCCAACTATAAATTCATTAGGAACTTTAAATCCTATGTATTTAACATCTAAATCTGCTGTTCTTCTCTCTGGTTTATTAAGTAATGATACAATTTCAATACTTTCTGCTCTTCTTGCTTTTAAATATTTTAATAAATAACTTAATGTTATTCCACTGTCAACTATATCTTCAACTAATAGCACATGTTTACCTTCTATACTATGATCTAAATCTTTTAATATCCTTACAACACCTGATGATTCTGTAGAATCACCATAGCTTGATACTGCCATGAAATCTATTTCGCAAGGTATAGTTATATTCTTAATAAGATCTGATGCAAATAAAACTGATCCTTTTAAAACTCCAACTACAAGTAAATCTTTACCCTCATAATCTTTACTTATTTTAGCACCCAATTCCTTGACTTTTTTAGCTAAGTCCTCTTCATTAAATAATATCTCTTTTACATCTTCCCTCATGACTATAATTCCTCTCTTTTACACATTACTTTAATAATGTTTTCTGTTTGTTTAGTTACTTTATATGTATTAGATGTCTTAACGCCTAATAACCATGCAATTTCATCATCAAATTCAACAACTGGGATATTGTCTCTATAATCCTTAGGTATTTTCATATCAATAAATATATCTTTTATTTTTTTACTACCTTTCATACCTAAAGGTGTTATCCTATCTCCATTTTTTCTTTTCCTAAGAGTAACATACTCATTAATTTTATCATAATCAAAATACTTAATTAAGTCATTATTGTTAAATTTTAAATTTTTTTCTCTTATTTTTACTTCAAATTCTATAAGACAACCTAAAAAATCTACTTGTAACCCATCTAAATCATCTTTTTTTATTTTAATCTCATGAATATCATCTTGTTTTTTTAATAATCTTTCCTTCTCCTTTATATATATTTCACCATATATATTTTCAGCATATATTCCATTAGGTAAATCTATTCGTTTATTTGTCCCTATATCTTTTAGTTCTATAACTTCTTTTATATGTTTCATTTCAAAATCATAAGTACTATTTGAAAGAGTTGTTAGAGCTTTTCTTATTACTCTAGTAATTATAGCCCTTTCTTTATCAAATAATTCCCTACTTAGTATTATTTCATCTTTCTTTACTATACAATACTTAGAAAAAGCCTTTTTAGCCTCATTATTGATAAAATCATTGTCTTCTTGAAGTAATAAGCTCATTCTATTTATAGCTTTAACTACATCTCCATTAAAATTTTCCTTCATATAAGGCAATATATCTAATCTTATTTTATTTCTACTATATATGTTTTCTAAGTTTGTCTTATCAATTTTAGGATTTAAATTATTATCCTCGCAATACTTTTCTATATATTCCCTTTCTAAAAACAATATAGGTCTTATATATATCCCATCTCTAATAACAGGAATTCCACCTAGTCCTTCAAGCCCAGTACCTCTCATCATTCTCATTATTATTGTTTCTGCTTGATCATTAGCATTATGAGCTGTTGCAATCTTTGTGTATCCATTTTCTTTACTTATTTTATTAAAGAATCCATACCTTTCATCTCTTCCCGCAGTCTCACTAGATACTCCTCTATCTTTTGCTATTTTTTCTATCTCAAGTCTTATGCTATAAAAATCTATTTCTAATTGTCCACAAAGTTCTTTAGCATATTCCTCATCTTTTAACGCCTCTTCGCCTCTAATCATATGATTTATATGAGCTGCTCCAATCTCTAAAGAATATCTATCTTTTATAGTGTGTAGTAAATGTAATAAACATACTGAGTCTGGACCTCCTGATAATCCAACTAGAACTTTATCTCCTTTATTTAAAAGTTTATTTTCTTCTATATAATTAATAAAATCGTTAATCAACTTTCTCACATCCTATGTATAACTATTCATTTATATCATACCTTAATATTACACATTTTGTAATATTAAAATTATAAAAGCTGACTACAAGCCAGCTTTTATTATTAACATAACTACATTTTAATATGCAGAGTAAACCTTAGAAACTACAATAGTCATATCATCCTTTATAGTTCCATTGTTAATTTCTTTAGAATATTCTAATATATCTAGAACAAGTTCCTTAGGATCACTTCCCTTCTTAACAAGATAATCTTCAAGCCACTTAGAATCTCCAACTCCTTTCTTATCAACATCTAGAACTCCATCACTTAGTGTTATTATTATATCTCCATTCTTAATCCTTTCTTCAGTACTTTCTATTTCGACCTTATCTACCAACCCAAAAGGCGGCATATTAGATGATATTTTCTTTATTTTATTTCCTCTCTTTATGAAACTAGCTGCTGCACCAACTTTATAGAATGATGCTTTACCTGTATATAAATCTATTGTATTTAAATCTAATGTTGAGAATTTCTCATCCTCTTCAAATTTCATACTCATTATTGAATTTACTGTGTTTAATGCAGTCTCAACACCAAATCCTTCCTCAATAAATTTTTCAACTAAATCAACAGTTATTTTACTCTCTTTTCCAGCCTCAGGACCTGACCCCATTCCATCACTTAATAAAGTTATATATTGTCCACCTTCTAATCTTCCAAAAGAATAAGTATCTCCAGTTTGTTGTTCCCCTTCTTTAACTCTCATACCAGCGTAAGAAATAACCTTATATCTTGGCATTTCTTTTAAGAATATAGCACAATCTTTATTGTTTGGTTGTATTCTACATCCTTCTTCACTAATCATCATTGGAGTTCTCACTAACTCATTAACTACTGGAAGTATATTCTTTATGCAATGTGTTCCACATGAGCAATTTTCCATACTTACCTTTATATTCATCCTTCCACCTTTATCTGTAAAGCAGAATATTTCTTTATACTTTATTGAATTCTTATTAAGTTCCTTTCTAATTATTCTTTCAAGCTCTGAGCACCAAGTAACATCCCGCTTAAAATCTGAAACCATATTATCTAAATTATCTGATACATTTCTTATATGAGTTGCTACAAGTTTTCTACCTTCCTCTAGCTTCCTTCTTGTAATTTCATTGGCATTTAATATATTTAATATCTCTTCTGAATTTCTTATAAGCTCTGATTTGCCAATACACTTCTTTTCAAGTTCTATAGGAAAGTTTTGTCTTCCTTCTTCTCTACCCTTTAAAAGTTCTTGGAAAGCTGTATATGTCTGATTGAATTCTCTTTCCCAACATTTATTACAATCTGTACATACACTACATACTCTATCTGCTAGATTTTCAACTAATGCTGTACTTCTATTTTTATATTGTAATTTATTATTATCTGAAATACTATTTAATGATGTCGCTAACATATCTAATGCGTTTCCAAAGCCCTGTACTTTTCTTGAAAACTCATTCTTAACTTGGGATAGATGCTCCTCATTTATAGTATCCACCTTAGTCTCCTGACACATTTCAACCTCTAGTCCATTAAATATTTTCTTAGGAATTATTAGGAAAATCATTCCACCTACTAATATCTCAATAATTCCTTCCATATGCAACCCTTGAGAATATAGTGAAAGAATCAAATAAACCATTATAGATGATAAGAATGAGAATACCTTACCAGTTTCTTTAAATAATCCTACCATTAGTCCTATGCTTCCATATAGTCCAATTCCGCTTATCATGTCTCCAGATGTAATTCCTACAATAACGCCCATTGCAATTCCAATTGCAGCTCCATTTGCAGCTCCACCAATATAAGCTATTGATATTACAGTAGCAAGTGATGCTATATTTCTTATACCAACTCCTGCAATAGTTATTCCACCAATTCCAGCAATCATCAAACACACTATTATTGCAATGCTTATTACTTCTTCTATATTAAAGAAATAATTTGTATTATACTCACCTACACACTTCAATCCATACTTTATAACATAATATATAGGAAGAACAAGAATTGTATTTAACCCTGCAATTGTTACGTTAACTCCTATATCATAATTACTTATCACTAATCCATAAATTATATAACTTAAAAATACTATAAAGAATAAATGCTTTTCATTTAGTCTTTTTTGAAGCTTATTTATAACTAAGCTATATCCTAATACCATAAGAACAGTTATTAGATACATCCATCCATCTTTTAATGTAGCATTTATTGTAAAATATCCAATCAAGGCTCCAACAGAAGCTACAACAACCTTACTTTGTTCTCTTCCAGCAACTACACTAATTAAAAAGGCTAATCCAAACGGAGATACTCCAGCTATATCTCCCTCTCCAATCATTATAGTAACTCTACTTAACAATAATGTAGCTATAAAAATAACTACTAGTTTTGTAGGCTCATTCCTTACTTCTACTTTACTATTATTATCTATTCCCTCTTCAAATCTTTTAAATGCTCCTCCATTAAGTCTGTACTGCATATATCTTCCTCCTAATTCCCATAATTTGTAATTTAATTATAACAACTATTCTTCTCGATATATGTCAATACATGGTGTAATTTTAAAATTTCGTCGGACATTATTCTTTTATATTTTTAATTTTCTATCTTTAGTATTATTTTTCGATATATTATTCATATTATATGAAAAGTTCCATAAAGTACCATACTTCAATAGTTTATAGCAATTTATTTTATTTTTACTCTTTGTCATTATATATATGAATTTGTTATTTCTTAACATATTTTTTTACACATAAAAAAATAGAAGCTATAATAAATCTTTTTTCGACTATAGCTTCTATATTTTTATTTTATATAGCAAAAAAGATCTAAGAAGAATCTTAGATCTTTGGTGCCGAAGACCGGAATCGAACCGGTACGGTGTTTAACCACCGCAGGATTTTAAGTCCTGTGCGTCTGCCAGTTCCGCCACTTCGGCATGCGTTTTTCTCTCTGTCATTTCCTGACGACAATAGTTATTATATAGTATAGTCATAATACTGTCAACATATATTTCAAACTTTTTTTTATTAATAATATTTTTATTTAAAACCTTAATACAAACTAGCTATTTTACTTACATCTAGAATATATATCTCCTCTCTTATTTTACACTTTCTATTATAATTTACTAGAAAATATTTATATGAAAAATAATAAAAAGCCTCCAGTTTAATTACCTAAAAGCTTTTTATTATATAGATTTATATATTAAATTTATATGATGTCGTGTATTTTAGAATGATTTTTTACCACTCTTGCTTTTGAAATCTTGATGTTTTTTAACATCTTGCATTCTTTCTTCACTATCTTTTAAGAACTTAGACATCTTATCCTCAAAATTTCCGCCAGCTTTTTTCTTTTCAGTTACCCAATCAAATTCAGCTGGTCTAGCTGATTTTTTTGGTTTAGTTTCAGCTTGCTTTATTGATAAACTAATTTTTCCGTTATCATCAATTGATATAACTTTTACTTTTACTTTATCTTGTTCTTTTAAATGTTGTCTTATGTCCTTTACAAAAGAATCTGCTACTTCTGATATATGAACTAGACCTGTTTTTCCGCCTTCTAATTCTACGAAAGCTCCAAAATTAGTAATATTTACCACTGTACCTTCTAATATGTTTCCTGCCTCTAAGGTCATGTTTAAAAGACTCCTCCTTAATTTAAATAAAATATATATGTTATTATTAATAATAACCTACTTTTCAGACTTTGAGTCACCTTTTTTATCATTTACGACTTGTTCATCCGGTTTAACCATCTTAAGTCTTTCTCTAGCTAAGGTCTCAATATACTCATCAGAATTAGCACTTTTAACTTCCTCTTCAAGCTGCTTGTTTTTTTCCTTCAGCTTTTCTAATTCTGTATGCTTCTGAGCTATAGTATCTTCTATTCTTTTTATAGCTCTCTCTTGTCTAACAAAACTAAGTAAAAAAACAAGGCATAGTACTAAGATTATTAAATTCTTCCCTTTTATCTTTTTTATCATCCATAGTACCTCATTTTTTAAATTCTATAAATATATTTTAAACACTCTGAACTCTTAATTCAAGTTATTTTTAATTATATTTAGCTTTTATTTAAAATTAGTTTTTATTATTAATCTTTGACCATATAATTCTTAGGGGATAACTTGCATTTTTGTAGCTTCTTCTCACTATTGTCTTTGTGCCGAAAAAAATTATATTTTCTAATTTATAAATGGCTTTGCTAAATAATTTTATATATATAAGCAAAGATACTCCCATACATAAATAAACATATGGCCCCAAAAAAGCAAAGTTTGTGTAAAGCAAAAATGTAAATATAGCTAATGCTGATAATATCCAAAATAGGATATCCTGTATCATTACTATTATTTTATGTCCTTTTTTTCCTCTTAATATTCTATATATGTCGAAAAAAATTCCTAAAATAAATCCAGCAGCTAATGCATAAAATACAATTTCAAATTGAACTTCTAACTCTAACGGCATATTTTTACCTACTTATAAGCTTTTTTAAATTTATTCTTCTTCTTTTTTGCTTTACTTTACCACTGTATATCATGCTTGTAATATGTCCCTCTATTATTACATCCCCATTTTTAACATCTAGCTTATTCATTTTAAGTCCTTGACCATTGATTTTAAGCTTTCCAAGTATAGTATTAAGTACTATCTTCTCATCATCAAAGCTCATTACTTCATCAACACCTGTCAATGAAAGTTTTTTTCTATTTTCTAGTTCCATCTTACTTTTGCAAGCTTGTATGTTATCAGATTTCTTTTCCATATATAATCTCCTTTAGACATTACTCTTATTAAGAAATATATGTGATTATTAATTTCTATATTCTTAAATTGACGTCTTTAAAGATTATTATAAAATTATTCTATTTCTGCTCCCTCTAATATCTTATACATATCCTTTGCATCTTCTTTTTTAACATGCTCTACTATATTTAAAACTTCAGCACGTAATGATCTATTTGCAAATGTAATTTCTATTATGTCACCTTCTTTTACTTGAGTTCCTGACTTTGCTATTTTACCATTTATAGAAACTCTTTCACTTTCACATGCTTCTTTAGCAATAGTTCTTCTCTTTATAAGTCTTGAAACCTTTAAATACTTGTCTAATCTCATACAAAGTCACCTTCTTTTTTTAAATTTATATCCATCACTATTTAGTGATGGATATATTGCATCTAATATTTAAATTAAAACTTAATTTTATAAAAGAACCCGAGTCTCCTCGGGTTCAAAAAAATTACTTATTAACTTTTTCTTTAAACTCTTTACCAGCTTTGAATACTGGAACAGTTGATGCTGGAATCTTTATAGTTTCTTTAGTTCTTGGGTTTCTTCCTTCTCTAGCTGCTCTTTCTCTAGTTTCGAAAGTTCCGAATCCAACTAATTGAACTCTTTCACCATTTTCTAAAGCTTCTTCAACACTTTCTATAAATGCTTTTAAAGCTACTTCTGCATCTTTTTTAGTTAACTTTGACTTTTCAGCCATACTAGTAATTAATTCTGCTTTATTCACAATTACATCCTCCTTAAATAACTAGTTATATATTTATAGTACTAACTAATTCTTTATGTACTACACTTACATTATCTTATTATATTATTACTTTCTATTCTCGTCTATACTGAATATATAAATATTCACATATTCCTGTAAAAAAAAGCTAATTTAATATAATAATTTAGAAGTATAGAATTTATTACTTAATTATATTCTCTAAAAACATTGGAATTCCTTCTAAATCTAATTATTTTCTTGTTTTTTAGCCTCATTCCAAAGTTCATCCATTTCTTCAAGAGACATATCTCTTAAATTTTTTCCTTTGCTAATCGCTTGTTCTTCTATAAAACTAAATCTTCTTATGAATTTATCAGTTGTTTTGTTTAATGCTTCTTCTTCATCAACATTTAGAAATCTTGCTACATTTACACATGCAAACAATAAATCCCCAACTTCTTCTGTTATCTTTCCCTTATCTTCTGTATTATATACATCTAAAACTTCATTTAATTCTTCTGTTACTTTTTTTGATGCATCTTCTACATTATCCCAATCAAATCCAACTTTTCTCGCTTTATTTTGAATCTTATGAGCTCTAATTAAAGCTGGAAGAGCATTTGCAACACCTCTTAATTCTTCCGTTACTGTTTCAAATCCCTTCTCTTCCTTCTTTATTTCATCCCAATTTTGTACAACTTCTTCCGAATTGCAAATATCCTTACCCTTGAATATATGTGGATGCCTATCTATCATCTTAGTATAAATTCCTTCTATTACATCACTAAAATCAAAATATCCATCTTCTTTTCCTATTGATGAATGGAATATTACATGTAATAAAACATCCCCAAGTTCTTCTATCAACGCATTGTCATCATCTTTTTCTATAGCATCCTTAACTTCATAACTTTCTTCAACTATTCCATTTTTTATACTTTCATGAGTTTGTTCTCTATCCCAAGGACATCCTTCATCACTTCTTAAAATATCTATTAAAGCTATTAAATCATTTATATCCTTTTTATTATTTAAATCTTTAGGGATATATACAGATGTTAGATAATCTATATCTTCTTGCATATCAAGTTCATATAGTGGTATTTCCCTTATACTCTCTAAACCTTCAATACCTGCCGCTCTTACATAAATTATCTTTGTTTCATCATCATAACACTCTAAAAGTTTAAGCTTAACTTCTGATGCAATAAATGGATTGTATACTTGTGTTATTATAGTCCCTATTCTCTTATCCATTATTTGATTATTTATATCAAAGGCATCAATAACTTTAAGACCTTCAATAGGATCTATCTTAAGTCTATCCATCATTGCATCGATAAAACTAACTGCTGGAAGAATATCGTACTCTATTTCCTCTTCATCACAAATCTCCATAAGATTTGATACTGACTTTTCCGCAACTAACGGATGTCCTGGAACCGCATATACAACATTTCCTGTTGCTTTATGAATTTCAACCAAATCTTCTGCTATATTTTTATAGACCTCATCAAAACTTTCTCCACTATTATAAAAATGATCATATGTTTTAAATTCTATATTTCTTTTTCTTATAAATTCAACTGTTGGATGAATTTCTGTTCTAAAATAAATATTATCGCTTTCTTCTAATACTCTTAGTGCACCTACTGTAAGAGCATCACTAGCTCCTGGTCCTAAACCAATAATCTTAATCATTAGGTATTTCTCCTTTTGTATGTTTATTTTTTATAAAATCTGCTCTTTACTTCTTCAACATAAAACACTCTCATGCAAATTATTGAAGCCATATATACTATAATACCTAAAAATACTGATAATAAGCAAGATACTCCATTACTCATTGTATAGTTTAAAATAACTTTATAGCTAAATAAAACTGCTGCTGTCATTATTACTGATGCAATTATAGGTTTTACTATATTATTATTTATTTTAATTTTTGTTTTTAAATTCACTTTTAGTAAAATCATATTTAAAATTGTAGTTACGATATAAGCTAATATACTAGCTATTACAGCTCCATATATATTAAACTTAGCCATAGGAACTAGCATAAGAGTTAATATAAGCTTTATTCCACAACCTATAAAAAGATTTACAACTGGAAGTATATATCTACCAACGCCTTGTAATATAGATGTAGTGGTTTGAGTTAAAATTACAAAAGGTACTGTAAGCGAAAGATATCTAAGAATCTCGAATCCCTCATGCCTTCCTGGAAATATAAGTTTCATTATTGGTTCTGCCATAAAAAACATACCAAACATACACGGTATTGATATAACAGTTGAAATTTTTATTGCTAGATTTACTTTATTTTCAACATCTCTATTTCTTCTTAAAATATATTGTTCTGCTATTATTGGAATTAGTGATATAGATAGAGCCATTGAAAGAGTCATTGGTATATTTACTATGACCGAGGCCTTACCTGTAAGCTGTGCATATAGAATTGTTGATTGTTGTGTTGTAAACCCTGCTTCTAATAATTTTTGTGGAATAAATATAGAATCAATAAGATTCATTATTGTTCCAACTGTAGCTCCTAGTGATATTGGAATTGCAATTCTAAGTATTTTACTCATAACAGCTGGATCACTTTTTACTTTCTTTATCCCATAATTTTTCTTAGTAATTAGATATTTAACATATAGGTATCCACCGCCAAGCAGACCTCCTGCTGCTGCACCAAAAGCTGCACCCCCAGCTGCAAATTCTATTCCTTTTGGAAGAAATAAAACAGCTAGTCCAACTCCAAAAACTACTCTACCAATCTGCTCAAGAACTTGTGATGCCGCAGATGGTGTCATATTTTGAAGACCTTGAAAGAATCCTCTAAATATTGTCATAATTGAAATTATGAGAGGTGCAAATGATATACCTATCAATGAATAATAAGCCTTCATGTCCCATTTTAAAAAATTAATTATAGGCTTTGCAAAGAAAAATAAAAAGAATGTTGTCCCAGCACCTAGTATAATCATCATATAGGTAGAGCATTTTACAACTTTAAAACTTCCTTCTATATCACCCATTGCATTATTTTCTGAAACGATTTTAGAGATAGCAACTGGTACTCCTGATGCTATGGCTACAAAAAACATATATAAAGGGAATGACATTTGATAAAGCCCTATTCCTTCATCACCTATAAGCATTATAAGAGGCCATCTAAAAAATACACCGAGGAATTTTGCTAGTATTCCAGCAGTTCCTAATATTATACTACCCTTTATTAGGGATTGTTTCTTCATAAAATACCTCCAAACTTTTCTTTTACTAATAATTATTATTGTAAGTTTAGAGGTATTATTACTTTTATTTTCTGTTTTACTTAATAAAGAATAATTTTTTATTGTTCCATTTGCTTTCCTAGGAAAGCTGCAGCTGTTTCTGCTAATTTAAGTTCTAATTCTCCCATCTTTTCTCCTGATTGCTTTGATAGGATAACAACAGCTCCAATTGCATCACCTTCTGCAATTATAGGTGCTACTACTTGTGATGTCATTCCTTCTACGTCTTCATCACTATGTAATGGGATTAATTTTTGATTGCCGTCCCCAAGCAATATTGGTTTTCTACCTTCCATAACAGTTTCAAGTTCGTTGCTTATTTTTCTATCTATATAATCTTTCTTAGGCACACCACTTGCTGATATAAATGCATCTTTATCACTTATTAAGATTATATGCCCAATAGCTTGTTGTAAGCTTTCAGCATATTCTTTTGAGAAGTCTGTAAGTTCTCCAATAGGAGAATACTTCTTAAGAATTACTCCACCTTCTCTATCTGTAAAGATTTCAAGTGGATCTCCTTCTCTGATTCTTAAAGTTCTTCTTATTTCTTTTGGTATAACAACTCTACCTAAATCATCAATACGTCTTACAATTCCTGTAGCTTTCATTTATAATTAACCTCCTTAATAAAATACTGTTAAAATTAGTAGCACTATTATTATTTAACTAGATAGAAATTTTATGCACATATAACCAATATTTAAAAGAAAAAAAAAGAACATCTAACAATTTAGATGTTCTTTAAATGTATAATTTATGATTGAAGTTTATCTTCGTATACTTTAACTCCAATTTCATCTTTCCACTTTTTAATAGTTTCAGTATAAGCCTTTTGCTGTTCTGAACTTAATAAATTATCTTTTATATTGCTCTTTACATAATCAAGTGGCATTATACCTGGCTTTTCCATAACATTTTCTACTTTTATTAAGTGATATCCATACTTAGTTTTCACCGGTTGTGATATCTCACCGTTTTTAAGCTTCTTAGCAGCACTCATAAACTCTGGTAGGTATTGAGTTGAATCATAAGCAACATATCCTAATGAGCCACCAGTAGTTTTAGTATTATCAGTATTATACTTTGCAGCCGCCTTTTCAAAAGTTGTTGATTTATCTAAAATTTCTTTTCTTACTTTTTCTGCTGTCTTTTCATCCGGAAGAACTATATTGTATATCATAGCTCCAGCCTTATCTACTTTAAATGAGTCTTTATTTTCATCATAATACTTTTTAATAGATTCATCACTAACTTTTAAATCTTTATATATATGATCATCAAGAGCTGCTTTTACTATTATATTCTCTTTTAGCATTTCTTTAACTGCAGCATCATCTTTAAGTCCACTTTGTTGATATGCTTGTTTGAACTCTTCTTCTGTCTTATATGCAGTCTTCATTTTATCAAATTGTGCATTTACTTCCTTATCTAGCTCTTCTTTTGCTGGAACCCATTTATTCTTTTCAGCTTCCTGTACTATTACTTTTGTATCTACTAAACTCTCTAGCATTTGTTTTTCTTGAGCTTGTAATTGAGTTTTTACTTGATCATTATTTCTATAATCTTTTCCAAATTGTTGTTCATATTGTTTGTAGTAATATGTCATTGCATCTGTTAAGTCTTGTCTTGTTATCTTTTGGTCTCCAACTTTAGCTAATGTTTCTTTTTGTATCGCTTCTGGAGTTTTTTGTATCATCTTACATCCTGCAAATGACATACTAGCCATCGCAACTAATCCTAGAGCTACTAACTTTTTAATCTTACCCACGTTTTTTCCCTCACTTCACTAATTTTATTTTATAACGATTTATTTCTAAAATTTCACATGTTTTAAGTATAACAATATTATAACCTCAATTCAATTATTTAACTTTTAAGTATTTATTACTTTTATAATATTGTCTAACATTTCCTTAAAGAATGGTAAAGTTTCTTCTTTTTTTACACTATTTTGCTTAAATTCAAATTCTGGGTTATTTCCAAATTTAAGTATAACATTATTTTTATATTTTTCTAATAAAACTTTAAATACTTTTTCATATTCCTTATCACCTTCTACAAATTTAAAGAATATACCTTTTGGAGTTTCTTTTATCTCTTCTACATTCAGCTCTCTAGCCTTACTCTTTATATAAGCTATATCCATTAAATTATAAACAGAATCTGGAATATCTGAATATCTATCCTCAAGCTCATCCTTAATCTCCATGTATTCATCATAGCTTTCAATTGCGGCAATTTTCTTGTATACTTCAATCTTTTGATTTTCATCTTTTATGAAGCTTTCTGGAATATATGCATCTACCTTAATATCAACAGTCGTTTCAATAGGTTCCTTTGTGATTTCACCCTTAATAAGCTTTATTGTATCTTCAAGCATCCTGCAATATAAATCATAGCCTATAGTGGCCATATGACCATGCTGCGCAGACCCCATCATATTTCCTGCACCTCTTATTTCTAAATCTCTCATAGCAATCTTAAAGCCTGATCCTAGCTCCGTAAAATCTTTTAATGCTTTAAGTCTCTTTTCTGCTACTTCTGTTAAAACTTTATCCTTAGTATATAGAAGGTATGCATATGCAATTTTATTAGATCTTCCAACTCTTCCTCTTAATTGATAAAGTTGTGAAAGCCCCATCTTATCTGCATCATAAACTATTATTGTATTTACATTTGGCATATCTATACCTGTTTCAATAATAGTAGTACATACTAAAACATCATACTCCTTATTTACAAAATCCATCATTTCTGTTTCAAGTTGTCTCTCTGTCATTCTTCCATGTGCAAATGTTACTCTACTTTCAGGAACTAATTCTTTAATATAGTTTGCCATGCTTTCAATACTTTCTACTCTATTATAGACAAAGAAAACCTGACCCCCTCTATTCATCTCCCTAAGTATAGCATCTCTTATAAGTTGATCATTTTGCTCTATAACATAAGTCTGTACAGGATATCTTTCTTCTGGCGGAGTCTCTATCACTGAAATATCACGAGCTCCTGTTAAAGACATATGAAGGGTTCTTGGAATTGGTGTTGCACTAAGTGTTAGTACATCAACATTCTTTTTAATCTCTTTTATTTTTTCTTTTTGTTTAACTCCGAATCTTTGCTCCTCATCAATTATAAGAAGTCCTAAATCCTTAAACTGTATATCTTTAGCTACAAGTTTATGTGTTCCTATAAGTATATCAACATTTCCCTCTTTAGCTGCCTGTATAGTAGCTTTCTGCTGTTTTGCAGTCCTAAATCTACTTATCATATCTATTTTTATAGGAAAATCTGAGAATCTCTTAACCATATTTTTATAATGTTGCTCTGCGAGTATTGTTGTAGGAACTAAGAATGCTACTTGCTTTCCATCCATAACAGCTTTAAATGCAGCTCTTACAGCTACTTCTGTCTTACCATATCCAACATCACCACAAAGAAGTCTATCCATAGACTTTTGTGATTCCATATCTTTCTTAATCTCCTCAAGAGATGTTAGTTGGTCTGGAGTTTCATCATAAGGGAATTCATCTTCAAACTGTCTTTGCCATTCTGTATCCCTACTGAATTTATATCCCTTTAGTGTAGCTCTTGTGGCATAAAGTTTTACTAAATCCTTTGCTATTTCATTTATAGAAGTTCTAACTTTACTTTTAGCCTTTTGCCACTCAGTTCCTCCTAATTTATTAACCTTAGGAGTCTTTCCTTCACTACCTATATACTTCTGTATAAGGTCAAGTTGCTCAACTGGTACATAAAGTTTATCTCCCTTTTGATATACTATATCCAAATAATCTCTAGTATTACCTGATACTTCTATTTGCTTTATACCTTTATATACTCCAACCCCATGATTTACGTGGACAACATAATCTCCTATTTTAAGCTCTGCAAAGGAGTTTATTTTTGATACTCCCTTTCTTTGCTTTCTCTTCTTTGGTAATTTTCTTTTTGCTTCACCAAAGACTTCTTTATCTGATATTACACAAACTTTTTCATTCGGGTATTCAAATCCCTTTAGAAGGTTACCAAAAGTTATAACAACTTCTCCACATTGTATATTATCTACAGTATCTTTATAAACACTTTCTATATCTCTATCTCTTAACGTATCAACTAATCTTTCTCCCCTCGTTCTTGTACCTGAAAGGATTAGTGTTCTAAAACCTTTATTTTTCTTATCTTTAATATCATCGATTAATAAATCTAATTGACCTTGATAATTATGAAGGGTTAATTGAGATATATTAGTGATAGAACGAGGTCTAAATATCTCTCTACTCTTTTGGAATGTATCTAAAGTTATCAAATTAGATTCTTCAAATTTATCTACTACTTTATTATAGTCAATTAATAATTCTGAATGCTTTGGGAGTATATTTCCCTTTTGAAGAAATATTGAAAAATTCTCTCTAAATTCAGTATAAGTTCCTTCTAGTTTTCCAAGGACTCTTGTTGTATCATCTATTATAAAATTGTACCCTTTAAAATAATCAAATAAACTCTCAAGCTTTTCATAGAAGAAGGGTAAATATGAGTCTATAGTTTCAAAACTCGAAGTCTGAACTAAACTTTCTAAATTTCTATTTATAATCTCAGAAAGCTTTTCCTTAACTTCTTTATCTTTATTACTCTCTAAAGATTTATTTAGTTCATTTCTCAAATTCTCTTTAGCATAACTTATAACATCATCATCTATTATTATTTCCTTAGCAGGAAAAATATCTACTGACTTTACTTTTTCTATACTTCTTTGAGATTCTACATTGAAGGTTCTTATAGAATCAATTTCATCTCCAAATAATTCTACTCTATAAGGGTATGCTGAATCTGGTGGATATACATCAAGTATACCTCCTCTTAGAGCAAATTCTCCCTTACCTTCCACCATCTCAACTCTCTCATATCCCCCTTCAATTAGTAATCTACTAACACTAGAGAAATTAGTTTCATCATTTACACTCAACTTAATTTTATGCTTTTCATAATACTCCCTTGGAGTGTAATTTGCTGCAAAAGCTTCTATCGATGTTACTATTATTTTCTTCTTCTTATTTAAAATTTCTTTTATAACCTTAAGTCTAGCCCACCTTAAGTCTCCTGATATTGCATCTATATTATAGAAAACAACCTCTCTTACTGGAAAATAATAGACTTCTGTAGAGTAGAAACTTAAATCTTCATATAAATTTTTTGCCTCAATATCACTATGAGTAACTACAACTAATGATCTATCATAATTTTCAAATAGAGCATCTATTAAGTACGTTCTACCTGATTCAGATAAACCATATATTGCAGAAGGAAATTTCTTATTATCTATATCATTACTTATCTCATTAAATTCCCTACTCTCAATTAAGGGCGTCATTAACCCTTGTAACCTCATGTTATACATCCTCCTTAAATACTTTTCTTTGCCTTAAATCCATTATATTTATTCATTGCTGAACTTGTATCTTCTTTTAGAATTGTATCCACTGAAAGTTTTGTAGTTTCTAAACTTTCTTCTAAAATTTCATTTTCTTCTTTTGAGAATTTACCTAATACATGATTAACTAAATCACCTTTAGGTTGTCCTACGCCTATTTTAATTCTTGAGAATTCATCACTTCCAAGGTGTGCTATTATACTCTTAATTCCATTATGTCCACCAGCACTTCCTTTTTCTCTTATTCTAAGCCTTCCAACATCTAGGCTTATATCATCGTATATTACTAATATATCCTCATTTGTTAGTTTATAAAAATCTATAACTTCCCTTACACACTCTCCACTTAAATTCATATATGTAGTTGGTTTCATAAGAATAACCTTTTCACTTCCTATAAATCCTTCTCCATATTCACCTTTGAATTTTTTCCTATTTATATCTATATTATACTTTTTAGCTATATAATCTATAGCTTCAAACCCTATATTATGTCTAGTATTATCATACTTATCACCTGGATTTCCAAGTCCAACTATTAAAAACATATAATCTCCTCTTTCTAGCTTACTTATATAGTATAATCTTTTCACTATAACCATACATCTATTCAAATACTACTTAATATTATACTAAATTTTTGCAATAATAAAGAGGCTTTCAAAAAAAGCCTCTTTGGTATTTATATAGCCATATCCAATTTTTGCATTTTGCCATCTCTTAAAATTTGAAGTTCTATCTTTTTGTCTTTTTTAGAATTTTTAGTAATATCAATTAAATCATCATAGGATAATATAGGTTTCCCATTGGCCGTCAATATTATATCCGTAGGCTTAAGTCCACTCTTTGCAGCCTTTCCATCTTCACTTAAACTTTCAATATAGAAACCTTTTTTATATTCATTATCGACTTCAACTTCTGACCCTCTTATTCCTAAAACATCTGCATCTTTTATTATTTCATTTGTAACAGCCTTCATTGCCTCACTACTTGCAGCAAAAAACAACCCATCTCTGCTATACTTATCAGTTAAATATTTACTATTTATTCCAATAAGTTCACCACTTGAATTACACAGAACTCCACCATAATTTTCTTCATTCATAATAGCACTAGTTTGAATTGCTTCATAGTTGCTATCCTCAACATTAACATTATGGTTTGTTGATGTTATTATCCCTGGGGTAATAAGACCAATATAGCTATCACCATTTGAATTTCCTAAAGCATAAACTATATTTCCAGGCTTTATGGATTTATCAGCAGATATCTTTATAGGGTTTAAATCATTGGCTGATATTTTGACTAATGCTATATCAGCATTCTTATTATATCCTAGCAAAACTCCCTTCATCGGTTTAAATCCTTTTGAAGGTAATTCTACAAAAATATTTTTATAATCTTTTATATTGCTATATGAAGTTGCTATAAGCCCATCCTTTGCAATAACAACCCCAGTTGAGTTTGTATTTGGTAACTTATGTGGTTCTAAATTACTAACACTATCTCCTACAGTAACTAAAGATGGAGCCACTTCGCTTATAACTTTTTTTATGTTTCCTTCTGTTATAGCCCCTGTCTTTATGCTACTTATATCATTATTTTCATTTATATTTCGTACATTTAATTTATTTAAAACATACTCTACTGATATTATTCCAGTCATCACTGCTACTAATAGCACCACTAATA
This sequence comes from Clostridium sardiniense, assembly GCF_019753795.1. Lineage (NCBI taxonomy): Bacteria > Bacillati > Bacillota > Clostridia > Eubacteriales > Clostridiaceae > Clostridium > Clostridium sardiniense. Next base: position 194,049 of record NZ_JAIKTU010000008.1, on the reverse strand, counting down.
CTATTAGAAGACTTTTTTGTGTAATAATTTTCTTCTTACTTTTTATATTTATAGTACCGTTTTTATCTTTACTATTTTTCATATACATCACCAAACCTATTTTTTAGTTAAAGTAAATGTAAATATAACACCAGTATCTTTATAATTTTCAACCCAAATATCTTCACCATGTTCTGTAAGTATCAATCTTACTATTGGCAATCCAAGTCCCGTACTTACTTTATTTGTTCTAGAAACATCAGCCTTATAGAATCTATCCCAAATCTTAACTAATTGCTCTTGTGTTAGGGTTTCACCATCATTGTAAATGCTTACAAAAACCTTGTCACCCTTTGATTTGGTGTTAATTCTTATATTACCATTTTCATGGCTATACTTAACAGCATTATCAATTAGATTTGTAACTACTTGAGTTATTCTATCATTATCACCAATAACATATTGATGCTCTTTCTCTAATACAACATCAACGATTAGGCATTTATTATTTATTGATCCTTCAAATTTAGCAATAGTATGCCTTATTAAGTTACTTATATCCAATTCTTGTTTATTAAGTTTTATCTTTCCTGCCTCTAAGCTCGATATATCTAATAAATCATTTATAAGTCTTGATAATCTATCTGTTTCTTCATAAACAATATTAAGATAATATCCTTCTTTATCTCTAGGAATTACTCCATCTAGAATTCCTGATATAAAACCTTTTATTGATGTTATCGGAGATCTAAGTTCATGAGATACGTTTGATATAAATGCCCTTCTATTATCATCAACCTGCTGAAGTGATTCTGCCATTGTATTAAATGATTGTGCAAGCTCACCTATTTCATTATTAGCTTTTACCTCAATCCTTTGATCTACACTTCCTTTAGCTAACCTTCTAGCGGCTGTAGCCACTTCACCTATTGGTTCTATTAATGATTTCTTACTATATAAGTAAAGTACTATTCCACCTAAAATAATAGCAATTATAGCTGTAACCCAAATTACTTCATTGACTCTTATTATAGGATCAAGAATACTATCTATAGGTATTACAATAACTATAACTCCACTAAAATAATCCTTATTAAATATTGGTTTTAAATAAACATAATCATTTTTTGTTGAAGTTTTTATACTACCATACTCTATAGCTTTACCTTGTTTTAAGACATCCATATCTTCCTTAGGAATTCCCAGATTAGAAAACTTATAACTTTCATGCTCACTACTAGATACCGCATATGTGTATCCTAAATTGTCAGTAATTAATATCTCTGCATCTACTGATTTACCAACGAAATCCATTACGTTTTTTAGAGTTGTTAAATTTGAACTTTTATCTAACGTTAGATACGATATAGCTGCACTCTCAATAATTGTACTTTCTTTATTAAGCTGATCTTTCTTTTGGTCAAAGTAGTATCCTTTAAACCAAATAGATAGTACTCCCGCAACTATTACTAATGCAATGGCTAAAATTAAAGTAAAGGTTATTATAAGCTTATAAGCTAAGCTACTTTTTTTCATCTATTTCACCTCGAATTTGTAGCCAACCCCCCAAACAGTTTCTATTTGCCATGTATCTCCTGAGTGAAGTTTTTCTCTTAATCTCTTAACGTGAACGTCAACAGTTCTTGAATCTCCTGGATAATCATATCCCCAAACTTCGCATAATAACTGTTCTCTTGTGAATACTCTATTTTTATTACATGCTAAGTAATATAATAGTTCGAATTCTTTAGGTGGCATTTTAACTTCATTATTTCTATATATAACTCTGTATGAGTTAGCATCAATTGTTAAATCATTATATTGGATTACTTCCTTATTTGTGTTATCTGCTGTATATCTTCTCATTACAGCCTTAACTCTTGCTAGTAATTCCTTTGGTTCAAATGGTTTAACTATGTAATCGTCTGCTCCAAGTTCTAAAGCTAAAACTTTATCAAATGTATCTCCCTTAGCTGTAAGCATTATTACAGGAGTTGTTCCTTCTTTTCTTACCCACTTTAATACATCTATTCCATCTATGTTTGGTATCATAACATCTAATAATACTATGTCAGGTTTATAATCTAAAAATAACTCTTCTGCTTCTTTTCCGTTATGTGCAACTCTTGTATCATATCCTGCACTCTTAACGTACATATTTATAACTTCACAAATATTTTCATCATCATCAACTATTAATACTTTTCCTAAAACGCCTTCCATCTCGGCACCTCCATGCTTAATATTGTTAACTTTCCATTATATCAGTTAACTAACAATTATAAATTTATCATTTTTTATTACTTTTTAATATAGTTTTGTCTAAAAGTTACAAATTATTAACTATAAATCATTATTTTCATAAAATTTAAAACCTCTAGTTAATCTTCTAGAGGTTTTAAATGATTATTTATTATCCATTTATGTACTATAAATCCTAAGCTTCAAATAATTTACTTATTGGTTCATCATCATATATTCTTTTTATTGCTTCTGCGAATAATGGTGCTACTGATATTGATTTGAACTTTTCCTTATCTACACCCTCTGGTAATTTGATTGTATTTAACATGACTAATTCTTCTATTGCTGAATTATTTATTCTTTCAAATGCTGGACCTGATAATACTCCGTGAGTACAACAAGCATATACATTTTTAGCTCCTAATTCCTTTAGTGCATTTGCTGCATTTGCAATTGTTCCAGCTGTATCTATCATGTCATCTATTAAAATACATTTCTTTCCTTCAACATCTCCAATAATATTCATTATTTCAGATACATTTGCTTTAGGTCTTCTTTTATCTATGATTGCTATTGGTGCGTGTAATTTATCTGCAAATTTTCTAGCTCTTGTAACACTTCCAAGGTCAGGTGATACAACTACAACATCGTCTTGATCTGCTAATCCTTTGTCTACAAAATATCTTGAAAGGATTGGTGAACCAACTAAGTGATCAACTGGTATATTGAAATATCCTTGAATTTGAGCAGCATGTAAATCCATTGTTAGAACTCTATCCGCTCCAGCTGTAGTTAAAAGATCTGCTACTAGTTTTGCAGTTATTGGATCTCTTGACTTAGCTTTTCTGTCTTGTCTTGCATATCCATAGTAAGGCATAACTGCTGTTATTCTTCCTGCTGATGCTCTCTTAAATGCATCTATCATTATTAATAATTCCATTAAGTTATTATTAACAGGTGAACAAGTTGATTGTACTATAAATACGTCAGCACCTCTTACAGTTTCTCCGATATTTACTGATATTTCTCCATCACTAAAAGTTCCTACATCACCAGCACCTACTTTTAGTCCTAATATTTTAGCAATCTCTTGCGCTAATTCTGGGTGTGAGTTCCCTGTGAATATTTTTATATTCTTTACATGACTTAACATAATTAATGAAGACCTCCTCAAACTTTAGCTCTTTAATTGTATATAAATTTTTAATTATCTACTTCTTTAGTCCCTTTTTTTCTACCCATCCTTTGATGTTTCTTTGCTTAGCTCTAGCTATTGCAAGATCTCCTTCTAAAACATCATTAGTTATTGTAGAACCAGCAGCAATATAAGTATTATCATGAACTGTTACTGGTGAAACTAAGTTAGTATTACATCCAATAAAGCTATGATCCCCTATTATTGTCTTGTTCTTTACCTTACCATCATAGTTAACTACAACTGTTCCACATCCAAAATTACATCCTGATCCAACTTCTGCATCTCCAATATAAGTTAAATGTGATACCTTTGTACCATCTCCTATAGTTGATTTTTTAATTTCTACAAAATCACCTATTCTCGCTTTTGAACCTATCTTACTTTCAGGTCTTATATATGCGAATGGTCCAACTGTTGTGTTATCTCCAATTTCACTATCTAATATTACTGATGATTCAACAGTAACACCTTCGTTTATCTTACTATCTTTAATTCTACAATTTTGCATAATTAAGCAGTTTGATCCGATTATAGTTTTTCCTTCTAATATTGTTCCAGGATAAATAACTGTGTCCTTCCCAATTTCAACATCTATACCTATATAAGTAGCTTTTGGATCTATTAGAGTAACTCCATTATCAAGATGTAACCCATTTATTCTATTTCTTAATATTTCTTCTGCTTCTGCTAATTGAGCTCTTGAATTTACTCCTATTGTATCTTCGTAATCTGTAACAACAGCTCCTATTTTCTTTCCTTCATCCTTAAGAATACCAATTACATCTGTAAGATAATATTCTCCTTGGTTATTATTATTTGAAAGTTTTTCTAATGAACTAACTAATTCCTCTATATCAAAGCAATACATAGCTGCATTCATTTCATTAACTAATAGCTCATCTTCATTACAATCTTTATGCTCAACTATCTTTAAAACATAGCCATCTTCATCTCTTATTATTCTTCCGTATCCTGTTGGATCTTCTACCATCGCACTTAATAATGTAGCAGCATTTTTATTTTCCTCATGCTCTTTTATTAAGTTTTCTATAGTGGCCTTTTTTGTTAATGGCGCGTCACCTGCAAACACTACTACAGTTCCTTTTTTGCCTCTTAAGAAATCTGCCGCACACTTAACCGCGTGTCCAGTTCCTAGTTGTTCTTCTTGCATAGAATATGAAACGATTCTATCTTTAGTACCTTCTTTTACAAGTTCAGCACCTTTTCCGATTATTACATTTACATCTTCTATTTCTGCTTTTCTCATGTTATCTATAACATGGTTAACCATTTCCTTACCGCAAACTTTATGTAGCACCTTCGGAATATCAGATTTTATTCTCTTTCCTTGACCTGCTGCAAGTATTAATGCACATTTATACACTTTACCACCTCTATTATGATACTTTTTTTATTAAATAGTATATATTATTTGCTATCTATATTATTAAACCAAACTATTTCTATTTTATTATATTTCAATCAATCTTGTATTTCAACCTTTGTAAACTTTTAAATAAATTATTTGCCTACAATATTTAATTTTCACTTTCCAACATTCGTATTTCGAAGTATTTTAAGTCTTAATATTATTCTGCACTTGCGTCTTCTGTTAACGCTTTATCATATGCTTCAAGAATAGCTGTTTGTATTGTTTCTCTTGAGTCTGTGTTTATAGGATGCGCGATATCCTTAAACTCTCCATCAGGAGTCTTTCTACTTGGCATAGCGATAAATAATCCATTTTGTCCTTCAATAACCTTAATATCGTGAACCACAAATTGGTCATCAAAAGTAATGGATACTATTGCTTTCATTTTTCCATCCGTAGCTATCTTTCTAATTCTAACGTCTGTAATTTGCATTTGACTACACCTCCAGTTGCCTTGATGGTATTATAATTCTCCATAAGTTGGCAATTTCCTCTTTTTATTTGGAAATATTTTAAAAAATAATTTATTTTTTACTCTTCGGTGTAACCTATATACTCTATTCTAATATTTTTGATGGACGAACATCTATTATTGATGATTCACTAACTGAGTGAAGCTCTACTATAGATACATATTCATCAACAAGCTTCTTCTTTGCTTCCTTACTATCAACTAAAACACCAATTCCAACAAGTTCACTATCAAACTCTTTTAAAAGGTCTTTTATCCCAAGCGCAGTTCCGCCACCTTTCATAAAATCATCAATAAATACACATTTTGAATTACTCTTCATTGATTTTTTTGAAAGGGACATTTGTTGAAGTCTTCCACTCGTTCCTGATACATAATTTATTGTCATTGTAGTTCCTTCTGTAAACTGATTATCTCTTCTTGCTATTACAAGTTGAACTCCTAAGTTTCTAGCAACTTCATAAGCTAACGGTATACCCTTAGTTTCAACTGTTATAACATAATCTATCTCCATCTGCTCAAACCATGATGAAAGTATAGTTCCTGCTCGGCTTATTATTTCAGGATTATACATTAAATCTGTCATATAAATTATATTTCCAGGTACTACTCTTCCATCATCTTTTAAAAGATCACATAATTCTAACGCAAATTCTTTTCCTTTTTCAATACTCATTTCTGGAACGTATCTTATACCTCCAGCAGCACCTGATATTGTTTCTACTCTTCCCATTTTAAGTTTTTCTAAGATTTCTCTAACTATAACTATATCTTCACTTATTGTTGATTTTGCTGCATTTAATAATTCTGAAAATTTATTTAATCCAATAATTTTATTTGGATTTTCCATTAGTATCTTTGTTATTACAACAACTCTACTATTTCTACTCAATTTTTCCATTAAAATCACCTACATTTCCATAATCGTACGAATTTGTACGAATTATTTTTACTTTTTACCATCTTAATATTCATATTTTATTCTATATTCTATCCCAGTGCAATATTTTTTAACTACTTATACATTAATTATTTTTAAATTCTTTTTAAATATGGGTTTATTTTCTAAAAAAATTTTAATTCTTAATTGTTTTGTTGTGTTCAATTAATTAAAAATGTATATAATTATAAATGAACTAATAAAAAGGGGTTGATTTCATGTCATTTGATTTTTTAAAAGATACTAATAAAAAAGTTCACTTTATAGGAATTGGTGGTATAAGCATGAGCGGTCTTGCAGCTGTGCTTTTAAATAATGGATTTAAAGTTTCAGGTTCTGATTCTAAAGAATCAAACATCACTAATAGCTTAAAAGCGAAAGGTGCAGAAATTCATATAGGTCATAGAAGAGAAAATATTCAAGATGTTGACTTAGTTGTGTATACTGCTGCTATCCCTCAGGATAATCCTGAAATTGTAGAAGCTAAGAATAAGAATATTCATCTTATGGATAGAGCTGAATTCTTAGGACATATCATGAAGGGGCATAAGTACAATGTAGCAGTTGCTGGTACTCATGGTAAAACAACAACTACTAGTATGATTACAAATATAACTCTTAAAGCTGATCTAGATCCAACAATTCTTGTTGGTGGAGAAGTTGATGTAATTGGTGGTAACTATAGAATAGGAAATAGCGAATATTTCGTAACAGAAGCTTGTGAGTATAAAGAGTCATTCTTAAGATTCTTCCCATACATAGGAATAATTCTAAATATAGATGCGGATCACCTTGACTATTATAGAGATTTAAATCATATTACTGAAACATTTAAAAAATTCTCAAAGTTAATTCCTAAAGATGGATACCTAATCGGCTACAATGAAGATAGCAATGTAGCTAAAATTTTAGAAGAAGCTGATTGTAATGTATTAAGTTATGGTTTCTCTAACGCTAATGTAACAGCTAAAAATATTGAATACAATAATATGGGATGTGCTTCATTTACAGTTTGTAAAGATGGAGAGGAATTATTCAATCTTAAATTAAACATGCCTGGAAAGCATAATGTATTAAATGCATTATCTAGCGTTTGTGTTGGTTTAATATTTGGCCTTTCATACGATGATATAACTGAAGGATTAGCTGAATGTAGAGGGGCTCATAAGAGATTTGAGTACAAAGGCGAGGCTAATGGAGTAAGTGTAATAGATGACTATGCTCATCACCCAGTTGAAATAAAAGCTACTCTAAATACAGCTAAAAAGATACCTCATGGAAAGACATTCTGTGTTTTCCAACCACATACTTATACTAGAACAAAAACATTATTTGATGATTTTACTACAGCGTTTAATGATACAGATGAATTAGTACTGATGGATATTTATGCTGCAAGAGAGAAGGATACTGGACTTGTTTCCTCTGACGAATTAGGAGATGCTATAAGAGCTACTGGTGTTAAATGTACTAATGTACACTCTCATGATGAAGCTGTAAAGTATATAAAGCAACATATAAAATCTGGTGATATGTTACTAACAGTTGGTGCTGGAGATGTTGTTATAGTTGGGGAGAAATTCCTAGAAAAATAATAAAAAAAGTGGCTAACTAGCCACTTTTTTTATTTTGTGTGAACAAAGCTAATAATTAAATCTTTAATGTATGCAGGTATCTCTCTTATAATGGCAAATACCTCATACCTTCCATAGTAACTACAATTCCTTCCTTCAAAAGTTGCCTTTAACTTTATATTCCTACAAATCATTTTTATTCTAGCTAAATGATAACCATCAGAAACAATAACAGCACTTTTAAAATTATTTATATCCATTATATTTTTTGAAAACTTCAAATTATCATAAGTATTTATTGCTTTTTCTTCTACATATATGTATTCGCTAGGTATTCCAAGTGCTATAAGCTTCTCTTTCATCCCTAATGCTTCCGTTATTTCTCCTCTTCCTTTTCCAGTTACAATAATATGCTGTGCAATATTATTTTTGTATAGCTCAATTGTTTTTTCAATTCTTTGACTCATAAAAAAGCTATCTAAATTGCATCCTAGTACCACTATTACATCACTTTTTTCTCCTCTACTTCTATAAGAAGTAATGATAATATCTAAAACTATTAATATTGTTATTGTAATAAATGCTATAAATATCATTTTAAACCACCTACCAGACGAAATAGTATATACTAATATATTCATTTAGATACTATTTGGGTTATATTCGCCATTTTTTTATTTATTTCGCTAAAATTTAATTTTTGTATTTAAATTTGTTTAATTTTATTCTATAATTTAATATGACAAAATGAAAAATTATGCTTTTTGCTATAAGCAGTAAAGTAATAATTAAAATGAAATATTTATAGGGGTGATTAAAATGGATTTATCAAACACCATTAAGGCTACTTCAGATTACATACTTGCAAAAAGTAAGTATAAACCTGAAATTGGACTTATACTTGGATCAGGTTTAGGATCTTTAGCCGATTTAATTGAAGAACCTGAATTTTATCCATATGAAGAGTTACCAAATTTCCCTGTATCCACTGTAGAAGGTCATGCTGGCCGTCTAGTTATAGGAAAACTTGAAGGAAAAGTTGTTGTTGCAATGCAAGGAAGATTCCATTATTACGAAGGATATTCAATGCAAGAAGTAACATTTCCAGTTAGAGTAATGCACCTTTTAGGAATCAAAAAGTTAATCGTTACCAACGCTGCTGGAGCAGTTAATACTGACTTTAAGCCTGGTGACTTAATGATCATTAGTGATCAAATTAACTTCTCTGGAGCAAATCCTTTAATTGGAAGAAATTTAGACGACTTTGGCCCAAGATTCCCTGATATGTCTACAGCTTATAAGCCACATCTTAGAGACCTTGCAAAAAATACTGCAAAAGATTTAGGAATAGACATAAAAGAAGGAGTTTATACTATGTTTAGCGGGCCCACTTATGAAACTCCTGCCGAAATTAGAATGGTAAGATTTATGGGCGGTGATGCTGTAGGAATGTCTACTGCACCAGAAGTAATTATAGCAAATCATTCTGGCATTGAAGTTTTAGGGATCTCATGCTTAACAAATATGGCTGCTGGAATTTTAGAACAACCACTTAACCACGAAGAAGTTATAGAAACTTCAACTAAGGCTAGAGATAGCTTTATGACTTTAACTAGAGAAATAATCAAACGATTATAAAAAAGCTAGAGTACAAATGACTAAATTTTACAAACAAAGGAGAATTAACATTGAGTAGATTTATAGGATTATTAGGAGTCGCTGCAATCATCGGAATAGCTGTACTATTCTCAGATAACAGAAAAAAAATTAACTGGCGTTTAGTTGGGATTGGGATTGGACTACAAGTAGTATTCGCATTATTAATACTAAAAGTACCTGCTGGTAGAGCATTCTTTGATTTTTGTAGTAAAGCTATAACTAAGTTACTTGACTTTACACTTGAAGGTTCAAAGTTCTTATTCGGTAACTTAATGAACCAAGATACTTTTGGAATGATATTTGCACTTCAAGTACTTCCAACAATTATCTTCTTCTCAGCTTTAATGGGAATACTTTACTATTTAGGAATTATGCAATTTATAGTTAAAATAATAGCTAAGGGGCTTTGTAAGCTACTTGGAACATCAGGCGCTGAAACATTAAGTGCTGTTGGTAACATATTCTTAGGTCAAACAGAAGCACCACTTCTTGTTAAACCATTTATAAAAGACATGACTAAGTCAGAGCTTATGGCTATCATGATTGGTGGTATGGCAACGGTTGCTGGTGGAGTTATGGCTGGATACGTTGCAATGGGAGTTAATGCTGGTGACTTACTTGCTGCAAGTATAATGGCTGCTCCTGCTGGACTTATATTAGCTAAAATATTAGTACCAGAAACTGAAGAACCAAAGACAAAAAATACTACGGATATTCAAATAGAACAAACTGCATCAAACGTTGTTGAAGCTGCTGCTAATGGAGCAAGCGAAGGACTAGGTCTTGCATTAAACGTTGCTGCTATGCTTTTAGCATTCGTTGCACTTATCGCTTTACTTAACTACATATTAGCTAGCATTGGTGGATTTGTAGGTTTCCCAGAACTTAGCTTCCAATGGATTTTAGGTAAGATATTCTCACCTTTAACATTTGCAATGGGTATACCTGTTAGCGACCTAGGAGCTGCTGGTAGCTTACTTGGTCAAAAGGTTATGATTAATGAGTTCGTTGCTTACTCAGAATTATCTAAGTATATTGCAGCTGGAACATTACAACCTAAGACAATACTTATATTAACTTACGCTTTATGTGGATTTGCTAACATCAGCTCAGTTGCCATCCAAATTGGTGGTATCGGTGCTTTAGCTCCAGAAAAGAAAGGTTTAATTGCAAAGTTAGGATTTAAAGCATTATTAGGTGGTGCACTTGCAACTTGTTTAACAGGAACAATTGCTGGTATCCTATTCTCAATATAATATATAACTTTAAAGAGTGCTTGAAATATTTCAAGCACTCTTTTTTATCCTATATTTAATTTAGTTTCTAGTTCTTTAAGTTCTTTATTATTATAGAAAATTTTAGTTTTAATATCTTTTAAATTCTTTATTTTATTATCAAATTCGAATCTAAATTTATACATTCCAAAGTTTCCAGTTATATTTGCAGCCATGAAGTTATATTTTTCACCTTTATTATCTTCTAAAATAATTTTTAACCCTTCATAATCTTTTCCTAGATTCCCTTTTACGTATATAGATAATGGAGTTACTATTATTGATTCTACATTTACTCCATCTTCACTTTTATTTATCTTATACTCTTTAATATCATCTCTTAATTTTTCATTAGATATAGGAACATTAAACTTCCAATTAGCTTCTTTCCCATTTATATCTTTATTTATATTTATTTCTATATTAAAATTTTCAGCATTTTTACCTATGAATTCTTTTGATACATTATTATCTAGAAGTTTTTTTGATACATTAGGAATTAATATATCATCTAACCAACCTTCTTCTACATCATAACTAAGCACTCCAATTTGATTTCCTTCTTCATCTAAATTCCAATGCTCGCCTGATGAGGTATTTACATTTTTATTATTTATCTTTATTTTAGTTTTACCTAAATTATTTGTTTGAAGATTAAATCCATTTGTATCTATTAAATACTGTTTATCATCATCAACTTCAAGTTTATACGCAATATTAATCTTATAACCATCGAATACAACACTTGTTATAGTTACTTTCATTCCTTCACTACTCTGAGTCTCATTAATTCCTGTAGCATATTTATTATAGTTATTATTAAATCCTAAAATTGAGTACACTATATCCTTAATATCCATACCAGTAGCATAACTTGTAAAAGTCATCCCAATCCCTGAAAATACTATAAATCCTATAGCTGCAACTGCTACTGGTCTCTTCCATCTATTATTTTTCTTTTTATTATTTAATAATCCTTCTATTTTTTTATCAAGATCCTCTGGTATACCTTTAATCTCATCATTTATTTTATTTTTTATTCTTTTATCAAAGTTATCCATAATAAAAATTACTCCCTTTCGCCTAAAATTTCTTTTAATTTCTTTTTAGCCCTAAGAAGTCTAGTCCTAACTGTCCCCTCTTTTATACCCAATATCTCTGAAATATCCTTCTGCTTAAAATCTTCAAAGTAATAAAGTACTATTACCTCCCTAAGGTCAACTTCTAGCATATTTACTGCATTTGTAACATCTAAATTTTCATACTCATCATTATGCCTTAATTCATTAAAACCTTCTGATACATCAGTTAAACTTTCTCTTTTATTGCTTTTTAAAATAACATTACATTCATTTATAAGTATCCTAATCAGCCAAGTTTTAAAATAACTATTATTTCTTAAGCTAGATATACCTTCAAAAGCCTTCATTATGGTATTTTGAATTGCATCTTCAATATCACATTCTCTTTTAAGCATTCCTCTTGCCACTTTATAAAGTGATAACTTATTTTCACGTATAAGCTCGCTGAAGGCATCCCTCTCTCCACTTTTAGCTTTTCTAACAAGTCTCTCTTTTTTAAATATAGTTAATTGCATCATTTCACCCCTAACTAAACCTTCTATGTAGTTACGTAACTATTTATTAGATAACTTTATATATTAAAATGTTCTCACATATAAATATTTTTTTAAATAAAAAAAGCTAAAAGATAATTATAATTATCTTTTAGCTAATATAATTTTTTCACTTTTCATCACTACTTGAAAGTACGCTACTTAAAAATACAGTTAAGCATACAACACTTGTTATTGAAATTACTATTGTTATAATCTTACCTGCTATAGTAAGTGGAACTATATCTCCATATCCGATAGTTGTAAATGTAACTATAGTATAATAAAACAAATCAAAATTTGATGGATTGTTAGAGAATGATCCTGGAATACCACTATTTATTAAGTTCACAGCCAAAAATAGATTTAAAACTATCATAATTAAAAGTAGAATTGAGGCTATGACTACACTATTTCTTTGCTTTCCAGACTTTCCAGATTTTCTTTCACTCTTTTCACTATGAACATCTCTAGGATTTCTTATAAGTTTTATTAAAACTTTCATATTTAAATAATACGATATGGCAAGCCCAATAAGCCCTGTGATATATGTACTCTCAAAATCATCAGGGAATATTATTAATGTAAAAAAGTATGTACTTATAATAAAGTATGCTATTAAAAGCTCTGTTTTTAAATTTCTATTATCTATTTTTGTTATGAATAATTGAATATTAGTTAGTACAAGAAGTAGGTAACCTATTGATAAATGAACCGCAATTACAATCCCTATTATAAGTATTGGAATCAAAAAAGTTTTTTTCGTAATATCATTGTTCATACTTCTAAAGGCTACTCCTAGTGCGCCTATTATTGTCATTATTTCAGCAAAAATAAAAAATGATCCTTGAAACCATCTCGTAATTTTTGATTTTTCTTTAAATAAATTTAAATACGTAACGTTTATTTCTATAAATAAATTCTTTATTATAGTAATTGCTCGCTCATTATTCTCTCTATTACTAAACATAGCCCCTACAGCAATTATAGTACAGAGAAATATCATTAATCTTCCCATAAATTCACCTTAAATTTATAGGAGGAATTATTATAAATAACTCCTCCAAAATTTTTATTTTATTACTGTTAATTCTTTAGTTACTTTATTTAATCTTTCACATCCATCTTCAGTAACTAAAACTAAATCTTCTACTCTAACTCCTATGTTACCACTTAAATATATTCCTGGTTCTATTGAGAATATCATTCCTGGCTTAACTTCATTGTGATTTACTCCGCTTACATCACCAAAGTCATGGCAGTCTATTCCTATACAATGTCCTGTTCTATGTGTAAAATATTCTCCATATCCTTGTTCTGTAATATAGCTTCTTGCTGTATTATCTATATCTGAGAATTTAACTCCTGGTTTTATCATAGCAATAGCTCTTTCATTAGCTTCTCTTACTATGTTATATATCTTTTTATGCTCTTCTGATGGCTCTTCCTTAAAGAATACTGTTCTTGTCATATCTGAACAGTAATCATTATAAACTCCCCCCATATCTATTACTATGCTATGTCCTTTTTTAAGTACTGAATCATCAGTGCTATGGTGTGGGTCCGCTCCATTTGGTGAAACTGCAATGATAGGTGAGAATGAGAATTTATGAACCCCATTTTCAGCGTATAATTTTTCTAATAATTCTACACATTCTATTTCTGTCATGCCTTCTTTTAAGTTGCTCCATAAATCTTTCATAGTTTTATCATTTCGCTTTGATGATTCTTTCATTATCGCTATTTCTTCTTCATCTTTTATCATTCTTAAATTATCAATTATTGGTGATGCATTTTTATATCCTTTAGCTGCATTTAAATCCATTAATGATAGTAAGAAATGTGATGCCCAAGTTTTATCTATTCCAAGTTCTTTATCCTTATCAACATATTTTGCTAATACTTCTACTGGATTTTCAGTATCTACATACCATACTAAATCTACCCCTAAATCTTCTTCAACAGGGAATAATTTATTTATAACTAACTTATGATCACCATTTGATTTAATAAGTAAAGCTATCATTCTATTTCCTGGGTGGAACCATTTTCCTGTTAAATAGAAAAGTGATGATGGTGATGAAACTATCATCTGTGATAAGTTTTCCTTCTCCATTTCAGTTATAACTTTTTTAATTCTATTTTCTTTCATTCTTCTTCCCTCCGTTTATTAATTTTTTATATTACTTATTATAATATACTATTATGAATAAATTACAAATCATAACAACTTAAGTATTATTTAATAACTATAAATTAATGTAAGTGCTATAATATTATTAACATAATATTTAGGAGGATATACACATGAAAATAGCAGTAATCTCAGATATACACGGAAATCTTTACGCATTAATGAGAGCTTTAGAAGATATAGAAGATCAAAAAGTAGATACTATAATTTGCTTAGGAGATTTAGTAGGATACGGACCTCATCCAAATGAAGTAGTTGCAATGATAAAAAGAAGAAATATCATTTGTTTAAAGGGTAATTACGATGCTTCAGTTGTAGATGAAAATTACACTTTTATAAGAGAAAACAGCATAAACTCCTTCTCTCTACCTTGGGCGGTAGATGAACTTAGAGCTGTAAATAAATTTTATTTAAATTCACTTCCAACTTCTATCACATTAGAATTTGAAGGAAAAAAAATTTTATTTGTTCACGGAAGTCCAAATAAAATCAATGAATATATGTTAGAAGATGGAGAGAATACTTCTGAGATTATGAAAAACCTAAAAGAAGATGTCTTAGTATGTGCTCATACTCATATACCATCAGTAAAGCGTTTTGGAGACAAGCTTTTTATAAATGATGGTAGCATAGGAAAACCTAAAATAGGACGTCCAAATCCAACCTACTGTATATTAGATATTGAAAATAATAGACCTATAAAAGCTGAAATACAAGAAATTACTTACGAAGTTAAAAGAATAATAAAAGATATGACAATGCTTAAATTCCCTGAAAGTTTAATAAAATCTTTTGAGACCGGCGTAGAATAACTAAGCTAAAATTTATAATGAGGGCTTATATAAATTTTAATATCATATTTATATAAGCCCCTTTGTCAATTGTAAATAACTATTACCCTACTGTCTTAATACTCCAACCTTCCTCAAATTCATAAGTACTTTCCTGTCTCCATTGTGACATTCTTTAAAGTTTTTGCTTGCATCTGTTCCAGGTCTTACTCCAAAATGATTTCCATCTTCAAATCCCATAATACCTGTCACATCATAAACAGTTCCATCTATAGCTATATAAGCTGATGCTCCATTTTGACCATTATATTTTGCTAAATCCATCATAGTAAATTCTCTACCTGCTCTATCAGCCTCATTAGGTTCTTCGTTAATCTCTCTGTAGCCTCTATATCCTCTGAAGCTATTTTCTTCTACTTCAATATCTAATTTCTTTTCTTCCTCTAATATGATATCTAAATCTTCAATTACATTCTTGATATCTTCTAAAATTTCCTCCCTATCTTCTTCTCCTCTGTAAAAAAGTCTGTTTTTTAATTCATTAAGCTCACTATTTTTCTTCATTATAAGCTTCTCAAGTATCATAAAACTTCTCCTATAACATTAATATATAAGTAATATATGCTAAGTAAGTTGCATTTGTTAGAAAAGTATTGTAAAATCAATTTAATATAATATTATTTTTAAAATGACTGTGACGAGAAGAGTAAACTTAGGAAGTAGTCTTAGCGAGTAAGGGATGGTGTAAGCCTTATATGAAGCCTATTTTGAAGAACATCTCCGAGTTTCTAACCGAAAGCATTTATTGTTAGTAGACTTAGACGGAATTTTCTAGACCGTTAACTTCTAGAAGGGCATAATTAAATGTGCCTACATTTTGAGTTGGCTATAAATTTTATAGCAATTTGGGTGGTACCGCGATAGTATCCTTTCGTCCCATAGTTTTGGGGATGAGAGGTTTTTTTATTTTATAAAAAGATTTTTAAAATTACAGGAGGTAATATAATGGATAAAAATACTTTAGTAAAGTCAATTTACAGAAATACTTCAGATTACTTAGATAAAGAAGTGTCTATAACTGGTTGGATAAGAACTTTAAGAGCTTCAAATGCTTTTGGTTTCATAGAAGTTAATGATGGTTCTTTCTTTAAGAATATCCAAATTGTTTTTGATAACAAATTAGATAATTTTAAAGAAATATCAAAACTTCCAATCTGCTCATCATTAAAAGTAGTTGGTACTTTAGTTGAAACTCCAAATGCAAAACAACCATTTGAAATTCAAGCTAAAGAAATAGTAATTGAAGGGATGTCAGATTCAGACTATCCTCTTCAAAAGAAAAGACATACCTTTGAGTACTTAAGAACAATAGCTCACTTAAGACCTAGAAGTAATGCTTTCTCAGCAGTATTTAGAGTAAGATCAGTTGCTGCTTTCGCTATTCATAAGTTCTTCCAAGATCAAGGATTTGTTTATACTCATACTCCAATCCTTACTGGAAGTGACTGCGAAGGTGCAGGAGAAATGTTTAGAGTAACAACTCTTGACTTAAATGATGTTGCTAAAACTGAAGAAGGAGCTATTGATTACACTCAAGATTTCTTTGGAAAAGAAACTAATCTTACAGTTTCAGGACAATTAAATGGTGAATCATATGCTTTAGCATTTAGAAACATTTATACATTCGGACCAACATTTAGGGCAGAAAATTCAAATACAGCAAGACATGCAGCAGAGTTCTGGATGGTTGAACCTGAAATATCATTTGCTGATTTAGAAGACAACATGAAGCTTGCAGAAGAAATGCTTACTTACGTAATTAAGTATGTAATGAAAGAATGTCCAGAAGAAATAGAATTCTTCAATAAGTTCATCGATAAAGGATTAGTTGAAAGACTAAACCATGTTGCAAACTCAGACTTTGCTAGAGTTACTTATACAGATGCAGTTGAAATATTAAAGAATTGTGGTAAGAAGTTTGACTACCCAGTTGAATGGGGAATTGACCTTCAAACAGAACATGAAAGATTCTTAACAGAAGAACATTTCAAAAAACCACTATTTGTAACTGATTATCCAAAGGATATCAAGGCATTCTACATGAGAATGAATGATGATAATAAAACAGTTGCTGCTATGGATCTTTTAGTTCCTGGAATAGGAGAAATCATTGGTGGTAGCCAAAGAGAAGAAAGACTTGACTTATTAAAGCAAAGAATGGCAGAACTTAACTTAAACGAAGAAGATTACTGGTGGTACTTAGAGCTTAGAAAGTACGGAGAAACTAAGCACTCAGGATACGGACTTGGATTCGAAAGATTAATAATGTACATCACTGGTATGTCAAATATCAGAGACGTAATACCATTCCCAAGAACAACTGGTCAATCAGACTTCTAATATATTTAATAGAAAAAGAATGAGCCAATAAGACTCATTCTTTTTTAGTTTATTTAAAAATCCCTTTTTAAAACAAATCATCTCTATTTCTATTTATCTATTTTCTTTCTATTACTTCTCTACCTAATGACACTGCTGAAACCTCTGTATTATTGTATGACGTTAATTTAAATGATAATTTGAATGGTTCAAACTTACATCTATACTTTTCTAATTGACTTTGTCCACAAGAATTAGTTCCAACACCATTTTGCTTGTAGTCAATATTTAATACTACATAATCTCTCTTTTTAAGGTCTATTGTATGCTTAGCATATTCTAAATCTATATCTTCATAATAAGATGCACTAAAATCAAACTTATTTTCAGTTGATGCAATTAATCCTAATCCTTTTCCATTAACTAAGCTTGCCCACTTACAGTCTGAACGATTACCGTTTTCTTGTGGCTTAACATAGTTTGTAAACATCTCATCTACTGTCTTATTAAATACTCCAAAAAGATTGCACTCTTTAGTATCTGCATAAGATTCTCCTGGACCTCTTCCCTTCCAAGTTATATTGCTACAACCTTTATTAACCTTAAGCTTAACACCTATTCTCGGTAACATATCTGGTGCATTTTCAATCATTCCTGAAGGAACTCCTTCTACATTTACTACTATATCTCCAGTTGGATATACTACATATTCATAGCTTGATTCATAGTACCATGAACTATTTGTTGTTCCATTTACAACTTTTACAGTAACAGTTAATATATTTTCTTTTACATCATAAGATACTTCTTTTACAACTTCGTGCATTAAATGCATAAAGTATTTTTTCTTATAATCTTCAACTACATACATATCATTATCAATTGGAGCTCTCCAGAAGTTTAACTTTGGACCTTCTTCTACTAATTTATATCCATCTTTAATCACATGTAATATATTACCTCTAACTAAGTCGAATTCTACTTCAAAGTCTTCACCTTTAGCTATTAATCTATAGTTATCTTTTTTAACTTCTAAATCGCCTTCTGGTTTTACCTTTACCATCTCTGTATCTATCGGTAACTTAAATTGTGCTGTTGCAAGTTCAATTCCAGCTTTCGACCACATAGTATCTTCCTTTAATACATAAGAGAAGTTTACATAATAGTCAGCACCTTTAATCTTCTTGAAATCTAAAGAGTAGTTAAGTTCTATTTCTTTAGTATCTCTTGCTTCAATTGAAGGAAGCTCTACCTTTTTGCTTTCTATTATCTTATCGTCCTCAACTATTGTATATACTAAATCTAAAGTATTTAAGTTATTAAAATCATATCTATTTATAAGCTTAAATATTCCCTTATTTAAATCTACAGCTTCAGTTTGAACAGGCTCTATTACTTTCTTGTATTCAAGTAATCCTGGTGATGGAGTTCTATCTGGCATTATAAGTCCATCTATACAAAAATTAATGTTACTTGGATCATCACCAAAATCTCCACCATATCTATAATAAACTTCTCCATCTTCACTAATAGTTTCTATACCATGATCAAACCATTCCCAAACAAATCCACCTTGTAGCTTATCATGCGCATAGAATAAATCTTGGTATTCTTTAAGATTTCCAGGTCCATTACCCATAGCGTGACAGTATTCACAAAGTATATGAGGCTTTTTACTCTCTTTAATAACTTTATCCATAAGCAATTTTTCCTTATGCTCAAGCCAAGTATACATAGTGCTGTATACATCTGTTATTTCAGCATCAAAATCACCTTCATAATGTACTAATCTAGTTGGATCTATTTCCTTTGTCTTTTCAGTCATAGCCTTAAAGTTACATCCAAATGCTGATTCATTTCCTAAAGACCACATTATTATTGATGGATGGTTCTTTAGCATTTCAACCATTCTTTCCATTCTCTTAACGTAAGCTAATTCCCAAGCTGGATCATCAGTTATCCACTTGTAGTTTCCTGTTAATTCAAATCCATGGCATTCTAGATCTGTTTCTGCAATTAAATACATTCCGTACTCATCACATAATTCATATAAATAATATTGATTTGGATAATGAGCTGTTCTTATAGCATTTATATTATTCTCTTTCATTAAAATAATATCTTTTTCAATCTCTTCTCTTGTTACAACTCTTCCAGTCTTAGGATTATAATCATGTCTATTTACACCTTTAAACTTTATAGCAACTCCATTTACAGTGAAAACTTCACCCTTTAATTCTATTTTTCTAAAGCCAACTCTTTGAGGTATAACTTCTATTACTTCTCCAGACTTCATAACAGTTATGAATAATGTATATAGATTTGGAGTTTCTGCTGTCCACTTTAATGGAGCCATTACTTCTTTATTAAATGTTATTTTTTCATTGCTTACCTCAACTGACTCCTCAAATACTTTATTATTATCTTTATCTACTAATTTAAAGGAAATCATATCGCATTCTAATGATCTAAGCTTTAAATTTACATTTAGATTTGAATTATTATAATTTTCATCTAAATCTGTAACTACATATATATCTTCAATACCCTCTTTTGGTTCTCCTATAATTTCAACATCTCTAAATATTCCACTTAGCCACCACATATCTTGGTCTTCTAAATATGTTCCATCTGACCATTGATAAACTCTAACAGTACACTGGTTTTCTCCAACTCTTATATGATCTGTTATATCAAATTCAGTTAAAAGTCTAGCTCCCTTGCTATATCCAACTTCTACCCCATTTATCCAAAGATTAAATGCTGAATCTACACCATTAAATCTTAATATTACCCTTTTATCATTCCAACTCTCATCAATATAAAAACTTCTCTTATAAATTCCTGTTGGATTTTCTGTTGGCACATATGGAGGGTTTATAGGGAAGTTGTACCAAAGATCTGAATAATGCATTTTTCCATACCCTTGTAATTGCCAATTCCCTGGAACGATTATATCATCCCAACTTTCTGTATTAAAGTCATCATCACTAAATCCAGCTGGTGAATATTCCGGTGCATCTAAGAATAAGAATTTCCATGTACCATTTAAATTTTTAAATTTATGACTATACCTATTTTCATTTATTTCTGCCTTTTCCATTGAATCAAAGCTTCTAAAATAACTTCTTGCCTCTAATCTATTAATTCCATCAACATTAATGTTTTCCCAAAGTTTCATAATAATCCTCCCATTTTATCTACTTAATAATTATCTTATATTCTAAAATTATCTATCTTTATCACTACTTTTAGTTGCAGCTACTTCTTGAGCAACTAAATTAGATTTTCTACCTCTTCTTTCCATAGTATTTGAAACATTTATACTCTTTTCATATCTATTCCAACAGAATAATGCGACACCCATAAATATTACTATCCCTAATATGTTGTAAC
This sequence comes from Clostridium sardiniense, assembly GCF_019753795.1. NCBI lineage: Bacteria > Bacillati > Bacillota > Clostridia > Eubacteriales > Clostridiaceae > Clostridium > Clostridium sardiniense. The sequence goes on along the minus strand of NZ_JAIKTU010000008.1, from coordinate 172,902 downwards.
CAAGTACAAACATTGGATTTGCAACACCTTCTGCTAATGGTACTCCTTTTAAATAATCAATAATTACTGAAGGTTCCGGAATTGTTGAAATTACAAATGATAATGTGAATAATACAAATATCATTATCCCAATCCCTATACCTACATTCCTACTTCCAAGTCTAAAATCTCTCTTTATATGATCTTTCTTAACTCTGAAAACTACATAAGCAAAAAGTAAGAATAATACTGGTATTAATGATGTTGCTGCTGTCATATTTATTAAAGTTTCTAAGAATGTATCCATAGAACCTATGCCAAGTGCAGGTATTATTAAAAGAATAGTTACTATAATAGCTTGCATATATAATGCATTTACTGGAGTTCCTTGCTTATCTGTTTTTGCAATCCACTTTCCAAGAATTCCTTCTGGAATCTCTGAGAAAAGTATTTTAGCTGGTGCAGCAGTCCATATAACAAGTGATCCTATACTACTTAACAGCATTATTAAACCAACTATATTAGTAATGAAGTTACCTATTCCATAGTACTTACCTAAAATCACGAATGAATCAAATAATCCATTTGAGAAATTCCCACTTAAAGTTGATTCAGGAACTATTAAACCAACAGCTACACAACCTAAGCTATAAATTAATCCTATTGCAGCCGTAGATAATAACATAGTTCTTACAAAAGCTTTTGTTCCACCTTTAACATCTTTGACGTATACCCCAATACTCTCGGCCCCTCCAACTGCTTGAAGTATCCATGCAAGTGTCATGAAGTATGCCCAATTAAATTTTGGAGCTACTGTAGTTGCTGTAAAGTCTTGTGCTGGACTTTCTCCTAATACAAAAGTCACTCCAAAAGCTAAAACTATAAATCCAATACCAATTACTATTCTAGCTATCCCTGATATATTAGTTATTTTCGATATCCAATCTACACCTTTTGTAGATACATATGTTGAAATCCAAAATAGTACTATTGATACAATTGATATAATAACTGTCATATTACTTCCTTGGAATATATTCCTTCCTAAGAATGTGTATGAAGCATATATTAAAGTTTGTGGTAATAATGATGTAAAGAAAAATAAGTTAACAAAGAAATATGCCCAAGATCCTAAGAATGCCCATTTTTCACCTAACGCTGTTTTAATCCAACTATAAACCCCTGATTCTGAATCTTGATTTGCTGATGAAAACTCCCCGATCATAAGTGCAAATGGGAAAAAGTAAAATATCGTTGCAAATACATAAGTCGGTATTGATGCAAGCCCTATATTTATACTGTTATTAATTATGCTGTTGAATGAGAATACAGCAGTAAATGTCATAAGCATTAATGCCTTAGAGCTCATCCTTCTTCTTGAATCCTCCATGTTAATTCCTCCTTATTTATAACCTTTTAATTATTCCATAATCCAAAGTCAATATCCTAACCACTTCGGTAAACCTTTACAAATGATGTAAAAAATAATAGAATCCTGTATATACTATTTTGCATCTATTTGTAAATATATTTACTAGATGGTAAAATTATATTGTATTGAATATTTTTTCTAATTAAATTTTATATTCTATCAAAGATTTTTTCGATTACATTTTGTTGTATTAATTTTCACTTTTGTTGCATCTTTTAAGGAGGTTTTCATCATGGGAGATTTTGTTGGATTATTTAAGACTAACAACAGACCTAGCAAAGAACTATTTATTTACGAGTGTGGTTATGAAGATTGTAAAGCCACAAAGCCCTTTGAATATGTACCTATAGATTACTATCTAATTCACTATATTGTAGAAGGTGAAGGCATAGCAACTATAGATGGAATAGAATATCACTTAAAAAAAGGTAATGGCTTTTTAATTCCACCTCAAGTTAAAAATAAATACTTTCCTTGTGAAGATAATCCTTGGAAATATAAATGGATAGGATTTAATGGTACTGAATGCAAGTCATTGCTTAAATTATGTGGTTTTTCAAATGATAACTATGTTTTTAATTATCAGAAAGACAAATCCATTAATTCTTATTTTGATAAAATATTTGAATATTGTAATACTGGTGATCCATTTCTTGCTATAGGTTATCTTTATTTATTTTTAGGCACTCTTATAAGCGAATATGATAATAAGACAAGTAATTATAACGTTAGTAATTCAGCTACCTACGTTACTGAGGCATTAGATTTCATTCACAAAAATTATGATAAAGAAATATCTGTTGCAGATATAGCTACTGAAGTAAATATCGATAGAAGTCACTTATTTAAACTTTTCAAATCAAATATGACAATGAGTCCACAGCAATATCTTATAAATTATAGATTAAATAAAGCTTGTGAACTTTTAAGAAAGAGTACTTCTTCTATAAATGAAATAGCATACTTAACTGGCTTTAGTAGTCCATCATATTTTTCACGTATATTTACAAAGTATAATGGATTATCACCTATTAATTATAGAAATAAATTTATAAAAAATAAATAAAATACACCAGATTTTTATACAAGCTTTATTAAGCTATATACAAAAATCTGGTGCTTATATTTTATCCACAATATTAAATTCTATTGGCTATTTATCCACATATTTGTGTATAACTTCTATGGATATCTTATAAAAGTCTTATAACATTCTCAACTGTTTTCTCTAAATTCTTACTTCCATCTTTTAGTGCTTCATCTAATGTTATAACTCCAGGAGTAATAGAGAATATAGAACTTATTCCTATATTATAAAGATTTTCAGATCCTTCTAATACCCTTCCGCCAAAAGCAATTGACTTTACACATTTTTTCTTTGCAACTACTGAAACGCCCATAGGAGTCTTTCCATAAATAGTTTGATCATCAATACTACCTTCACCTGTAAGCAAGAAGTCTGCACCTTCTAATTTTTCTTCTAATCTAGTATGCTCTATTACAATATCAATTCCTCTTTTAAGCTTGCCATCCAAAAATGCTAGAAGTGCAGCTCCAAGGCCTCCAGCCGCTCCAGCTCCTTCTACATCCTTTATATCTTTGCCTAAATATTCTTTAATTTTTTCTGCATAATGCTCTAGATTTTTATCAAGTTGTAAGACCATCTCTTCTGTTGCTCCTTTTTGTGGTCCAAAAATATGAGATGCTCCAAATTTTCCACAAAGTGGATTAGTTACATCACAAGCAACTTCTATATCTATATCCTTTAATCTTTTATCTAATTCTGATATATCTATTTTAGAAAGTTTTCCGAGCTCTCCTCCTCCAAAAGAAAGTTCATTACCATCTTCATCAAGTAATTTTACTCCTAATGCTTGGATCATACCAGCTCCACCATCATTAGTAGCACTTCCTCCAATTCCAATAACAATTCTTTCAGCACCTAAATCTAATGCTCTTTTTATTATCTGTCCAGTACCGTATGTTGTTGAAATCATAGGATTTCTTTTATCTCTATCTACAAGTGCGATTCCACTTGCTTCTGCCATTTCAATTACTGCAGTTTTTGAGTTTCCAAGCATTCCAAACTTAGCTTCAACGTCGTTTCCTAAAGGACCCTTTACCATGACTTTTGAAATTGATCCATTTGTAGCCCAAACTAAAGCTTCAACTGTTCCTTCTCCTCCATCTGCCATAGGTACCTTAATACATTCTGCATCTTTTATTACTTTTTTTATTCCTCGCTCCATCGCATCGCACGCTTCCTTTGAAGTCATGCTCTCTTTGAAAGAATCGGGTGCTAATACAAATTTCATGGTAACTTTTCTCCTTCCTTTAACTATATCTTAAAGTATGAATCCAAATATTATTGTTGATACAATTGTCATTGTCAACCCAACTAATGATTCATATGGTATAAGTTTTAATCTTTCTTTCATATCCATTGATACACTTCCTCCAGTTGCATGGAAGAAACTACCGTGTGGCAAATGATCTAATACTGTTGCTCCAACATGAATCATTGCAGCTGTTGCAAGTGGTGTTACTCCAAGTCCAACGATTGTAGGTCCAAATACCGATGCTGCAACTGCTGTACCTGATGTTGTTGAAGCTGTTGCAGCTGACATTAATATACCTGATATAGGTGCTAATGCAAAACTTGGTAATCCTAGTGCATTAACTCCTTGTATTATTACATCTTTAAGTCCTGAATTTGCTATTATTCCAGCTAATGTCCCAGTTCCTATTAAAAGAACTGCAACGCCTGTCATCTTTGATAATCCAAATGTGGCATATCTATTTAAATATCTTATTTTACCCATTGCTAATATCCCACATACTCCTCCAACTGGAAGTGCTATTAATGGATCAATAGCTATTCCTGCTATTGGTCTTAACATTAAAAGTACTATTGCAACTATAGGTCCTAGAATAGCTGCAAAGAAACTAGGCATATTCTCTACTTCTTTTAATTTATCATCTTCATTTACGAAGGTTCCTTTTTGTTTTAATCTTTTTGAAATAATACATGTTATTATAATTCCGAAAATAGCTGGTATAATACCTGCAAGCATTACTGAAGTTAATGGAACTCCAAGATTATCTGCTGCTGCAATAGTATTTGGATTTGGTGACATTATGTTTCCTGCTTTTCCTCCACCAACCATTGCTATTAATATTGCTGTTTTACTTAATTTTGATTTTTGCGCTATAGCAAGTGCTATAGGTGAAACAGTTATTACTGCTACATCTACAAATACCCCAACCATTGTAAGTACTGTTGTGGCAATTGTTAATGCCATAAGTGCTCTTGATTCCCCTATTTTTTCAACAATAGTTTCTGCTATTTTAGCTGCGGCCCCTGATTCTATAAGTACACCAGCTAAAACTCCAGCTGTTAATATTCTAAGTATCGCAGGAATCATTCCCTTAGCGCCATCCATCATTAATGATACTGTTCCTGTAAGTCCTGCACCTCCAACTAATCCTCCAACAATTGCTCCAAGAATTAATCCATAAGCTGGGTGAACTTTTTTTACAATTAATACGATAGCTACTATCAATGCAACTACTGCTCCTAATGCCGTAACTGTAACATTCATCACTATCTCTCCTTTCATCTTATGTTATTTACTTATTGTAAATGTTTTAGTAATCAATTTCATTATTACTTAAAACAAACTTCGTTAAATATTTTTGTTCAAATGCACAATTAATTCTTAAGTTTATAACTTATATAACTTGATAAAAATTGAAATAAATCAATATAATTTTCAAAATTTAACTCGGTTGCTTCCTCTATCTTATTTAATCTATAATTTAATGTATTTCTGTGTATGTGAAGTTTATCTGCCACTTTATTTTTTTCTCCATTCATATCAAAGTAAGTAATAAATGTTTCAAATAATTCTTCTCCTTCATTTTTAATTTTATACATTACTTCTTTATTCTCATCTTGAAAGAAAAAGTCGTCCATATAATAAAAAAGTTTTATTTTGCTATAAAAATTCACTCTATCTTTTTCATATATTTTTTGTCCAATATTTAGCGCTTCAATACTTTCTATCAAAGAGTTTTGTAATATTTTATGGGGATTTCCAACTCCAATTGATATTTTATATTTGCTTAAGCTCTTATCTATCCTGATTACCTTTTCATTAAACTTATCATCAACTACAGTAATTATTGCAAATCTATTATTTGATATATTTATAAAATACTCATTGCTATTTATAATTTTATCTAGCTTTGTTTTTATTGCACTTTCATTTTCCCTTTGGTAATTTAAAATTATAACAGCTCTCCTTTTACTTAAATCTATACCTAATGATTTTCCCCTTTGTATAAAATCATTATCATATTCCTTATTTGAATACAATAATTCATATATATACTCTTCCTCCAATTGCTTCCTTATAAGATATTGATTTAATGTATATTCTTGATTTATTAAAAGTTCTGCTGTAACAGATACAAGTTTTGAAAACTGTCTAACCTCTTCTGGATCTCCAGTTATTCCTATAACACCTATTACCTTACCTCTAAAAAATATAGGAGTGTTAACACCAGGTTTAACGCCTCCTACTTCTTTATCTATTTCAGTAATACATTTTTTCTCTAATGTCTCAACTGCACCTTTATGAATATCACCAATTCTATTATTATCTCCACTTCCAATAATAACGCCATTTTCATTCATTATATTAACGTTATACGGAATTACTTCCATCATCTTTTTTGAAATATTTTGAGCCAATTCTTTGCTAAGCATATAGACTCCTCCTAATAATAAGTTTATTAACTTAACATATTTTATAATATTATTTTCTTTAATACATTTTATCATACACTTATATCTTCTTACATAAAAAAAAGTAGCTAAAAAGCTACTTTTTAATATAGGAAAATATTTATTATAGGTTTTCTCTTCCCTTGGCTAATTCATATATTGAATTAACAGGTACTCCAGTACCACCTTTTACTTTATAAGGTTTTGCTGAATCTGTCCAAGCAGTTCCTGCAATATCTAAATGTAAGAATGATACTCCATCATCTACAAATTCTTCTATAAATAATCCAGCAGTTATTGTACCTGCATTTCTTCCACCTATATTTTTAATATCAGCTATATCAGATTTTATTAATTCTCTATATTCAGGAAATGTTGGTAACTTCCATACTTTCTCTCCTGTATATTCTGATACACCTTCTAACTCTTTATATAATTCTTCATCATTAGTTATAACAGCTGTTGTTGTTTCTCCAAGTGCAACAAGAGCGGCCCCTGTAAGTGTAGCCATTTCAATAACTTCATTTACCTTTTCTTTTCTTATTATATAAGTTACTGCATCTGCTAAAGTTAATCTACCTTCAGCATCTGTATTTAACACTTCAATTGTCTTACCTGCCATACTTCCTATAATATCACCTGGTTTATATGCATTTCCTGATATCATATTTTCACAAGCTGCAACCACGGCTATTACATTCATTCTTAAATTTCTTTTTGCGATAGTCGCCATGGCACCTATAACAGCTGCTGCACCACCCATATCTGATTTCATTGTATCCATGCTTGCAGTTGGCTTGATTGAGTATCCACCTGAATCATAAGTTAATCCCTTACCAACAAGTCCTAGAACATCTTTTTTATTGTGTTTATCTCCAAAGTATCTCATAACTATAAGCTTTGGTTCTTTACTTGATCCCTTCGCAACTGACATAAATGCTTCCATACCAAGCTCTTCAATCTTTTCTCTTCCAAAGATATCAACTTCAAATCCAAACTTATTACCTAATATTTTAGCTTCATCAGCTAAGACTTCTGGATACATTTCATTTGCAGGTTCATTAACTAAGTTTCTAGCTATAGTTACTCCTTCTGCTATATCTTTTCCTTCAATTATATATTCCTCAACTTCTTCTATCATTGAATCATTTAATTTAGCGCATGAAATTGAAACAAATACATCTTTTTGTTCCTCTTTCTTATCGCTCTTATACTTATCAAATTCATAATCTGAAAGCATTAAAGATATTGTCATAGCTTTAGCCATTTCTTTTAAATCTAAATTCTCAGTTTCTATCATTCTTACAATAATATCATCATTTTTTAGTTCTTTCATCTTTTTATAAGCTTTTGATAAGTTAACTTTTATCTTTTCTAAATTTATATCTTCTTCTTTTCCAAGACCTAATAGAACTATATCCTCTATATTTCCTTCAACCTCTTGAGTGAAAGTATAAACTTCTCCTTCTTTTCCGCTAAACTTACCACTCTTTTCTAAATGCTTTATCATCTTATTTATTTCAGGAGTTTTTAATTCTAAATTATCCTCAAATAAAGAAATGATTACACCTTGAACTTCTGTCCATTTTTTTGCCTTTGCACTTACGTCCATATAATTCTCTCCCTTCATATACAAATAAATTAGTTCATGTATTCATGTACTAAAACTATTTCTCCTTTATCTAGGCTTTCTTTGACATTTATAATTCTTTGATTACTTGAACCTCTAAATCTTATGCCATCACCCATCTTCGTTTCATCAAATCTACCATCTATAAGAACATCTATATTATTTATAAACTCTCCCCATCCTAATCTTTCATCTAAATGCTCTAAGATATACTCAAAGGTATAGCCTGTAAATGACCAAACATTTAATCCATTTTCTCTTATTTATTTCAGGAGTTTTTAATTCTAAATTATCCTCAAATAAAGAAATGATTACACCTTGAACTTCTGTCCATTTTTTTGCCTTTGCACTTACGTCCATATAATTCTCTCCCTTCATATACAAATAAATTAGTTCATGTATTCATGTACTAAAACTATTTCTCCTTTATCTAGGCTTTCTTTGACATTTATAATTCTTTGATTACTTGAACCTCTAAATCTTATGCCATCACCCATCTTCGTTTCATCAAATCTACCATCTATAAGAACATCTATATTATTTATAAACTCTCCCCATCCTAATCTTTCATCTAAATGCTCTAAGATATACTCAAAGGTATAGCCTGTAAATGACCAAACATTTAATCCATTTTCTCTGAATTTCTTTGCCATATAAGCAAATTCTTCTGCTCTTTCCATTGGATCTCCACCACTAAATGTAACACCCTTAATAATAGGATTTTCTAATACATCCTCTATAAGTTCATCCATATCTCTTTCTTCTCCACCTGAGAAATCATGAGTATCAGGATTGAAGCATCCTTTGCAATTATGTTTACACCCTTGTGAGAAAAATACCCTTCTCATACCTGGTCCATTTACTAAGCTCTCATAAGCTATGCCAGCAAGTCTAATCTTTTTGCCCATAAGCTCACTCCTTTAATTAATTATTATATCACTATGATAACTATTATCATATATTTATAGATACTTTTTATTACTTAATTTAAATTATTAATATATTTATCACATACTACTTATGTATTTATAATTTATTCTTTTCATTAAATATATTATAAGCTAAAACCTAAATTAAATATAATTAAAGTTTCCTATGTTAAGATATATTTTACCTATATATAAATTTATATTGTTTATACTCTTATTAGAATTAATTATATTTCTTTTGAATTTACATATTTAGTATGATTACATTTTAAAATTAAAAGGAATAATAGATTGTCTCTATTACTCCCTTCAATATATAAATATTAACTATTATTTTTTACATAATTTAGCCTTCCACCAGCTCTAATTATATCTACTTCCTTATCTGTCAAATCTAAAATAGTATTAAATTCACTCTTATTAGTTATATTTTTAAACTTAACTATTCTTTTGATTAAGGCATCTTGTATGTTATCACATATTATTTCATCCATTAACTCTATACTATTATAGCTCCCCTCATCCTTAAATTCTAATGGTAATATTCCATTATTTATAAGGTTTGCTTTATGAATTCTAGAGAATGATTTTGCTAAAACTGCTTTTACACCAAGATATAACGGTGCAAGTGCCGCATGTTCTCTACTTGATCCTTGTCCATAATTTGTTCCAGCGACTATAATACCTCCATCATTTTCTTTTGCTCTTTTAGGAAATTCTGCATCTACTGTATTAAAACAGAACTCTGAAAGATATGGTATATTAGACCTAAATGGTAAAAGCTTTGAATTAGATGGCATTATATGATCAGTTGTAATATTATCTTGAACCTTTATAAGAACTTTCCCTTTTATATCTCTACCTAATGGCTTATTAATAGGAAATGGTTTAATATTGGGTCCTCTACATACTATAACATCTGAATTATTTTCTGCTGGTTTTAATATCATAGAGTCATCAATTAAAAACTTCTTTGGCATATCAATACTTAAATCAACATTCATTTCTCTTGGATCTGTAAGTACTCCATTTATTGCAGAAACAGCAGCAGTTTCTGGACTTACTAGATATACTTTAGCAGATAAAGTTCCACTTCTTCCATAAAAATTTCTATTAAATGTTCTAAGAGATACACCATCTGTACCAGGTGCTTGACCCATTCCAATGCATGGTCCACATGAATTTTCAAGTATCCTAGCTCCAGAGCTTATAATATCGGCAAGAGCACCATTTCTAGCTAACATCTCCATTACCTGCCTTGATCCTGGTGCAATAACTAAGCTAACATCTGGATGAACTTTTTTACCCTTTAATATCTTGCTAACTTTCATTAAATCTTCATAAGATGAATTAGTACAACTGCCTATTGCTACTTGATCCACCTTAGTTTTTGATATATCTAAAACTTCTATAACATTATCAGGTGAATGAGGTTTTGCTATCATAGGCTTAAGATCATTTAGATTTATTGTAATCTCCTCATCATACGTAGCATATTCATCGGCCTTTAACTCAATATAATCTGATTCTCTATCTTGAGCTTTAAAGAATTCTAATGTTCTTTCATCACTAGGAAATATTGATGTAGTTGCTCCAAGTTCAGCCCCCATATTAGTTATTGTGGCTCTCTCTGGAACTGAAAGAGTTCTTACACCCTCTCCTCCATATTCAAAAACTTTATTAACTCCACCTTTAACAGATAATCTCCTTAAAACTTCTAATATTATATCTTTTGCAGATACCATTTTATTTAACTTTCCAATAAGATTTATTTTGCATACCTTTGGAACATTGATATTATACTCACTACCAGCCATGGCAAGCGCAACATCAAAACCTCCAGCACCCATAGCAAGCATTCCTACTCCACCAGCCGTTGGCGTGTGACTATCAGATCCTATTAAAGTCTCCCCTGGTTTTGAAAATCTCTCTAAAAATACTTGATGGCATATCCCATTACCAGGCTTTGAAAAATACACCCCATATTTTGATGCAACAGTTTGAATAAATTTATGATCATCTGCATTTTCAAATCCTTGCTGTAACATATTATGATCAACAAAAGCCACAGATCTTTTTGTTTTAACAGTACCTATATCCATAGCCTCAAGTTGAAGGTATGCCATTGTTCCTGTTGAATCTTGTGTTAATGTTTGATCTATTTTTATACCAATAGATCCATTTTCCTCAATTATTCCACTAACTAGATGATTTCTTAAAATCTTAATTACTAAATTATCTCCCATTTATTTAAGCCCCCTAATTAACTCTTGCTTTTAAGGATTCTTTATAGTCTTTATAAAGCTTAACTAATTCTTTATCAAAAAGGCTTCTTTTAAGTCTTACTGATGTGGCACGTACAAGATTTAATATACCATCAGATTCATCTTGAGTAAGATCCATACCATACTCTTTAAACTTATTTATTATAGCTGCCTTTCCTGAATGTTTTCCTATTACTATTTGTCTTTCAAGACCTACAACATCAGGATCAAAAGCTTCATAATTCTTAGGATTTTTTATAGCTCCATCTGCGTGTATTCCTGATTCATGAGCAAACATATTATCTCCAACTATTGCTTTCCATGCAGGAAGTACTCTTCCTGATGCTCTTGATACATACTCTGAAACCTCTCTAAATTTCTTTGTATCTATATCTACATCATAATTAAATAGATATTTAAATGTCATTATTACCTCTTCAAGTGCTGCATTACCAGCTCTCTCCCCAAGACCATTTACAGTTACTCCAACATAACTTGCCCCAGCTTTTACTCCAGCCACCGCATTTGCTGTTGCCATTCCAAAATCATTATGGGTATGCATCTCTATATCAAAATTAGTTTTTTCATCTAGGTACTTTATATCTGTATAGATCTTAAACGGATCCATTATACCAACTGTATCGCAATACCTAAATCTATCTGCACCTGAGTTTTTTGCAGATTCAATGAATTTAACTAAAAAGTCTCTATCTGCCCTTGATGCATCTTCCCCGTTTACTGATACATAAAGACCACTTCTCTTTGCATACTCAACTGCCTTACACATATTCTCTATTACCCATTCTCTCGATGTCTTAAGCTTATGCTTTATATGAATATCTGATACAGATATTGAGATTGCAACTGCATCTACTCCACAATCAATTGATTGATCAATGTCTGAAGTTACAGCTCTATTCCATGCCATTATGCTACTTTTTAAATTTCTTTTCACTATTTTTTTTATAGCTTCTTTTTCATCACCACCCATTGTAGGAATGCCAACTTCTAATTGATCAATTCCTAAATCATTCAAAAGTTCTGCAATAGCTACTTTCTCATCATTTGCAAAAACAACTCCTGCGGTCTGCTCTCCATCTCTTAAGGTTGTATCTACAACATATATATGCTTTCCATTATCTAGCTTTCTAATAGTCATTTTATAGCCCCCTTTATATCAAATTCCCCAATATCCTAATTTTACCACAAGCCAACTTGCCGAACAAGTATTTTTGCAATTAATATAAATTCCCCATTCATTTTATAGCTATATTTTATATTTTTTTATTATTAATCGACTTTTTTTGCAAGTTTTTTTATATATTATTCATTTTAACTTTCAGGTCTATTTAAGTACCTTATTAACATACCTAATTTACATAATTTATTTACAAGTAAAAAAGGCCGCTATAATTAGTTTCCTATTATAGCGGCCTTTAATATTTCTAACATTCTTGATAGTGATTTAGTTTTGTTCCTGTATGAGTTACTCTATCTTGTCTTTCATGATATTTTCCTGGTCCAAATCTTTCATCTAAGCTTAGGTATCCAGTAACTCTTGAAACTCCTTGTATATCTGTACTTCCACAATTAGTGCAACTCTTTTCGTGATTTTGTAGGTAAGTTCCACAGTCCTTACAATATCTTATATGGAAGTTAATTCCCAAATAGCTGATGTTAGTTTTCTTATATGCAAAATTTAAGATATCCATTATAGCTTCACCTGATGGACAGTCATCAACTTCTAAGTAGCTTATATGACCACCATTACATAACTTATGGTATGGTGCTTCAATCTCTATCTTATTTTTTATTGAAATAGCACATCCAACCGGAACATGATAACTATTAGTATAATATTCTTTATCAGTTACGCCTTCAATGATTCCAAATACCTTTTGGTCTTGTTTTATAAATTTACCTGATAAGCCTTCTGCTGGTGTTGCATATGCACTCCAGTTAAGTTTTGTTTCTTCTGTTAATCTATCACAATAAGCTCTTAAATGCTCAATTATTCTTAAACCAAGTGCTCTAGCTTCTTCATCTTCGCCATGATGTTTACCAGTTAAAGCAACTAAAGTTTCAGCAAGTCCTATAAATCCAATTCCCCAAGTTCCTTGCTTTAATACTGGTTCAATTGAATCATCTGGTGATAATCCTTCTGCACCTTTCATTAAGTGCTGTCCTGCTACAAATGGTAGATCTTTAACTCTTAAATTCTTTAATACTCCATATCTATGCATTAAAGCCTCTTTTGCAAGATTTAATCTAGTATCAAATATTTCAAAGAATTTATCTATATTACCTTGTGCTTGTATTCCTATTCTAGGTAAGTTTATTGTAGTTGGTGCTATATTACCTCTACCTTTAACTCCTGGCTCTCCATTCACATTACTCATAAGGTATGTTCTACAACCCATTGTTGCTGGAGTTATGCCCATATCATAATATTTTTTATTGAAATCTGCATCTATATTCATAAATGTAGGATTCATCCTCTTAGCTGCTACTCTACAAGCTAATTCATATAAATAGAAGTATGGATCCTCTGTCTCTCTATTTACACCTTCTTTAACTCTAAAGATTATATTAGGGAATATTGGTTGCTCACCTTTTCCTAATCCCTTTTCATATTCTAATAGGAATATTTCACAAACTAATGCAGCATCTTCTGATTCAGGAATTCCAAGGTTTATTGAACTAAATGGAACCTGTGAACCCGCTCTTGAATGCATTGTGTTTAAGTTATATACAACTCCTTGCATTGCTTGATGTATTCTCTTTCTTAGTCTTTTTTCAGCTAATTCTTCTATTTTTTCTGCTGGTACTTCAAGCTCTTTTAATTCACTTATTATTTCTTCTCTTGTTGGTGCTACAAATACAGCCATATCATTATCAAAGTCTGGGTGTGATTGTCCTCCAAACATATCGTTTTGAGTTGATTGTAATAATATACATGATAATTCAGCTGCTGTTTCTATTCTTCTTGGAGCATTGATTGTTCCATATCCTGTATTGAATCCATTTTCTAATATTTCTCTAGTTGGTATATGAAGACAGTTAGTTGTTAGATTATAACTATCTAAATCATGATAGTAAAGATCTCCTATTTCATGACCTTTTGATAAATGCTTTGGCATTGAAGCTAAATTGTGCCACTTATTTGATTCTGATGCTATTCTTAATAATTTTGAACTAAAATTATTACCTACATTAGCATTATCTCTATCAGTTTCAACTCCAATTTTACTTATAGCTCTCATAAGATCTGATTTTATTTCTCTAACCTTAGTTCTTTCTTTTCTATAATTTTGGTATGCTAGAACTACATCATTAAGTTCTGAATCCTTTAATGCTTTTTCTACAAGATTTTGAACTTGCTCTACTGTAATTCTACTGTCTCCTGACATTTCTATATATTTGATAACTTTTTGAACGATATCCAAAGTCTTACTTGTCTTTAAATTTACGCCTATTTCTGCTGCCGCACTCTTTATAGCGTTACCAATTTTTTCGGCATTGAATTCTACCTCTCTACCGTCCCTTTTTACAACATATAGCATTTAAACTACCCCCATTACACAATATATAGTACCGTTTTTTCGTACCGTATTATTATACTTCAAAAGATATTCTAGTGCAATTACATTTTATTTTTAAATTTTTAGATATAATTCTCTCTATGTCTATTTATCTCTCTTTTTTGGTTTTTATTGTACTTTTGCTATTAAAATAATTTTTATATTAGGCATGATTTCTCCTAAACCATTAATATATATTAAGTAGAAAGCATTTAATTTTAGGAGGAATTTATGAGAAAAAAAATATTATTATCTATACTTTTAATTTTTGTTATTTCATCATTAGTATCCTGCAATTCGTTAGAATCTATGCAACCAGATTCCGAAACTACAGAATCTATTTCTAAAGAAACAGAACAAATATATAAATATCCATTTACAGGACTTGAAACTAAAGAAAATCCTGAAGATAAAATCCCATATATGGTCGTTGTTGAAAATTCAAAAGCTGCAAGACCACAAAGCGGTTTATCATTTGCTGATATAGTATATGAAACATCTGCTGAAGGTGGTATTCCAAGGTTTATAGCAGTGTATCATAGTAATACAGCTAATAAAATTGGTCCTGTTAGAAGCATTAGACCCTACTTTTTGACCATATCTAAAGAATATGCACTTCCTATAGCTCATTGTGGTGGATCTAAAGAGGCTCTTAATGAAGTAAAAAAAGATAATTCTATTATGAGTCTTAATGAAATGACTAACGGGAAATATTATAATAGAGATAAAAATAGAAAAGCCCCTCATAATCTGTATACTTCTAGTGAGAATATAATACAAGCTACAAAAGATAAGAAGTACAACCTAAAAGCAGAGTCATCATTAAAGTTTGATAAAGAATTTTTCAATAAAAATGATTTAAGAGAAGCTTTAAACATAACTGTTAAACCAAATAACATATATGAGACTTCTTATGCATTCGAAAACGGCGTTTATACTAAATTAATGGATGGCAAAATTGCTAAGGACGCTTTAACAAATTCTCCATTAACATTTACTAATATAGTTATTCAAAAGACTGATATAACTCTCCAAACTGATAACTCTCATCTAGATATTGACTTGGTTAACAGTGGAGAGGGTTATGTATTCTCTAACGGAAAAGTACTAGATATAAAATGGTCTAAAGATTCAGAATATGGTGATACTAAGCTTTATGATTTAGATGGAAAAGAAATATCTTTATCAGAAGGTAATACTATATGGAATATAGTAGACTCTCAATCTGTGATCACATATTAATCAATAAAAAAAGAAATTATTTACAATAATTTCTTTTTTTATTGCTAAACTATATCAGCAGTGATATAGTTTATATTATCATAAGTGATAAAGATTTCATAATTACAATCTAAAATTAGGAGGAATCATTAATGCAAAAAATCGCTATTTTAACTGATAGTGGATCAGATTTAACATTAGAAGAATTAAGAGAGAATAACCTAGAATTTGCGCCATTTAAAATTATATATTCATATGGTGAATTTGAAGATAAAATAGATTTAAGTCCTCAAGAAGTTTACGATTCTTTAGAGAAAGAAATTCCAAAAACATCACTACCTAGTACAGCTAGAATTGAAAATATTCTGAATAAATTAGAGGATGAAGGCTATACTCATTTAATTGCAGTAACAATTTCAAGTGGACTTTCAGGTACTGGAAACGCAATACGACTTGCTCTTGAAGATCACCCGAAATTAATTTCTTATGTATATGATACTAAGATACTTAGTATGGCAGAAGGTGCTTTAGTATTAAATACTGCCAAAATGGTTAAAGAAGGTCTAAGCTTTGAGGAAATTATTGAGAAACTTCCAAAGCTTAGAGAAAAAACTTATGGATACTTTACTATAAGTACATTAGAGTATTTAAAAAAAGGTGGCAGAATAGGAAAAGTAGCAGGTACAATAGGTGAAATTTTAAACTTAAAACCTATTATTTCTGTTGATCAAGAAGGTGTTTATTACACTTACGCAAAAGTACGTGGTAGAAAACAATCAATGAATAGAATATATAAGATAGCAAAAGAGCATCTTGAAAAGTCAAAGTGTAAAATTTGGGTTCTAAACGGAGGAAGTTCTAGTGAAGAATTTGACTCTTTATACAAATTAATTTCAGGGCTTGATAATATAGAATCAATAGCTCCTGCAACAATCGGACCAGCTCTTGGTGTACACACTGGCCCTGGCTTATTAGGAGTTGTAGTTCAAGAGGTGTAATAACTGATGAATAATTTAAATTTCTCTAATTCAAATGATATAAGGGCTGAGGAAAAGCGTCTTTATGAAGAGTATAAAAAGAAGGTTTCTGAACTTAAAAAAGTAAAAAAAGAAAATGATGCAGTAGGTCAAGTTTTTACTAAAGGACTTTTACCGATTTACGTCCTTCATATACTCAATATAGGACCAACTACAGGCAATTATATATCTCATGATATAGGAGAGCGTACAAAGGGCAAATGGGTTCCTAGTACCGGTGGTATATACCCTTTATTAAAAAGCTTAGAAAAAGATGGTCTTGTTATTGGTACTTGGGATGATCCTAAGAAAAAGTTTAGAAAAATTTACTCCCTTACACCAGATGGAAAAAAAGAATATTTAAGGAAAAAACATCTACTTAAATCTAAAATCGAAGAGGCTTTAGAAGTATTTAAAATTATATACAATGATATTTATTAAAGGCGCTAACATATGTTAGCGCCTAATTTTGTATAGATATTGCTAATTTTGATAACACTAACTAATAAACAATAAGGAGGTTAGTGTATGCATGGACAAATAATCGATATAAACGGTCTAGAAGCATTTGTTGAACTTGATGGCGGTAGTCTAGTTTCTGTACCTACTCATCAATTATCTGGTGCCTCTATAGGTGATAGTATTTATTTATCTAATTCTATTTCACCCAATAATCATAATTTATCCGAATGTAATGTAAACCCATTTATGAATGATTTCTTTCAATAAAAATAGCAAGCTTAAATTTAAGCTTGCTATTTTTATTAATTACTTAATTATTCTACTTCGATGGCATTAACTGGACAGCTCTCTTCGCCTTCTTTAGCTCCATCTTCATGTTCTGATGGTACATCTCCTTCGATAGCTACTGCCTTTCCATCATCATCCATTGAGAATACATCTGGGCAAATTGAAGGACATAATCCACATCCTATGCAAGTATCCTTATCTACATGTGCTTTCATATTAAGTTACTCCTCTCTTTTATAGAGAGTATATCTTAGTATAACCCTTCAAAAATTAATGAGTACAGAGGATTATCTAATACATACTCCTCAGCTCTACCTTCCTCTAAAGCTTCTGTAAGCTCTAAATTGATTGGAAGTTCTCCTAAAAGTGGTAACCCAAGATATTCAGCATGCTCTTCAGCTGACTTTTTACTAAATACTCTTAACTTCTTATCGCATCCATCACAAACTATATAAGCCATATTCTCTACGACTCCTCTTATAGGTACCCCTACCTTTTGAGCCATTTTAACCACTTTTTTAACTATCATTGAAACCATATCTTGTGGTGTAGAAATTATTATTAGCTCTTTTAAATGGAAATCATTCATAACTGTAAGTGCTATATCACCTGTACCTGGTGGCATATCTATTAATAGATAATCTAACTCCTCCCACTCAGTATCAAAGTACATTTGATTTAATACACCAGTTATAACTGGACCTCTCCATATAACTGGATCGTCCTCTACATCTGTTAAAAGATTCATTGACATTACCTTTATTCCACTCTTAGTAGTAGCTGGGATGAACTTTATATTTTGTTCATCTAATGATATTATTTGCGCTCTTTCATTATTTATACCAAAAAATCTTGGCATTGATGGTCCTGTTATATCAGCATCTAAAACTCCTACTTTATATCCCTTTTTTCTAAGCATAGTTGCCATAATTCCAGTTACTGTTGATTTACCAACTCCACCTTTACCACTTATAACACCAATTACATTTCTTATCTTTCCGTATCTAGGTTTCTTTTTAAACTCTCCTATAGGTGTACCTTTAGTTTTTAATTCATTCATTCCTTCTCCTCCTCGCTTACCAATTTTCTGGCTTCTTTCCATCTTTACCAACTGTTATTTCCCACTTCTTAAATTCATAATGTCCTACAACATAATACTTTTCATAAACATTATCGACTTTATTATCTATAGTAATAATTGTTCTAAATGTATCACTGTCATATCCTTTATTTTGAACTGTTACAATAACATTATAATCTTCTGCATTATTCTTTATAATTTCGGCTCCTGGAATAATTTTTTGAAGTTCATTTTGGAACCCTTGTAATTCAACTGAGAATAAGTATTTAACACAATCTAGATCTCCAAGTATATCTATCCCAACTTTATGTTTTCCATCTCCTAATTGATCTTTATTCATTTTTAATACATCCATTATTGTTCCATAATAAATTGAATTAAAATCTCTAGGTCTTCTTATAAATGATAAGTTGTTTATTATTGTTTGATCTAAATTCTTAGGAACCTTATATGATTTTTCTCCATCATAAAAGTTCCCTTTGCCGCTTTCATCTACTCCAACAACATACTCATATTTTTTTATTTCATCTCCACAGTGAATCTCAAATATGTAATCTGGATCTAAGGAACTCTTCTCTGACTCTGGATTACCAGCTGCTAAAGTATTGTATATCTCATCAATGGCTTTTGGATCAGTAACTTTAAACCTAAAACCACTATCTCTAGTGCTTTCAATTGTAATTTCATCTACCTTATTTGTTTTCATATAGTCAAAATCATTATTTCTAAATCCAAGTTTAACCATAATATCATTTACTGGTGCACATCCAACCATAGATGATCCAATAATAAGCATAATGCCAAGCATTAATAGTTTAGTTATTCTTTTTTTCATAAACCTGCTTACCTCTCCTTTTTTAGTTTATCTAAATTGTATACTACAATTCCAAGTATTAATGTAAAAATAGCTATAAATTGAGATGTACTTAAAATCCAAACATTACCTCTAGGATCATTTCTAAAAAACTCAATAAAAAATCTACCTATACTATATATTATTACATATAAAGCAAACACTCTTCCATCTTTGCTATTTTTCCTGCTATACCAGAGCAATATTCCAGCTAATATAAAATCAAAGCCTGAACTAAAAAGCTGTGTTGGAAGTAAACTCACTCCACTTGGAGCTAATGAATCTTGTGGAAATGTACTCCCTATAGGAAGTGTAGTCTCTCTTCCATAGCAACATCCCGCTAAAAAGCATCCAATTCTTCCAAATCCTTGAGCTAATGCAACTCCAGGGGCTGCAAAATCTAATATTCTTAATGAATTAAATTTATTTTTTCTACAATATAAATATAAACCTAATGCACCACCCATTATAGCTCCATATATAACAAATCCATTTCCAAAGTTTAAAAGAATTGACGGATCATTAATTATGTTATTTAATTCTGTTAATATAAATAGGAATTTTCCACCTAAGATCCCTGATATAACTGTTACTATTATTAAATTTAATAATTTATCTTCATTATATCCAGCATTCCTTGCTCTCCTTATGAATAATGTAGCCGCTACAATTATCCCTATAGCTATCATGAGCCCGTAGCTATAAACCTTAAAATCCCCTATTTGAAATAATACTAATCTCATATGCCCTCCCAAACCTTATATAAGTAATTAGGAGAAGCATATGCTTCTCCTAATTATATCTAAATTATAATACTTTAACTTATCATTGGCAAACAATTGTATATTACGATTTTATTACTTTGAAGGTACTACAACTGTTGAATTTTTGTAATCATAGAACATTAACCAGAATCCATTACGATCACACTCTCTCTTGCACCATGTTACAAAGCCCGATTTTCCACAATAAGGTTGTTCTTCTCTATCTCTTTTTCCTGGAATTGCATAAACTAAGTACTTTAAGTTACCTTTTGAATCACATTTATATCCCATCATAA
The DNA here is from genome assembly GCF_019753795.1 of Clostridium sardiniense. Lineage (NCBI taxonomy): Bacteria > Bacillati > Bacillota > Clostridia > Eubacteriales > Clostridiaceae > Clostridium > Clostridium sardiniense. Next base: position 152,317 of record NZ_JAIKTU010000008.1, on the reverse strand, counting down.
AGTAACCATATTTCTTGATATATGGATAATAGTTTAACATTGGATAATATATAATTGAATATTTATTATAATCTTTTGAATTACACATATCTTCTATATCACGTACAGGAATTTTAAACCACTTACAGTAAGATATTTCTTTAAAGCCACCTTTTACTTCTTCAAATTCTTTTACTAAATTCTCAAAGAAGTTTCCAACTCCACCTCTTAAACTAAAATCATAAGGATCTATTTTTTGTTCTTCTATTCTTCTTTCATACTCTTCAAAATTATTTGCTAAGTCATCTCTACCACAATAGTACTTATTATCTCTAATCTCATCATCAATGTTATAGTCTTCATTATGGTAATCTTTGATTTCATAATCCTTAATATCATTTTCTTCTAAAGTATAATCTTCATCTCTATCATGCATCTTTCCACAATGCATCTTATCTCCGTGCATCTTTCCACAATGCATCTTATCATCATACATCTTTTCTCCATGCATCATTCCACAATGCATCTTATCATCATACATCTTTTCTCCATGCATCATTCCACAATGCATCTTATCGTCATGCATCTTTTCTCCATGCATCATTTCACAATGCATCTTATCATCATACATCTTTTCTCCGTGCATCTTTCCACAATGCATCTTCTTATCATGTTTTTTGTAACTTTTCTTACCCGAGCAATATTTTTTATGACCTCTAATCTCATCATCAATGCTGTAATTCTCATTATCATGGTCTTCATCATGATGCTCTTGAATTTCACCATTATGCTCTTGAATTTCATCATCTCTAATATCATTCTCGTTTATAGTATCATCTTCATCTATATCCCTTTTCTTATCATCACACTTATGTTTATGATCATCCTTATCATGAGACTTCTTTTCTTCATGCATCTTTTCACAATACATCCCGTCCTCATGCTTCTTTTCATATTTTTTCTCTTCGCACTTCTTATCTTTATCTTTTTTACTTTCGTATTTTTTAACATCATCTTTCTTGTAGTACTCTTTTGACTTTGTACTACCACTCTTATCATAACAGTTTACTACTTTCATCTTCTTCCAGCCATCATCGATCTTTTCTCCGTTCATAAAACCATACATTGAAAAGTCTAAGTTTCCACTTTTCTTTTTACATATGCCAGCTCCTGAAATCTTATCGTATCCTAAGCTTAGACCCGCTATATTATCAGAATAGTACTCAATACAAGCCTCTCCCTTACCAACTTCATTGACAGTTAGTGGTCCCATGTCAATTATCTGTTTCATATCTTTTTTATAACAAATAAGTACTATGGCGTAATCGTCATCCTTTTTTAAGTTCTGAGCATAAAAGGTTATTTTACACTTTTCCCCCTTTGCCTCGATTTTTGCATATCCTGATAAAGCTTTATCATTTGAAGAAGATTTTGACTTATCATCTTCCTGTAATATTATAAAGTTTCTATATAATTTATTATGTGCCAAGTCTCCATTACCTCCACATATATTTATTCCATATAGTATATGCGTGAAGGTCACTATTATGATAATATTAATTTATTTATATTCGTAAATCTTATCGCTAAGTCTTGCAAACTCTTCTAATGATAGAGTTTCCCCTCTTCTTTTAGGATCAATCTCGGCTTCTTCAAAAGCTTTCTTTAAATCCTCTTTATCTAATCCAATATTTTTTACACCATTCCATAAAGTCTTTCTTCTCATATTGAATGAACTTCTAATGATTTCAAACATAAGTTTCTCATCCTTAACTTTAACTTTTGGCTCCTCTAATCTATCTAATCTTATTACTATAGATTCAACCTTAGGTCTTGGCATAAATGAACTTGGTGCAACTTTCCTTATAATTTCAGTATTGCAATAATATTGTACTAATAATGATAATGAACCATACTCTTTGCAGTTTGGCTCAGCATCTATTCTCTCTGCAACCTCTTTTTGAATCATAATAGTTAAACTCTTAAAATTATATCCTTCCTTTAAAAGATTAACTATTATTGGAGTTGTAACATAGTATGGAAGGTTAGCAACTAATTTTACGCTTTTTTCATCTCCAATTACTTCATTAAAATCTACCTTTAATGCATCTTTATGTATAAGTGAGAAATTTGGATGTTCCCCAAGTTCTTGTTGCAATATAGGAATTAGGTCACTATCTAACTCAATTGAAACAACTCTTTTTGCTTTATTTAATAATTGAGCTGTTAAAGTTCCAACCCCTGGACCAATTTCTATTACTAAATCTTCACTATTTACGTCAGCACCCTTTACTATATCATTAAGTACTGAGTCATCTATAAGGAAGTTTTGTCCTAGACTTTTTGAAAATCTGAAGTTATACTTCTTTACAAGCTCTTGTGTTTTATAATCTTTTATTTCCATAATAATTATTCTCCTACTTCTTTCTCTACCTTTTGTATAGCTTTTACAAACTCATCTTTATCTATTCCGTAATTATTTAATCTAGATACCATTTGCTTTGCATTGCCATATCCTATCCCTAGTTCTTTTCCAAGTGCCATTCTTCTTTCTCTAGCCTTACTATCAGCTGTTAATTTGAAAAAGAACATATCTTCCATTCCATATGTAGATTGCTTTTCTTCTAATGTTACTTTTGCTCCTTCTAGAGCTCTTATTATAACTTCAGGACAAGCATTCTCAACACCAATGTCTCCATCTTTTAATCCATCTTCTTGAGCGATATATGCATGTTTTATTCCACTAACTCTTTTTCTTATAATACTTCTTATTTTTTCTCCAGCAAAATCTGGATCAGTAAGTACTATAACACCCTTTCTCTTTTGAGCTTCTTTTATTCTATCTATAACTCTCTTATTTATTCCAAATCCACCAACAGCAATAAGCTCAGCATCTACTGCCTTTTTTACTGCATCTATATCATCTCTACCTTCTACAACTATGACCTCTTTTATGACTTTTTTACTCACGCGACTACATCCTTTCGCAAATTCTATTTTTCCTTATCAGTTTCTATATAAATAATTTACCTGTATATACACCCTGTGTCAAATATCAAGGTTTTATTTTATCACAAAAAAATAGAGATAACAAAATTGTTATCTCTTAAAAAAAATTCTATCATTCTCCCGGATAAGACACTATATAAACATCTACGCCATATTTTCTTCCCCATTGAGTACACGCTTCCGCACTATTTAAGAAAACGTCTATAATGTTTCCTTTTATTGCTCCACCTGTATCTGATGCTCTAGCATATCCGTATCCTTCTACGTATACTAGGCTACCTAATGGTATTACTCTTGGGTCAACTGCTATAGTACTAGTACCACCAGGGTTGTACACTGGCTTAACTCCAGTAGCAGTAATATTATGTCCTGAATATGCGGTTGCTTCCATAACTAAGTGTTTCTTATACTGTACTGAATCCCCTCTATTTGGTATATATTTAACTGGATTCTTAGCACCTTGTACAACAATTGCATTTACTGGGGTAGCAACAGTTTTGCTGCTAACTTCTTTCTTTGAAGCTTCCTTGCCATCTTTATACACTACTTGGTAAGTAACCTCTTGCTTTCCGTTTTTACCTTCAGCTTCAACTTTTTTCTTCCCTTTTTCAAGTTCTGCATCACTCTTAGTTACAGTGTCAAAAGGTATAACTTTATGTTCAGTTACACTCTTAGTCTCTACCTTTGTGACGTCAACATCCATGTTTTCTTTAACTGGAGTTTCTGGTCCTGGCTGAACTTCATCAACACCATGAACATATTCCACTCCTTCTTTTTTAAGTTGATCATTACTAGCTAATAAGGCATCTTCAACGTTATCTTCTGCTGAAAGAATTGTAACATCCTTCTTTGCAAAATTAACTTTGATAGGCACGGCCTTCTTAACTGTAATCTCCTCAGCTTCTTCAATTTTGGATTCTAAGGATGGTTGCACCTTATCGTGATTAGATATTTCTATACCTTTCTCTTGCAACGCATCTTTAACAGTCCCTTTATATGTGATAAATGTTTCTTCTTTTCCGTCGATGCTTAAATTTACTGTCTTTCTCATTGTAGCAACGGTTGTTGCTGCTACTGCCACAACACATGCCGTGGCTAATATCACTATTTTTGCCTTCGGACCGTTAGAAAAACTTTTCTTAATAAAAGTTTTAAATTTTTCTACCATTTAATTCCCTCCTTTGGCAAGAGTGTCTTTTGCATTATATATTACTTTTTGACATTTTGTCAAATTTAAAGCCTCTTGCTTGCTTGAACTGATACAATAAATGCAGTTCTATGCATAATTAACAAAATTTATAAATTGTATATTTTCAGTTCTTTATGGGGTATCCTTGCGTCCATGGTATATTTAGTGAAGTGTCTCCTTAAATCAATTGATATTTCTCAATATACAATTAATTCCATTTCATTTTATCTTAAATATCTTTTTTAATCAAATTGAAAAAATTGGTATTTAGTTGAATATTTAATTCATCTGGATTTATACTTCTTATTTCTGCGATTTTCTCTATAATCTCTTTTATGTAATCAGATCTATTTCTTTTTCCTCTGTTTGGAACTGGCGCCATAAATGGTGCATCAGTCTCTACAAGCATTCTGTCAACTGGTATTTCTTTAGCAACTTCTACTATCTTTCTAGAATTTTTAAATGTTACTACTCCTGTGAACCCTATATAATATCCAAGTTTTATACATTCTTTAGCAAACTCAACACTACCTGAAAAACAATGCACCACTCCATTAACCTCAGGAAATTCTTTTAATATATCAAGAGTATCTTTATGTGCATCTCTATCATGAATTACTACCGGCATTTTAAGTTCTTTAGCTAAATTCATTTGAGCTCTTAAAGCATTTTTCTGTATCTCTCTTGAAGGATTTTCTTCCCAGTAATAATCAAGTCCTATCTCTCCAACAGCAACTATTTTATCATTTGCTTTAATCATTTCTTTTATTATTTCTAATCTTTCATCTGTAAGTTCATCAGCATTCTCAGGATGAACCCCTAACGCACCATAAATAAAGTCATATTTTTTTGTAAGTTCATCAGTTAGTTTTACACTGTCATATGATGATGCACAATTTAATATTCCTATAACTCCATTCTCTTTTAACTCCTTAAATACCTCATTTCTATCTATATCATAATCTTCTGAATCATAGTGTGCATGAGTATCAAAAATTCTATATTTTTTCTCCATATCTTCTGTCTCCCTCTTTAAATAATTAATAATATATATTATTATACATTATAAACAACTGACAAAAAATAAATACAAATTGAAGGATGTGAAACATATGACAAATAGTGAAATAATTGATGTTTTAAATTTATCATCTCTATTCAATAACTTTTCTAAAGATGATTTAGATTCAATGATTAATAATCCATTAGTTCACATAAAAAAATATTCAAAAGAAGAAACCATTTTCTTTCATAATGATACTTGTAATGATTTAAGCATTTTAATTTCAGGTAAAGTTGAAATACAACAAAATGATGCTAATGGAAACACTTTAGTGGTAACCACCTTAAATAGAGCAAATATGTTTGGCGAAAACCTTTTATTTGGTGATAAAAATACATATCCAATGGATGTCGTAAGTAAAGAAAATAGTACAGTAATCCACATAAACAAAAAAGAAGTAACTAAGTTACTTCAATCAAACCAAACCTTTTTATTAGCATTTTTGAAACTATTATCAAATAAAGCCATGATACTTAGTAATAAATTAAGACAAGTAAGTTCTAAATCTTTAAGGCACATGATTTGCGATTTTTTAATAAAAGAAGCAAAGAAGCAAAACAGTGACACAATAAAATTGACTATGACAAAACAATCATTAGCAGATTCATTTGGAGTTCAAAGACCATCTCTTTCTAGGGAGTTAATCAATATGAAGCAGGAAAAAATGATAGATTATGACAGAAAAACAATAAAAATACTAAATTTCGATAAGATTTATATACAATAATTCCTTATTTAGGATATTTAACTTGATAAGTATTATCTCTTAATACTTTATTATATTTTTTGACACATAACTGACATATTACTAAGTTATCATGTAATTGTAAAGTAGTTAAAGCATTATTATTTACCCCTTATAACCATCTTAATTGATTGGTTACCTAGAATATCTCGTCCCCCTATTGTAGATATTCTAGGTTTTTTTGTCTTTAAACCTTATTATCTTTTAACCTCTTTATTTCTTCCATTATATTTTTCTTATCTATCATTTCAAAAATAGGCTTATACCTTAGCTTTTTAGGCAATTCTTTTACCTCTATTAAGTTCCATATACTTTCTTTTATATTAAATTGTTCCTTTATTTTCGAAGATGTATTTGGCATGAACGGCTCTAGTATATTTGCTATATTTATTAGCACATTAATAGAAGGGCCTTTCTTCTTACTTTCTTCCTTTATATATGAAAAAACATCTTTTAATGCAGCCTTAAATTCACCTTCCTCAATCTTATCCCCTACACTAAAATATAAATCTAATATTTTCTTTTTTTCACTTAAATCTAGTTCTTTTAAATCTCCATTTATAATAATATTTTTATATAATTTATCAAATTCCAATACTAAATCATAGTTATTTGAGTTTATAAAGTTCCTCCACTTAAAATCAGTATTTGAATTTTCAGGTCCATTAGATATTAAATAATATCTTAAAGAGTCTACATTATATTTTTCTAATATCTCATCAACCCAAATAGCCCAATTTTTATTAGTAGAAAAATCTTTACCCTCTAGCCTTAAATGTTCACTAGACATTATACTTAAATTTACATTTTTAAAACCTAATGCTGATAATAATCCCGGAAATATTATTGTATGAAATGGAATATTATCCTTTCCATGAACTAAGTAAATTCTACTATCTTCATCATTCCAATAATCTTCTATAACTTCATTGGTACCTTCAAGACATTTTGCCGTTGCTGTAATATAGCCCATTAAAGCTTCAATCCATACGAATATTTTTTTGTCTGAAAATCCATCTAAGGGTACATCTACGCCCCAATCAATTTCTTTAGTTACTGCTCTATCTCTTAGTCCTTCATCTATATATTTTTTAGTTATACTTTGAGCATTTTCTCTCCAACCTTGTTGCTTTATAAATATCCTCTTAACATCATTTTGGAACCTTGAAAGAGCTAAAAATAGATGATTACTTTCACGTCCTGTTTCTCTCTCTAAAGACTTTTTTTCATATATGTATCCTTTATCATATAAGCTTATAATAAAATCCATTACCATTTTCTTATGATAATCTGTATCAGTATTAGTAAATAAATCAAAGGAAAATTTAAGCTTATTAAAGCATTCCAAAAATTCTTCATGATACTTTAATAGAGTTTCCTTTGGAGTTATATTAAGATCTTCCGCCTTCACCTTAACTGGCCTACCATGTGCATCACTTCCAGATATAAATAAGACATTATCACCCATCATTCTATGATATCTAGCTAGAATATCTCCTGGAAGGAATACTGCTATTCTACCTAAATGCAATTTTCCATTTGCATAAGGCCATGCATTTCCTATTACTATATTCATAAATTCTCCCCCTCTATTATTGATATAAATAAGGAAGTCAACTTATAATCTAAGCTGACTTCCTCTTTAGTGTTTATTTTATATTACTATCTTACTTCGCTTCCAGTTGGTAATTTACCAGGATCCACTAAGTTTAATACGCTATCATCATCATTTGATGCAGCAAGTATCATACCTTGTGATAATTCTCCTCTTAACTTAACTGGCTTAAGGTTTGCTACAAGAACAACATTTTTCCCAACTAATTCTTCTGGTTTAAAATGTTTTGCTATTCCTGAGACAACCTGTCTAATTTCTCCACCTAAATCTACTTTTAATTTAAGTAGTTTATTTGCCTTCTTTATTGGTTCACATTCTAATACTTTAACCACTCTTAGGTCAAGTTTTTCAAAATCATCTATTGTAATTTCTTCTTTTATTGGCTTCATTTCTTTAACTTCTTCTTGAGGTTTAATAGCCTCAGCTTGAGCTTTTCTTAATTCTTCAAGTTCAGCAAGCTTCTTTTCAACATCTATTCTTGGGAATAAACTATCTCCCTTTTTAACTGTTGTTCCAGGCGCTGTACCATCAAAGCCTTCTAATGAACTCCAATCTTTAGCTGTTACTGCTAATTGTTCATTTATCTTTTCTGATGTTGTTGGTAAGAATGATGATATTAAAACTGATGCAAATCTTAAAGATTCTGCTAAGTTATAAAGTACAGTTCCAAGTCTACCTTTCTTATCTTCATCCTTAGCTAATATCCAAGGAGTTGTTTCATCAATATACTTGTTAGCTCTTCCAACTAAATCAAAGATATATTCTAAAGCTTCTGGAATTCTAAGTTCTCCTATAGCTTCTTCAACATTCTTTGGAGTATCTAATGCAAGATTTATTAACTCATCATCAACTTCTTCTTTTTCTAATGGTGCAGGTATTACTCCATCGAAGTATTTTTCTACCATTGCAACTGTTCTTGAAAGTAAGTTTCCAAGGTCATTACAAAGATCTGAGTTTATCTTCTTTATAAATATTTCATTATTGAATAATCCATCTGCTCCAAAAGGTATTTCTCTTAATAAGTAATATCTAACAGCATCTACACCAAAGTTTTCAACAAGTGCAACTGGATCTACTACATTTCCTTTTGATTTACTCATCTTACCACCATCAACAAGTAACCATCCATGGCCAAATATTTGCTTTGGTAATGGTAAGTCAAGTGCCATTAACATTATTGGCCAATAAATTGTATGGAATCTTAATATATCTTTACCTATTAAATGAACATCTGCTGGCCAGTATTTATCAAATAATTCTGTATTATCACTACCATAGCCTAATGCAGTTATATAGTTTGATAATGCATCTATCCAAACATATACTACGTGCTTTTCATCAAATGTTACAGGTACACCCCAATCAAAGCTAGTTCTTGAAACACAAAGATCTTGAAGTCCTGGTCTTAAGAAGTTATTTAGCATTTCATTCTTTCTTGATTCTGGTTGAATGAAGTGTGGATGTTCTTCAATATACTTTATTAATCTATCAGCATATTTACTCATCTTGAAGAAGTATGCTTCTTCTTTTGAAGTTTCAACTGGTCTTCCGCAGTCTGGGCATTTTCCATCTACTAGTTGGCTTTCTGTCCAGAAAGATTCACATGGAGTACAGTATAATCCTTCATATGAACTCTTATATATGTCGCCTTGATCATATAATCTCTTAAATATCTTTTGAACAGCTTCTACATGATAATCATCTGTTGTTCTTATGAATTTATCATAGCTTACGTCCATTATATTCCAAAGCTCTTTGATTCCTGCAACGATTTCATCTACATGCTCTATTGGTTTTATTCCTTTTTCTTCTGCAATTCTTTGAATCTTTTGGCCATGCTCATCTGTTCCTGTTAAGAACATAACATCATATCCTGTTAATCTCTTAAATCTTGCAATTGCATCTGCTGCAACTGTTGTATAGGTATTACCTATATGCAGTTTCGTTGATGGATAATATATTGGTGTAGTTATATAGTATGGTTTTTTACACATCCTAAAATCCTCCTTTTTATTTACATATTAAATGTATTTTCTACTATTTTAAAATTTTTATAGTTTCCTTTAATAAAAAATCCTCTATGCAATATACTGCATAGAGGCGTTATATACGCGTACCACTCTACTTCATTCTTATCTCGCAATAAGAAACTCACTAGGTGAATTATCACCATGCAATATAACGGTTGCTCCCGTATCTTCCTTACTAAATCTTATAAGCTCAAAAGATATGCTCAAAGTCCATCTTCATAAAAGTCCATAACGCTAACTTTCAGCTATTGTTAGCTCTCTTTAGAAATCTACTTTTATTACTCTTCTTTTCATAGCATTTACATTTCAAGTATATAATATTCCATATAGTTTTATATGTCAATTACTTTTAACTTTTATTAGTTTAACATAATATTATTTCATATGATATAATATTAAAATACTTAATTAGAGAGGGGAATAAGTATGAAGCTAAATGTGCATAGAGTGGGTTTACGTAATATAAAGACGGCTCTAGCAGTTACTGTATGTATGGTTATTTTTCAGCTTATTGGAAGAGAAAATGCTTTTTATGCTTGTATAGCTGCGGTTATCTGTATGAAAGATACTGTATCAAGCTCTTTTACAATGGGTAAAAATAGACTGATAGGAACTATACTAGGTGGACTATTCGGGATAATAATTATATTTATTATGATTAAGCTACCTTTCTTATATGATTACAATGCTTTTGTCACTGGTTTTGGTATTGTTGGGGTTATATATGTATGTAATCTTTTCAACAAACCAGGTTCTGTAACTATAGCTTGTATAGTGCTCATAGGTATCATGATAAACTATAGTGGTCCACAATCATATGCTTACGCAATTGGTAGAAGTGTCGATACTGCTATAGGAATTATAGTAGCGATTTTAATTAATAAATATTTTAATCCACCAGAAGAAAAAGAGTAAAAATATAGAAAAAAGCCCGGTTAAATAATTGATTTATTTAATCGGGTTTTTTATTATATGCTTTTGGTTTCTTTTTTTAAGAATTTTCTTTCATCATCACTTAAATAAACTGAAAGTGTATCATACACCCATTTATGATAATTATTTATCCATTCCTTTTCTTTATTATCTAGTAATTTAATATCTATTCCCTGTATATCTATTGGACATAGTGATATTACTTCAAATTTATAGAATTCACCAAATTCTTTTGATGATGTATCTTTAACTACAAGCATAGTATTTTCAGTTCTTATACCATGTTTTCCTTCCCTATAAATTCCTGGCTCATTTGTTAAAATCATTCCTGGCTCTAATGAAACTTTATTTGGAACTGGGCTTATACTTTGTGGGCCTTCATGTACATTTAAGAAAAAACCTACACCATGGCCAGTTCCGCATTTATAATCTATACCTTCATCCCATAATGGTCCCCTAGCTTTAATATCAAGGTTTGATCCAGTTGTTCCCTTTAAGAATTTTGTATTCATTAAACTTATGTGAGCTTTTAAAACTAATGTAAAATCTCTCTTTTCTTCCTCTGTAAGCCTTCCAAGTACAAAGGTTCTTGTTATATCAGTAGTTCCATCTAAATATTGACCACCTGAATCTACTAGTAAAAATCCTTTTTCTTCTAACTTATAATTAGTCTTTTCTGTTGCAAAATAATGCATCATTGCACCATGATCTTTATGTCCTGCAATTGTGTTAAAGCTTATTCCTTTAAATAATTCTCCTAAAGCCCTAAACTCCTGTAATTTATCAGAAGCTGATATCTCACTTATTTCAATTTTACCTATATTTTCTTTAAGCCATTTAGTGAATCTAACCATTGCTATACCATCTCTTATTTGACATCTTTTTAGATTCTCTATTTCAATATCATTTTTTATAGACTTTAGTGATGTTGTTATATTTAATCCTTCAATTATATCTACATTTTCATTTACATTAGTATATATAAATGAACTTATCTTATTTGGATCTATTAATACACTTCCTTTAATATCATTAACATCCCCTTTTATATCATCATATTCTTTTAATATTACGCCTTCTTCATTAAGCTTATTTCTTACATCATCTAACACTTTAGAATTATCAACATAAAGAATCGCTTCATCTTCCTTAATTAATGCATAGCCTATTACAACTGGATTACATTCGACATCATTTCCTCTAATATTATAAACCCATGCTATATCATCTAATGAAGCTATTATATAATTTGACACTCCTAAGCTTTTCATCTTCTCTCTAACTTCGCTAACCTTCTCTTTTGTACTCTTCCCACAGTACTTAATATCATGTATAAATATCTTCTCCATAGGTAGCTTAGGTCTATCTATCCATACATCATTTAATAAATCATAATCACTCTCTATCTTTATTGATTTTTTATGTTCTATATTTTTAAATTGCTTATAGTCAGTTACTGAGAACACCTTTCCATCAAAAGCTAGCACTTCATCAGAATTCATATTATCCATAAGCCATTCTTGTAAACTTGGCCATCCAGGTATTCTCATTTTAAATAATTCTATATTAGAACCTTTAAGTTCTTTTTCAGCCTGAATAAAATATCTTCCATCAGTCCAAAGTATAGCTTTATCTAGCCCCACTAATAAAGTACCTGCTGACCCTGTAAACCCTGACATATATTCCCTTCCTCTATAGTGCTCACATACATATTCACTTTGATGAGCATCACCACTTGGAATAATATAATAGTCTATTCCTCTTTTTTTCATTAGACTTCTTAATGACTCTATTCTCTTTAATATATCCATAATATTGCCCCCTTTTTCTTATACTATATTTTCCCATATACATACTTTTATATCAAGCTTATCCAAAACAAAAAAATCTGAGAATGCAAAGCATCTCAGATTTATTCTTCTTCGTAATCAACAACATCAATAATATTATCTTCATTCTCTGTTAAGTTATCATTCTTATTTCCCACTATTTCTTTCCTATACTTAGGAAGTTCTAGCCTTAATCTATAATTCTTGTATGAAGCTCTAAGCTTTGTAGCATCAGCATTAGGTACAAAGAATTCTCTACTAAATTCATCTCCAAATTGCATTACCATCATGGCCATATTACATCCGTTAGAAAATACTTGTTTTCTTTTAACATTTAAATATATATAGTTATCTTTATAATCTATTTTTATATCTTGTCTATCTATTCCTGGAAATTCTCCTTCTATTAAGTATTTATCGTTTTCGTCTCTTATATTAACTTTTATTATACTATCCCCATTATTATAACCTCCATTGAATCCTTCACTAAAAGTCTCATTAACCTCTTCCAAAAAATTCGAATTAAATAAGCTATTAACTATTCCATCAATTAAATCAGTATTGTTTATAACCGCATTAAATGTTTGAGTAAATATATTAGTCAGGTCATTCCCACCATTCATAATATTTCTATTCATTATACGTCTCCTAATATAAATTTTTCCTCTATATAAGTTATTATATTTACACATATGATGACACAAATAATTTATAAATTATAAATAAATCCCACAGGCTTTACTTCCGTGGGATTCTATATTATTAAAAATAATTTTATTCTACATTATCAACAGGTTTTCCTATAAACCTTACTGCCACTGTAAGTACTAATATAGCAACTGGTAAGATAATATACACTGGTATATTTAATCCTGCTGGAATGTACCCAAGTAAAATCGTCGCTCCTCCAACAAATAATGCATACCACATTTGTGTCTTAACGTGTTCTATGTGATCACATCCCGCTCCCATGGATGATAAAATGGTTGTATCTGATATAGGTGAGCAATGATCTCCAAAGATCGCTCCAGTAAGTACAGCACTTGTACTTATTACGATATACCCCATTTCTGGTGATATTGAATGTGCAAGAGGTATTGCAAGTGGCATAAGTATTCCCATTGTTCCATACGCAGTTCCAGTTGCAAATGATATTACTGCACCTAGAATAAATATAATACTTGGAAGTAAGAAAACTGGTATTGAATCTGAAAGTAATGTAACTAAGTATTTAGCTGTGCCTAAATCTTTTATTACTGAACTTAATGACCAAGCAAGTAAAAGTATTACACCAGTGATTATAAGACCTTTCATTCCATCAATCCATACATCTATGGCTTCTGAAATTGTAAATATCTTTTTGCAAACAGCCATTAATATAGCAACTATTGATGCAAATACTGCTGATTGGAAAAGTGCTGTTGATGCATCTGCTGCACTAAATGCTTGCTGAATAGCTTGGAATGAAAATGGTGAATTAGTAAGTACTCCTTGAAGAGCTACATCATTTCCTGCCATTATTGATGAATATCCACTATAGTAAAAGCTTACAAGCGCTGAAATTATTAATGTTCCAATTGGAATTATTGCATTCCATACACTTAGCTTTACCCCTGCTTTAACTTCCATCTCTTCATTTACAGTTATGCTTTCAAGCTCTGCTTTTTTATCTTTAATTCCTTTTCTTGCTCTAATCTCTGCTTTTCTCATAGGTCCAAAATCTCTAAGCATAAGTGTTGTAATTACAACAAAAGCAAGTATTAATATATTATAAAATCTAAATGGTATAGTGTCTAAAAACACTCCAAAAGCATCTACCTCTACTCCTATTTGAGTAAATGAATCATTTATAAGTCCAACTTCAAGCCCAATCCACGTTGATATAATAGCAAGTCCAGCAATTGGAGCTGCTGTAGCATCTATTATAAAAGCTAGTCTCTCTCTTGAGACTTTTAATTTATCTGCGACAGGTTTCATTATAGGTCCAACAATTAGTGAATTTGCATAATCATCAAAAAATACTAATAATCCTAAGAACCAAGTTGTCATTTGAGCGCTTCTTGGCGTCTTAGCTCTCTTAGCTAATGCCTCTGCTATGGCTCTTGCCCCACCCATCTTAGAAACTAGATTTATAACACCACCTATAGCTAATACTTGAAGTATAATTCCAGCATTCCAAGGATCTGCAAGTGAATTTAGAACCCTTTGGATAAAGTCTAGAAATGCTTGAATTAATGACGTAAATGCATTATTATCTACTATTTGAAGCATAAAGCACCCCGCTAATGCCCCAACGAATAACGAAATAACAACATTTTTAGTTATAAATGCTAATACAATTGCAACTAATGGTGGAATTATCGTCCAGATACCAAATTTATCTGCATTTATAGTTCCAGGATCAACCTCTGCTGCAAAAGCAACTGTTGACATACTCATCATTAAGATGAATGTTAATAAAAATACTAAATAACTTCTTTTTTTCATGATTGAATCCCCCTCAAAATAATTTTTGTGAATATTAGAGGCCCATCATTTATTGCTCTTTAATGCAAAAAAGAACCTTGAGATAACACTCAAGGTTCTACTATATACGTAAAAATCCGTTGAATGATAGCTCACCACAATATAATTGTGACAGTCTTATGCATATTCTACATAAGCCCAGGATTATAGCATTAAAGCATTAGCTATATCCTTCGGCGACATCTCCTTTTCTATCATCTCTAAGTGCTTACCTCAATGATAGTACTCTTAAATATCGCGCCTCTACCTCTTCTCATTATTCACTTATTAAATTAATGCTATTATACATTATTTTCAAATTATTGTCAATAATTTATTAATACTTTATCTTTATTTTATTAACATCTGCTCATGAATGCTTCTATATCTTCTACACTCTTAATCATATCTCTAGTAAGAACCTCGTGTCCACCATCTGTTATTAATACATCATCTTCTATTCTTACTCCTATTCCTTCTTCAGCTATATATATTCCAGGTTCTACTGTATATACCATACCTGCTTCTAGAGTAGTATTTCTTCCTGGATTTTCAACATCATGAGTATCTAGTCCAAGACTATGACCTATACTATGCCAGTAGTATTTTGATACATCTTTCCTATCCTCTATAAGACCAAGTTTTATGCATTCTTCAGCAATCCAATCCCTTGACTTCTTATTAATATCTAAGAAGTTCACACCTGATTTTAATTCATCTATTACTCTTTCATTAACTCTTAAAACAGCCTCATATACTTCCTTTTGTCTAGCTGTAAATTTTCCGTTTACAGGGAAGGTTCTTGAAATATCCCCATTATAATAATTAACTTGTGCTCCTAAATCAAATAATATTAAATCTCCATCCTTAGCCTCTGAATCATTATCTACATAATGAAGAATTGTGGCATTTTTACCTGCTGCTGCAATAGTCTTAAATGCATAATCACGCACTCCCCTTCTCTTACATTCAAATTCAAAGTACGCTTCAAGCTCATATTCTTTCATACCTGGTTTTATATTTCTCATTATTGATTTAACGCCTTTAATTGTTATATCAATAGCTTTTTGCATTTCTATTACTTCTCCAGGACTCTTTACTAATCTTAAAGGAGCTAATATAGGAAATATATTTTTTATAGTTACTTGTGAATATCTATTCTTTAATTCATTGCAGAAAGTATTGCTTACTGAAGGAAGGCTATTAAAACCATCTCTTTCTAAGTCTAAGTATATAGTTTTTTCTACACTCTCATTTAAAATTTTATTCAAATAACCCTTAAACTCTCCTAAGTATAAAACTTCTTCAATCTTATTTATTTCATATACTTCTTCTTTTCTTATAGTTTTGCCTAGCCATTTTTCTTTTTCTTCATCAATTTCCTTTATAAACATCTTTGCAGTTATACTTCCATTACTCTTTTCCATGACAAGTATATGATCTTCTTCATCTATTCCTGTTAAGTAATAAAAATTTCTATTTGGTGTAAAATCATATTTTTCATCTGCTGTTTTCTTTGGTGCATTACCAGCAAAAAGAATTACTAAATCATTATCCTCTAGCTTTTCTGCTAACCTTTTCCTATTTAATTCAAATACTTCGTTTTTCATATTGATCCCTCCAAATGTTTATTCAACAGCTAATACCCTAACCTTTATTACTCCATCTATTTCACTCATTTTATATAAAAACCTTTTAACATCGCCTTTTATCTTAGAAACATCTAGAGTTATAGTAACATTAGCTGTCATGTTTATTGGTATATCTTGATTTATTGTTAATATATTTAGTTTTCTAGTTGCAATAAAGTCTAATACCTTTGATAATACTCCTGATTCATGAGAAAGCAATAGTACAATTGTTATTTTTTTGCTATTAACTCCTTCAGCCATTGGGTAAACGGCATCTTTATATTTATAATAAGTACTTCTACTTATACCAACCTTCTTTACCCCTTCTGAAATATCCTTGACCTTTCCTGTGTGTAATAATTCTTTTACTTCAATAACCTTATAAAATACGTTTGGTAATACATTCTCATTAACTATGTAGAATTTTTCTTCTGACATATATATCGTCCCCCTGTACTTTTAAAAACAAATCCCACAATCTGTTTTTTAGTATAATTTAATTTATGCTTATTACTCTAATTTATAGGCATATTATCTCCTAATATACATATAATTATTGTTATTCTTCTTTTTATTCTTATTTCCTCCTTATATTATACTTTTATGTTAAATAAATAGACATCTTTTCTATATTCTTATAATATCATATAAAATACACTTGTCCATAGGAGGAATACATATGAAAAAATTAGGTTTAATTCCTAAGCTTATAATAGCAATTATATTAGGTTTATTAATTGGAAACTTTATGCCCGAAGGATTTATAAGAGTATTAGCTACTTTTAATTCCTTATTCGGTAATTTTCTTGGATTTATAATTCCACTTATCATATTAGGATTTGTGGTTTGTGGTATCGCAGACCTTGGTGGCTCTGCTGGTAAAATGCTTGGATTTACAACATTATTAGCTTATGGATCAACTCTTTTATCAGGATTCTTTGCTTTTTTTGTTTCTTCAAATATTTTTCCAAAGTTTATTACTGCGGCTGAATCTTTTAGTGCAAGTAATCCAGAAAAAGGACTTCTACCATCTCTATTTATAGTTGATATGCCACCTATAATGCCTGTTATGACAGCTTTACTTTTAGCTTTTCTTTTAGGGCTTGGTATATCATCATTAAAAAAAGGTCGTACTCTTTATAATATGGCTTTAGAATTTCAAGAAATAGTTCAAAAAGTTATTAAAGTAATTATTATTCCATTAATCCCATTACATATCTTAGGGATATTTGCAAATATGACATATACAGGCGAAGTTCAAACTATCTTCTCTGTATTTTGGAAGGTATTTTTAATTATACTAGCTATTCAATTCTGTATAATACTATTCCAATTTTTAATAGCTGGTGCTGCTAGTAAAAAGAACATTTTTGTTCTCCTAAAAAATCAGGTTGCTGGTTATTTAACTGCTCTTGGTACTCAATCATCAGCTGCAACTATACCTGTGAATCTTGATGTTGCTGAAAAAAATGGTGTATCAAAAGGTGTTAGAGAATTTGTTGTTCCACTTTGTGCAACTATTCACTTATCAGGTAGTACTATAACTCTTACTTGCTGTTCAATAGCAGTAATGCTTCTAAACGGTATGAATTTTACTTTTCCTCAATTTGCTGGATTTATAGCAATGCTTGGTATAACTATGGTTGCTGCCCCTGGTGTTCCTGGAGGTGCAGTTATGGCAGCACTTGGAGTGCTTCAAGCTAATTTAGGTTTTAGTGAAGCACAGCTTGCTTTAATGATAGCACTATATATAACACAAGATAGCTTCGGAACTGCTTGTAATGTATCAGGAGATAATGCAATTGCACTAATAGTCGATAGATTTAAATTTAAGTAGAGTAAAACAGTATCAATATTTAATATTGATACTGTTTTTCTATATTAATATATATTTTTGTATTTCTTTATAAGTTAATATAATTTATGAAAAATAAAGCTTTATTATTACATCTAGTTAACAATAATTTTTGACTTAAAAATTATTTCTTCATGTGGATTAACATTACTAATTGGATTTATAGTCCTTACTATATATAAATCGTATTGTCCTCTCTCTTTTGGGAGATTAAATTTAAATGTATCTTGTAATACATCTTTATTTCTTTTAAATATCTTGCCCCACTTTCCATCTATCTTTACAAGCTTATTATCTATAAATACCTTATACCCATAGTTATCTCCTTTAAATCTCTCTTCATCTAATTTTACCTTAAAAGAGTATTCTGTCTCTTCTCCTCTATATCCTACAATATCATAATTGAATTTACTATTAGCATCATTTAACCTATCATATTTTATTTTTCTTATGCCCATATCTATATTTTCATAATTACTATACCCATATATTCCAAATACAGTATCATCACCTTTTGCTATGAAACTTAATACACCATCACCTATATTATCTGTTTCTATTTCTACTATATTTTGTCCATTTCTTATATCAATATTATACTCATATCTAAACCCTTCATTATTAAAATTAACGCTTATAGGCTCTCCGTTTAATAATGGCGTTATAGTAAATTCTCTCTCACCTGCCCCTTCATAAAATATTGATATATTTACCTTTCCAGAGTTAAATTCTTCATCACTAAAACTATATAAATCAGATTCACCCTCCCCATCTCTAACTAGTCCAAACCCGAAACCTCCCCCATAACTAGTATGTACTTGGCTAGTTGCATTAGCACTACTAGTTACATCTTTAATCATTAATGATAATGTGGCTGCCATAGCTAAAGTTGCAGTAAGTATTATAATCCCTCTCTTTTTCATCTCTAATCCCCCTAATACATCTTATTATAAATAGTTTATCATGAAATATATTTATATTATGTATAATTTTGTATGTATATTTCTAAAAAAAACCTTAGTATATTAACGTTATTATTCTATATTTTTACTATTTCTAATGCTTATAAAGTATATATGTATATAATATCTTATTATTTTTTTAGTAAATTAAATTTTATTAAAACAAAAGTAGAGATAGCTTAATTGCCATCTCTACTTTTATACTTTATCTTTTAATAAACTCAACAAGCATGGATTTATTCTCTAAATTTTATCATATACTTTAGGACCATTCTTCATCAACATCTTATATGCAATTATAGTAACTAATAATATTACAGCTACATTTAAAGCAAATATTAAATATATATTTACTATCTTAAATGCAAGCCATGTTAGTATTCCTCCAATAGGAATAAAGATTAAAAACATTATAAGAGGCTTAAAATTCTTATTAAATAAAGCCTTTTCATCCTCCCAGTTAAGTTT
This sequence comes from Clostridium sardiniense, assembly GCF_019753795.1. Lineage (NCBI taxonomy): Bacteria > Bacillati > Bacillota > Clostridia > Eubacteriales > Clostridiaceae > Clostridium > Clostridium sardiniense. Next base: position 132,504 of record NZ_JAIKTU010000008.1, on the reverse strand, counting down.
TGGAGAGCTATAATCCATATATACACCTATTACAGAAACCATAACTATAGTTAAAGCTTGTAATATTAAACTCATAATAAATGCTATTATAGGAGCATCAAAATATATAAGTATAAATACTCCAATTAAAAATCCTATACAATTTATCATTATTGATGAAAGTATTTTAGACTTTATTTGCGTTTTATAATCAATAGGAATATATTTTAATACCATCAGGTTTTTGCCTTCTCTACTTATACAAGTAGAGGCAGCACTGCCACCAGCTATTGTTAATGCCATAAATAAAACAGATCCTCCAACTATAACTGCGCTTCCTAAGGCTTCATTACCAAAAGGCAATCCTTCAGTTGTAAAGGCAATAAAAAATATTGCTGGCATATATATAATCATAACAACACAATTTATAAAAAATGTTGGTGTTCTAAATATCATCTTTACATCCTTAATAGCAAGTGTTATCAGTGGTGATTTTTCTTTTATATATTCTTTATTATTTTCTAATATCTTTTCTCTCTTACCTACAGTCTCTGACATTCCAACGATACTCTTAAAGTATAACTTATCTCCAATATAATATAGGATAAGAGTAAGTATTAAAGTTGCTACAATTAATAATACTAAATTGATTATTCCTTTACCTTCATTACTATATAATAATGCATTTGCACCAAATATATTTGTAAAGAATACCCCATTCATAGTCTCCATGAGCCCATTACTTTTCTTCAATAATCCTTCAATTGTACCTGTAGCACTAGCACCTCTATTTGAAAAGAAATTAATTGCCACAATAAAAGCTAGTGCTATTACACCTGAAATTGTTTTAAACATATCCTTATGTCTTGATATATTAGTAAATCTCATAATTATTAATGAAATTAGTAAACATAACATAAGTGGTAATATTGGATTTACTATTATAACTATAATTGCGAATAAGTAATATAGCACTCCCATCTTAGCCTCTATACCATATGCTATAAGAGGTAAAATTATTATACATGTATAAACATACATATTTAATAAAGTAACTGCAAACTTACCTATCATAATATCACTAGCTTTAAATGGCATTGGCATAAGTACTTCTATATCTTCTGAGAAGAAAAAGACATTAAGCACAGTGTAAATACCCATAAGAAATGTTGTTGCACTTCCCATAAATAATATAAGTGATATAAGATATCCTTCTTGATTTATTGCCTTAAAACCCTCATAATTTGTACTAACCATCATGCATATAGGTGCTGAAAATAAAAGAACTAATCCAAGCATAAGAGCCATCATTAATTTACCTGACGTTTTGTTATTAAACATCTCTCCAAGAGCATTTTTTAAAAAGAATTTTGTTGCCATCTTAATCCTATTCATGTTCTGTCATCTCCAAGAACATTTTTTCTAATGACTCACTCTCTTTAAACTCTTCTCTCATTTCATCTAAAGTTCCAACAAACTGTAATTTCCCCTTATTTATAATTGCAATTCTATCACAAACTTTTTCTGCTACCTCTAATACATGAGTTGAAAATAATACTGTATTACCTTCATCGGCATGTTCCCTCATCATCTCTTTTAATATATATGATGATTTAGGATCTAGTCCAGTTAACGGCTCGTCCAATATCCACACTTTAGGTTTATGAAGTAAAACTCCCATTATTATCATCTTTTGTCTCATACCATGAGAATAACTTTGAATTTTATCTCCTAAAGCACCTTCCATTGAAAATCTTTTTGATAGCTCTTCTATTCTATCCTTTCTCTCTTCCTTTGGTACTCCATATACATCTCCCATAAAATTTAAGTATTCAATCCCTGTAAATCTTAAAAACATATCTGGATTATCAGGCACATATCCAAATTGTTCCTTTGCCCTTACTGGCTCTTTATTTATATCCACATTATTGATTGTAATATTACCATCAGTTATTTCTGATATACCTGTTATCATTTTTATAGTAGTTGTTTTACCTGCTCCATTTGGCCCTAAAAGTCCAAATATTTCTCCATCTTTAACCTGTAGATTAATATTATCTACCGCCTTAAAAGTCCCATTGTACGTTTTGCTTACATCTTTAATACAAATCAACTTAATTCCCCCTTTTTTAGTTAAATGTTACCATAATGTATTACCTATTACAATAACATCCAATTAACCACTATAATAGCTGTTATTATGGCAGTTATATCAGCTATTATAGCTGCCCAAAGGGTATGTCTTATCTTTTTAATTTTTGCTGCTCCAAAATAAACTGTTATTGTATAAAATATAGTCTCTGTAGTTCCCATAATTACTGATGCAACAAGTCCAATAAATGTATCTGCTCCATATGTTTTAATTATCTCTGTAAACATTCCAACTGCTCCACTCCCTGAAATTGGCTTTATTAATACTAAAGGCACAACTTCCTCAGGTAGTCCTATGGCCCCTGAAAGTGGTGAAATTCCTTTATTTAATAAATCTAAAAGATTTGAACTCTTAAGTATTTGAACTGCAACTATCATAGCCAGTAGACACGGAAATATTCTCATACAAACTCCAAGACCATCCTTAGCACCTTCTATAAACCATTCATAAACCTTTCTTCCCTTTATCATCCCATAAAATAGTATTATTGCAACAACTACAGGGATTATACTTTTTGTCATATAATCAAACATGATACATCCCCCTTAAAAATATCGTTGTAATATCTTACAGCAAGTTATCCCAACTATTGCTGCTACTCCAGTAGATATCATCGCTGGAATTATAATTATTCCAGGGTTACTAGAACCTGCAGCCGCCCTTATTGAAATAATAGTCGTAGGAAGTAACTGTATACAAGCTGCATTCATCACTAAAAATAATGACATATCATTAGACGCTATACTACTACCTTTATTTAATCTCTCCATTTCCTCCATTGCTTTTATTCCAAAAGGAGTCGCTGCATTAGAAAGTCCCATCATATTTGCAGTTAGATTCATAACTATAGCACCAAGGGCTTTTTCATCTTTGGCTGCATCTTTGAATAACATCCTAAGGACAGGTCTTAAAAGTTTAGCTAATTGTGCTGTAAGTCCACTCTTTTCCGCTACCTTCATAACTCCGCACCAAAAGCACATTATTCCAGCAAGTTCAATAATAAAAGTTACCGTACTTCCACTACCATTTACAATAGCCTCTGTTATCTTATCTGCGTTTCCAGTAAAGAGTGCAAATATCACTCCAAAAAATATCATCAAAAACCAAATGTAATTAATCATATTACCCTCCATAAAATAAGTACTGTTAACATTTAAATATATGCCTTGCGTAAGGGTTTTAGTAGTGATAGGATAAATATATATAAACATAAGTTAAATATGATATGTTAAAGGAGAAGCTTGAATGAAAGAAGAAAATCTTAAAATAGCACAACAAGATATTGAAGAAGCATTAAAAACTGTAGAGGATTTAGAAAATGGAATCGATAATGACAATATGTCAAAAGATGATATAAAAGAAAAATTCATATCATTAAGCGATAGACTTCAACAATTAGAAGATATCTTAAAGAATGAAGGCATATTATAAAATTTAATAGTATCTAGAAAATATAAGAAGCTTATCCTATAAGCTTCTTTTGTGCATTTTTAATATTTATACAAGGGAGGAATTTAAAATGAGAGTAGTAAATAAACATAATGAGGTTGTCCCATTTGATTTTAAAAAATTAAGAAAGAGTATCTTTGGCGCATTTGAAGATGCAAATTTCTCATACACTGAAGGAGACTTAGACTTAGTTTCAAAAGGTGCAGAAGATATATTAAAAGAGATTACTAATGATTGTAGATCTGCATCTTATGATGAATTAATTAACTCTGTAGTTAAATCATTAAATAATAATGGGTTTAAAAGTATAGCTTTTAGCATATGAAAAGATCTATAAATTATAATTTATCTTAAAAAAGACTATAGAAATAATTATATTTTTTAAATATTTCTATAGTCCTTTTTTTATAATACTTTATCTTTAAATTCTTTTAGTCCAATCCTGTCTATATAATCACCAAGTTTTTCTCCTGGCATACCTTCTTCTTTATAGATTCCAAAAATTTTATCTACTATTTTCATAGCTTCCTTTTCATCTACATCTTGTATGATTATATCTGCCATCCTCGGATTATGTCCTGCTGATCCACCAGCAGTTACAAGAAACCCTGTCTTATCAGCTATAACTCCAACATCTTTTGAATATACACCACCACATGCATTTCTACATCCCGCTACTCCAATTTTAGTTCTACAAGGGACTTCCATATATTGATACTTCTTTGAAAGCTTCATTCCTGTTCCTATTGTATTAAATTTAGACCTTTTGCAATATCCAGCTGGACACATTTCAACATTTTTAACTGTATTTTGCTTTTTTACAGCCGGTTCCATTCCAAGCTCTTCCCAAATCTTAGGCAAATCATCACCTTCAAGATTTGTTATTAATAATCTTTGCCCTGATGTTATTTTAATTACTCCATTATACTTCTTTGCAACTTTTGTTATCTTCTCTAGAGTTTCTATAGTTATAAACCCTCCTGGAATATGAGGTGTTATACCAAAAGTCCTTCTACCATTTCTAATCTTTTGAAGATTGCCATGATGCGCTCCACTTACCATAGTAGGCATATTAGGAACTGTATTTTTTATATCGCTCATAAGTTCTCCTCCTCTTTTAAAATATCTATTTAAATAAACTATAATAATTCCATTTTATAATCTTATTATATATTACCCTTCTAAATTAAGTTGTAACCAAAGTTACAAAAATAAAAAAAAGATATTAATCACCATATATTTACTATGGCAATTAATATCTAATTTATATTAACATAGCTCTAATTCTTCTTTACCATCCACGGTTACTATTTCTTTTAATTTCTTTACTGAATTATAGAATATAATCCCTGTAATTAATGATGAAAGTGCATCACTTATTGCCCCTGAAAGCCATATTCCTGTAAGTCCAAGAACTTCTCCATTTAATCCCGGAATATTTGGAAGGATTACAAGGCATGGAATTAAAAGAATAACTTGCCTTAATAAACTTAAGAACATTGATATTTTTGCCTTACCTACTGATTGGAAGTAATTTGAACTTATTACTTGGAATCCAATAACAGGTAACATAAATAGATATATTCTTATTCCTGTAGTCGCTATAGAAACAAGCTCTGGATCATTATTAAATATTCTTATTAATAAATGAGGTGCAAATTGTATTGCAATCCATCCTAAAACAACGATTATCGTCGCAGCTATTGCTCCATATTTAACAGTCTCTTTTACTCTATGATATTTACCAGCACCATAATTATATCCTATTATAGGCTGTGACCCTTGGTTTATACCGAAGATAGGCATTAAGAAAATCATAGAAATACTTGATATTATAGTCATAGCACCAATGGCTAAATCTCCGCCATATTCTTTTAATGAATTATTTGCAAGAACCTGAACAATACTTGCTGCAAGTTGCATACTAAAAGGACTCATACCTATTGAGAATATACTAATAATAGTAGATTTCTCTAACATTAAATTCTCTACTCTAAGCTTTATAATACTTTTACCTCTAGTAAAATACTGAAGTATCCAAATTGTTGTTAATACTTGAGAAATTACTGTAGCAATAGCTGCTCCCCTAACACCCATATCTAGAGCAAATATGAATATTGGATCTAATATTATGTTAGTAATTGCTCCAATTAACATTGATAACATAGCAATTTTAGGACTTCCATCACTTCTAATTGAGTGATTGAGCCCAAAGCTTAGCATATTTACAATCGTTCCAATAAATATTATTTGCATATATTGCCTTGCATAAATTTCTGTATTTTCACTTGCCCCAAAAACATTAAGTATTGGATCTAAAAATATAAGACCAACAATAGTAATCACAATACTAATTATAATTATTAAAGTAAATGCATTACCTAAATGTTTTTCTGCAGCTTTCTTATCATGCTGCCCAAGCTTTAATGATACTCTAGCGGCTGTTCCTATTCCAACTAACATCCCAAAGGCTAATATTATAGTCATTATCGGCATAGTTATTCCCACACCAGTTATAGCCAATTGTCCAACACCTTCAATATTACCTATGTACATTCTATCAATTATATTGTATAAAGTATTAACCATCATACCTACAATTGCAGGTATTGAAAATGTTAATAGTAATTTTGAAATTTTTTCTTCTCCCAATCTTTTTTGTTTATTCATTTTATACCCCTTATATTTATTTATTCTCTATATCTACGCCCATATCTTTGAGCATACCTTTAATTCCATTCATTGAAGAAATATCTGATTTCTTCTCTATGAAATCACCATCTCTATCTAATGCTACTAATGTTGGTACTCCTGTAACTTGATACTTTTTTGCAAGTTCTACTGCTTCTTCATTATCTAAAGCATCTGAATTAGCATGTACTATATTAAATTGACTACCATATTCATCATGTAGAAGCTTTAAATTTCTCTCAGCTTTAACACTATTTTCTACAAGTGAACTTTTAAATAGTATTATTGTTGGCAAATCCTTATTTATATCCTTCATACTTGTTACAAATTCAGCTCTACCATATTTTATAGCATCATATTTATTTTTATTATTTATGTGAATAATAGCGAAAGTACTCGCAGCTATAACTACAATAGCAATAATAATACTAATAATTATTATTTGTTTTTTCTTCAAAAATACTCCTCCTTTATAGTCTTTTCATAGATATACTATATCATAAATAAAATATAATTGTTGCCTTATAAAAATTAAAAATACATTGCAAACTAAGGATAAATATTCCAAATTAAAAATAGCTCCATTAAAAATTTCTAATGAAGCTATCTTTATAATTTCTGTTATTTTACGCTATTTCTTTCAATTATATTATGTGGTAATACATAATGTGCTTGCTCTAGCTCTTGCTTATTAAGAAGTTTTATTAACATTCTCATAGCAACTGATCCCATATCATAACTTGGTTGACCAACAGTAGTAAGTTTTGGATAGAATATTTCTCCAACATAGTTATTATTAAATCCAATAACACTAACATCTTCTGGTACACTTACCCCATTATCTCTTAATCCGTTTATTGCTCCCATTGCAAGCTCATCAGTTGCACAAACTATACCGTCTACTTTTTTGCCTAATTTCACATAACCTTCAGCTGCCTTATATCCACTGCTAACTTTAAGGTCTGCTAAATGAATTAATTCGTTATTAATAGCTACACCTGATTCTTTCATAGCTTTTTCGAAACCTACATATCTATCGCTCCATGCATTCATCTCATCTTTCTTAACTCCGATAAACGCTATGTTCTTTAAACCTTTATTTAATAAGTACTTTGTTCCTTCATAAGCTGCATCTATGTTATCTATAGTTACACTTGGAAGTTTTCCTTCCTTATCTTTAGTTTCAACAAGAATTGTTTTTAAATCTAATTCATTTATTAAATCTAAAATTTCATCTTGAAGAGAGCTACTCATGTAAATAACTCCATCTACCATTTTTTCTTTTAATACTCTTAAGTACTCTTTTTCTTTTTCTACATCAAAATCTGAATTTCCAAGTATTATATTATAATCATATATATTAGATACGTCTTCAGCTCCTCTAACTATCTCTGGATAGAATTGGCTTGATATGTCTGGTATTAATATTCCGATTGTCTTTGTTCTTTGTGTCTTTAAACTTCTTGCTACTATGTTTGGTCTATATCCTAATTTCTTTATTGCATCTAAAACTTTTTTCTTTGTGTCCTCGTTTACAACATCTATGTCATTTAAAACTCTAGAAACCGTAGCAATTGAAACGCCCGCTTCTCTAGCAACATCTTTAATAGAAGTAGCCATAATTTATCACTCCTAATCATATTTGATAATTTATTATACTAATATATTCGCCTTATTTCAATAAAATACCTTCTTTAATTATAGTTTTCCTAAAATTTATGTAAATATATATTAATTCTTAAAAAAGACTAGAAATCTTTACGATTCCTAGTCTTAAGAAAATTTTATCTAACAACTTCCACTGTCATATCTAACGTTTCGCCATTTATTGTTACTTCTGTATAATCAAATTCGCCATTAAATACTATATTCTTAGTTAAAGTTTCCTTCTTAATAGTATCATCAAATTTCTTTATAACATCAATTAACATGTCGTTATTTGCAACATAAAGTGTTATATTATCCGCAACCTCGAAACCTTTTTCTTTTCTCATATTTTGAATTTTTGATATAATTTCTCTTACGTGACCTTCTTCTCTTAATTCTTCTGTAATATGAGTATCTAAAACTACTCCAGTATCTCCTTCACCTGCAAATGCAAATCCATCTAGACCTTGCATTGTTACTAGGATACTATCTGAGTTAAGCTCTATTTCAGTTCCTTGAACGTTTATAACTTCAACTCCACCATTTTGAATCTTTTGAGCTAATTCCATTTGGTTTCTTGAAGCAATTTCTTTTCTTATTCCTGGTATTAACTTACCATAAGCTCTTCCTAAAACAGGTAGGTTAGGCTTAATTTCAAAGTTAACATACTTTGAAAGGTCTGCTCCAAATTCTATTTCCTTGATGTTAAGCTCATTTGCTATGATATCACCATAATAGTTTGGAAGTGATGTTGTAGATACAAGTATCTTTGAAAGTGGCTGTCTATTCTTAACATTAGCTCCATTTCTAGCACTTCTTCCTAATTTAACTATTGTGTAGGCTAAATCCATATCTTTTTCTAAATCTTTATCTATAGCTTTTTCATTAACTTTTGGCCATCCACATAAATGAATACTTTCTGGTGCAGCAGGATCTAAGTTAACTACTAAATTTTGATAGATTTCTTCTGTTATAAATGGAACAAATGGTGCAGCAACTTTAGCTAAAGTAACAAGTACTTTGTTTAGTGTTACATACGCTCCAATCTTATCATCAGTTAATTCTGATGACCAGAATCTTGATCTATTTCTTCTTACATACCAGTTTGATAACTCATCTGTAAAATCTTCAATAGCAAGAGCTGATTTTGTTATATCATACTCATCTAATCCATCTTCTACTGTCTTAATTAATGTATTTAATTTTGATAATATCCATTTATCCATTACATTATCTGATTCAAAATCAGCATATTTGCTTGGATTGAACTTATCTAAATCTGCATATAACACGTAGAATGAATATACATTCCATAATGTGCTTAAGAACTTTCTTGAAGCTTCTGCAACATCATCTATTGAGAATCTAGTTGGAAGCCATGGTGCACTTGCAGTATAGAAATGCCATCTTGTAGCATCAGCACCTTGTGAATCAAGTACATCAAATGGATCTACAACATTACCCTTTGACTTACTCATCTTTAATCCCTTTTTATCAAGAACGTGACCTAAAACTATACAATTCTCAAATGGATTTCTATCAAATATTGCAGTTGAAATTGCAAGTAATGTATAGAACCATCCTCTTGTTTGATCAACAGCTTCTGATATAAATTGAGCTGGGAAGTTTTGATCGAATAACTCTTTATTTTCAAATGGATAGTGAAGTTGAGCAAATGGCATTGATCCTGAATCGAACCAACAGTCAATAACTTCATGAGTTCTCTTCATCTTCTTTCCACAGTGTTCACAAGTTAAATCAATCTTATCTATAAATGGTTTGTGTAATTCTATATCATCAGGAACATCGATTCCCTTTTCTTTTAGTTCTGATATGCTTCCAATACATTCTCTATGTCCGCATTCACATTCCCATATTGGAAGTGGTGTACCCCAGTATCTGTCTCTTGAAATACCCCAGTCAATAACATTCTCTAAGAACTTACCAAATCTACCAGTTCTAATGTTATCCGGTAACCAGTTAATCTTATCATTATTTTCTAATAACTTATCTCTTAAAGTTGTCATAGCGACAAACCAGCTATCTTTTGGATAGTAAAGAAGTGGTGTATCACATCTCCAACAATGTGGATATGAGTGAGTATGTTTTTCTGATTTAAATAATTTATTTTCAGCTTCTAGGTAATCACAAATTTGTTGGTCGCACTTCTTAACAAACTTGCCAGCCCATGGAGTTACTTCTTCAGTAAAGCATCCAGCAGCATCAACTAAGTTTATAAATGCCATTCCATTTTTCTTTGCAACTAAGCTATCATCTTCACCATAAGCTGGTGCTATATGAACTATTCCAGTACCGTCTGAAAGTGTTACGAAGTCTCCGTGGATTACTTCAAATGCCCTTCCTTCTGGAGTATGGAATGGTAATAACTGCTCATACTTCATTCCTAGAAGATCTGCACCCTTAAATTCTTTAACTACTTCGTAGTCTTCTCCAAGAACCTTTGGAGCTAATTCTTTAGCTAAAATATAAGTTTCATCTCCTACCTTAGCTTCGATGTAATCATATGATTTATTTAAACATAAAGCTACATTTGAAGGTAATGTCCAAGGAGTTGTTGTCCATGCAAGTATGTATTTGTTCTCTTCTCCTGAAACTTTAAACTTAGCAACTGCAGTTAAGTCTTTAACATCTTTGTATCCTTGAGATACTTCATGTGATGAAAGTCCTGTTCCACATCTTGGGCAATATGGCATAACTTTGTGACCTTTGTATAAAAGATCTTTATTCCACATTTGCTTTAATGCCCACCATACTGATTCAATATATGGATTATGGTATGTTACATATGGATCTTCCATATCTACCCAGTATCCTATTTTATCAGTCATTTTTTCCCACATGTTAACATATGTGAAAACACTTTCTTTACATTCTTTAACGAATTTTTCAACACCATACTCTTCGATTTGTTCTTTACCTGAAATTCCAAGTTTCTTTTCAATTTCAAGTTCAACTGGTAATCCATGAGTATCCCAACCTGCTTTTCTTATAACTTTATATCCCTTCATTACTTTATATCTTGGGATAATATCCTTCATAACTCTTGTTAAGATATGTCCTACGTGAGGTCTTCCATTTGCTGTTGGAGGTCCATCATAAAATGTGAAATATTCACCATCTTGATTCATGTCAAAATTTTTCTTGATTACATTTCTTGCTTTCCAAAGGTCAGCAACTTCATTTTCCATACCTACAAATCCATTTGTAAGTTCTACTTTTTTGTACATGTCAAAACTCCTTTCTTACTATATATTTATTTTTGTTAAAATATTTATATATATAAGCATCTTATAATATCTTTTGTATTTTATTAATTAAAATATTTAATACTATATATGACACTTTATAATTTCTTTTTAAATATAAAAAAACCTCATCCAAACTATAGGACGAAGTAAATAACTCGCTATACCACCCATGGTAATACAATAATCAATAGTATTAATAAAACACCAACACTTTTATAATAGTAAATTTTCTCCTTTACTATTTAACTTGATATTGTGAGATTCAAGTACTAACATACTCTATCTTTTAACGCAAGATTACGGGTTAACTTAGTAAGTAAATTTATTACCGTTAGGCTACCGACTCCTAGGTGATTTTCATTAATATTTACTATAGCTTCTCACCAAACAGCTACTCTCTTTAAGCAAGTCTATTAACTACTTTTCCTAATCATTGTCTTTATTAAAAACATTATATATTATGCCCCTAAAAAAGTCAATTAAACATAAATTTATAAATTTTCTCAATTTAAATAATAATTTTTATTACTTAGTATTGATTTTTATATTAAAGAATGATTAAATTGTCTTATAGAAAAATAAATATGAAATTTAGTTGAAAATTTAAGATATAAATTACTTAATATTAGGAGGAGTAACTATGGAAAATAACAATGCAAATCCAGAAATAATGGATAAATTAACTAAAGTATGTGTGTGTAAGGCTATTAATAGAGCTACTATAAAGGATGCTATAAGAAATGGTGCTAGAAATATGGAGGATGTTAAAAAAGAAACTGGTGCTGGAACTGGATGCTGTGGCGGCGCTAGATGTGTATTTAAGATTCAAGGTTTAATAGAGCAATTTGAAAATGGTGAATACAAATAAATTCCTCGGATTAAATTTTTTATAATGCTAAAACTAATAGTGTTATAAAAAAGGAGGCGTTTATTATGAATAAAAATGAAAAAACTGCAACTAATAACCAATGGATTTCAACTCCAGTAGAATCTCAAGGTTTTTCATCTGATTGTCATAAAGAAAAAACTGAAGGAAATAATGAGTGGACTTCTACAAATAAAAATCCAGCTAAAAATACTGAAAAATAAGAATTATAAAAGGATATAGCATTTGCTATATCCTTTTATTTATTATTATATTTTTAAATATTAAATATAATTTATTGCTATAATTTAAAATTAAAACTTAAACTTATCATAGCTTATTATATATACTTTTATTTGTTCTCTTCACAATATCTTTCCATTGCATCTGCAACATGCTTTGCATGAGCAACCGCTTGAACAACAGTTTTAGCCCCTGTAACAACATCGCCTGAAGCGAATACACCTTCTCTTGTTGTATGACCTTCTTCATCTGTTATAACAAGTCCCCACTTATTTGTTTCTAATCTTGTCGTACTTGAAACAATAACTGATCTTGGCTCCTGACTTACAGCTATTATTGTTGAATCACATGGTATTATTTCTTCTTGACCGTCTAATGTTTTAGTTTGAATCCTTCCATCAACTTCTATATTTTCAGTTTTAACTACCTTAATACCATCTTCTAATATCTCAACTGGAGCTCTAAATAATTTAAACTCTACATTATCTTCTTTAGCTTCTTCTATTTCTTTCTTTGTTGCTGTCATTTGATCGAAATGCTTTCTATATACTACATATACATTTTTTGCGCCATTTCTCTTAGCTGTTCTAGCAGCATCCATAGCAACATTTCCAGCGCCAATAACACATACAGTATCGCCTAGATTATAGACATTTGGTGCTTTTAAATAATCTATAGCATAATGAACATTTCCAAGAGTTTCACCTTTTATATTTAACTTCTTAGCATTCCATACACCAGTTCCTATAAATACTGATTTATATCCATCTTCAAATAATCTATCTAATGTAATAACTGGTCCTATCATTATGTTAGGTCTTATTTGAACTCCTAATTCCTGTAGCTTTTCTGCGATTTTATCAACCATTGTATTTGGAAGTCTATATTCAGGTATCCCATATCTTAAAACTCCACCTATTTTTTCATGCGCTTCAAATATAGTAACTTTGAACCCTCTCTTTGCTAATGTAAATGCAATAGTTATTCCAGCTGGCCCTCCACCAATTATTGCAATTCTATCCCTATTAGCTACCGGCTTCTCAAACTTAACATTATTTAAGTAATCTTTTGATATTTCTTCTTCCATTTCATAAAAGTGAATTGGTTCACCTTTAATCCCCCTTATACAATGTCCTGCACACTGATCTTCGTGTGGACAAACTATAGCGCACACAGCTGAAAGAGGATTATTTTGGAATAATATCTCTCCTGCCTCATTAAGTTTGCCTTCTCTATAAAGTTCTATAATTTCTGGAATCGGAGTACTTATAGGACAAAACTCTTTGCATCTTGGTTTTTTACATAATAAACATCTATTTGCTTCTTCATTTAAAAATAAATTCATAACGTCCTCCTAAAAACTATTCTTCAGTAAATCTTTTTTATAATATATTATCAATACGATAAAAAAACAAGTTATTTTTATTGGAATAACATTAAAAAAGTTGTGTTATAATCTTAAAAGAATTAATTTGAAGGGAGCTACAATTAAATGGCTAGTAAATTCTACTTAGAAAAGTTAAGCAAAAAGGCAAAAGCTGAACAAGGCAGACCATGGATATATACAGATGAAATTAAAGAATATGATGGTGAATACCAAAATGGAGACATAGTTGAAGTTTATAACCACAAACATTTCTTTATAGGTAAAGGATACATAAATGATGCAAGTAAAATTGCTATAAGAATAATGACAAGAGACATAGACGAAGAAATAAATGAAGAATTCTTCAAAAAAAGATTTAAAGCTGCATGGGATTATAGAAAAACTGTAATTGATACATCATCTTGTAGATTTATATTTGGAGAGGCTGATTTCCTTCCAGGACTTACAGTTGATAAATTTGAAGACTATTACGTAATACAAATTTCTACTTTAGGTATGGATAAATACAGAGATATAGTAACAAAAATATTAGTTGAAGAATATAATGCTAAAGGTGTTTACGAAAGAAGCGACCTTAAAACTAGAGAAATAGAAGGGTTAGAACAGACTAAAGGATTTTTAACAGAACCTTTTGATACTAATATTCAAATTATAGAAAACGGAGTTAAATATATTGTAGATTTAGAAAATGGTCAAAAGACTGGTTTCTTCTTAGACCAAAAAGAAAATAGAGCTGCAATACATAGAATTTGCAAAGGAAAAGATGTTCTAGATTGCTTTACTCATACTGGATCATTTGCATTAAATGCTGGAATAGCTGGAGCAAAGTCAGTACTTGGTATTGATGTATCACAGCATGCAGTTGATTGTGCAACTAGAAATGCTGAACTTAATGGACTTCAAGATACAGTTAAATTTGAATGTCATAACGCTTTTGATGTATTATCTTCTTGGTCAAAAGAAGGAAGAAAATTTGATGTTGTAATATTGGACCCTCCAGCCTTTACAAAATCAAGAGATACAATAAGTGGTGCAAAAAGAGGCTATAAGGAAATTAACCTTAGAGGATTAAAAATGGTTAAACCGGGTGGTTATTTTGTTACATGCTCATGCTCTCACTACATGGCAGAAGATTTACTAAAATCTACAATTGCTGAAGCTGCGCATGATTCACATAGAACATTAAGACAAATAGAGTTTAGAACTCAATCATCAGATCACCCAATACTTTGGAATTCTGATGAATCATATTATCTAAAATTCTTTGTGTTCCAAGTAGTTTAATAAATTATATTCATGATTAATATTTACAATTTTTAATAATTACATATTTTTAATAGATAATTATAATAACAACGATTTTGTTAACAGTATGTTAATTGATTATAGGCTTTTATCGGGGTATAATTAATTCATAAGATTTTTTCGGAAAATGATTATCCGTTAATATTAATTGTACATATTTAAGGAGGAGTTAGTTATGAAAAGTTTAAAAGGAACAAAAACAGCTGAAAATTTAATGAAATCTTTCGCAGGGGAATGTCAAGCTAGAACAAGATATACTTATTTTGCTAGTGCAGCATTAAAAGAAGGTTATCACCAAATATCAAATATCTTCATGGAAACTGCTGAAAATGAAAAAGAACATGCTAAGAGATTCTATAAATTCTTAAAGGATGATTTCCAAGGAGAAGGAATTGAAATCAATGCATCATATCCAGTAGAATTACCTGCTGATACAAAGACAAACTTAATCTTTGCAGCTGAAGGTGAACATGATGAAAACTCAAATCTTTATCCTACATTTGCTAAAGTAGCTGAAGAAGAAGGATTCCCTGAAGTTGCTGCTGCATTTAGAATGATTGCTAAAGCAGAAATAGCACATGAAACTAGATACAGAAAATTAGCTGCAAACATAGAAAATGGAAAAGTATTTAAGAGAGACTCAGCTGAAACTTTATGGAAATGTGGAAACTGTGGATTCATATTTGAAGGTGCTGAAGCTCCAGTTAAGTGTCCAGCTTGCTTACACCCTCAATCATACTTTGAATTATTTGTAGAAAACTACTAAAATATAAATATATTTAATTAAAGAAGCTACCCTAATTTAGGGTAGCTTTTTTAATTATAGAAAGGATTCAGCTCTTCTTTAAATTCCCATGCTAAACAGTTCTTTGGATATCCAAACTTAGTTAAATCCCCAACTCTTAAAAATTGTTTTTTAGAATTAGAATCTAAAAATCCATCTCTTATTAATTCTAATATATCTTTAACTCTGTCTCTGTAAACCTTTTTATTTGTAATGCAAGGCTCTCCCCATGCAGCAATTATTATATCACTCTCACTTATACATTCTTTAATAATATCATTGTTTATATATAAGTTTTCTGTATAATTTTCATCCCTTATATCAACTTCATATGCTGAAAATAAATTAGCTATAACTATCTTATTTACTCCATTTATAAAGCTTTTATAAGATTTTTCATTAAGGTATTTCAATATTTTCTTAAAAGTTTTACTACATCCTCTACTATCTATTCTTTTAGGATAATTAGAAATTATAAGTATGGTATCCCCCTCACTTGAAACATCAATACTTATTTTATAACAATTGCTTTCAGAAGAGTCTTCTAACACTTTTATATTATTTTTTTTGATACACTTAGGATACTTACACCTACCCATACCTTTCCCCTCAAAAATTCTTACTACCCTTTATAGGGTTAATTTATTCTATAATATGTCCATCTTTATATTCTGGAACAATATCAGTAATATTTTTTTTCATACAATATAAGATATCATCCATAAGGTTTAAATCTTCCATTACTCCATAATGTCTTGCATTCTTTATAAAACTCTCTATTCCGGTATTATTTTCATATATATAATTTGCAGTTTTAGCTATATCAGTAAGATATAGTTTAGAACTCATCTTAAGCATCTTATTAATCATATATCCTGCACATATGAAGTCATCCATTGAAAATTGTCCATTTGTTCCTGCATTTACTATAACAACATCATCTCCAAGCTCTATTAATTTTTTAGCTACCGCTTTTCCATTAATCATAGCTCCAACCAATACTCTTTTAGCCTTAGAACATTCTGTTAGTGTTCTAGTACCATTTGTTGTTGTCATTATTACTGTTTTACCTTTAACTACGTCCTCTGTATATTCTAAAGGAGAGTTTGATAAATCAAAGCCTTCTATTTTAACTGCTTTTCTTTCCCCCCCAAGGACACATTGTCCACTTTTAAATTCTGTGCTTTTCTCTCTTGCTTCTTCAACAGTTAAGTAAGGTATTACTTCCTTACATCCATTCATAAATGCAGTTGTTATAACACTTGTTGCTCTAAGCATATCAATAACAACTACGACCTTATCCCTTAATAAATTCTCTTCTATATGATCTGCTGAAATAATAATATCTATATTCATAAAACGCCTCCACTTTAAATCTATATAACACAAAAAACCCCTAAGGGCTTTTTATGTTATAAAAATATATTTAATTATTTATCATTAGTTTCCCTAAATTCTTTTCCTTGATATATCTCATTGTCTATTAAAGCTTTATCTATAGCATTTAATATCTCCCACTTTTTAAGGCTCCATATAGGCCCTATTAAAAGATCCCTTGGTGCATCTCCAGTTAATCTATGAACTATCATATCTTCTGGAATTATAGCTATGGACTTACATATTAAGTCTATATAATCATCCTGTGATACAAATTCAAGCTCTCCTCTTTCATATAACTTAACCATAGGAGTATTCTTCATTAAATGTAGAAGATGAAATTTAATTCCTTTTGATCCTGAATGTGCTATATAGTCTACACTCTTTAGCATATCTTCTTTTGTTTCACCAGGAAGTCCAAATATACAATGAGTTACAAAATCGATATTTCTTTCCTTTAATCTTTTTATAGCATCTTCATATACTTCTAATTTATATCCTCTATTTATTTTTCTTGCTGTCTCATCAGATACAGTTTGAAGTCCAAGTTCTACCCAAACATATATATCTTTATTTATCTCTTCTAATAAATCTAATACATCATCACCCAAACAGTCTGGTCTAGTTGCAATAGCAAGTGCAACTACACCTTCTTGGCTTATAGCTTCTTCATACTTTCTTCTAAGCTCTTCGACTGGTGCATATGTATTTGTAAAAGCTTGAAAATAGGCAATATACTTACCTTCTTTCCACTTTTTATTCATCATCTCTTTTATATCACAAAATTGCTTATCTATTGATAAAACTCTATTTCCAGCATAATCTCCTGACCCACTTTCACTACAGAAAAGGCAACCACCTATACTTATAGTTCCATCTCTATTTGGACAAGAAAATCCTCCATCTAACGATATTTTAAATACTTTTTCGTCAAATTTATTTCTTAGGAAATAGTTTAAGCTGTGATATCTTTTTCCATTCCATTCTTTCACCATGATTTCCTCCATTGTTATTTCTCTTTTATACTATAATATCATAAGTGAAATTTTATTTCCTATTACATTTTTTCAATGGTTTCTTTTACTAAATCTATTTCATAATTTCCAAGGATTTCTTGAGATGCATTACCTTTGTCTCCTGCTGTAACATTAATTATAATATTATTTTTTGTTGCCTTTACATATTCAATATTATATTTATCTATTGGGAATATTTTATCAAATTCTATTGGCAACAAGTCTCCTTCAGGGTTTTTGTATATCTTTAGTCCTAATGACGTTCCATTCACCTTTGCGTATTGAACTATTAAAAAACCTTCTTCTTCATTAAACATCATTCTTTTAACTTGACTATCTTCTAAAACATCATATGCAGATATTTTTTGTGCAATAGGCTTTTCTAATGCTTTTTTTAACGCATTTTCATTTAATCCACCACCAGTACTACTTCCGCCACCAGCATTTCCGTCTTGTGCTACTCTTTCATCTGATACTCTTGCACTACTTTCAATACTAGCCTCTTCAATAATAGCAACTCCAATAAAACTATTTTTTCCATCCGTTGTACTTATTGCTATATTGCTACCCTTATAACTTATCCCTATTGCAGAATATCTATCTTTTGGTACAGTAACTTTTTTTATAACCGGTATTTGCCCCTTTGGATAAATTTCTAAAGGCAAATCTTTTAATCTAAGTATTAATTGACTACTTCCTGTTCCCTTTGTTAGTACCCTAAGTTCATCCTTGTCATGGTATACTTCTTTAACATTATCACTTTTAACATCTGCAACTTTATACTCCTCTCCAGACTTAACTATCTTTAAAGTTACCATATCTAAATCTGCATCTGATAAATGGCCATTTGTTCTAGAACAAAAAAATACAATATATGAACTCATCCCAGTCTCAGTTACATTTCCAGGCTGAAAAGCCACAATAGGCATATTAGATAGCTCTTTTATCTTATTACTAGCTGCAAGTTCTGGAGTCGATATAGCATTGGCTCCTGATATATCACTTGCCTTAAGCCTCTCCATATACTGAATCCCTTTTTCTTTTGCAATTTGAGTATTGAATCTCTGCTGTACTTCAACCTTTTCCTCTTTTGCCTTACATCCAACTATACATAAAATAAATATTATAAATATTATAAATAATCTCTTCTTTTTCAAAAAACTCACTCCTCTTTAGTGCTACTTAATCTCCTATTAGTTTTCCTTAGAAAATTTACCTTATTCACTTATAAATAGAATAAATCTTAAGTATACTTTGTATATTTGATATTAAGAGTATTTATAAGGAGGTATATCTTGAAAA
Organism: Clostridium sardiniense; assembly: GCF_019753795.1. Taxonomy (NCBI): domain Bacteria; kingdom Bacillati; phylum Bacillota; class Clostridia; order Eubacteriales; family Clostridiaceae; genus Clostridium; species Clostridium sardiniense. The sequence continues at coordinate 113,038 of NZ_JAIKTU010000008.1, read as the reverse complement.
AAGAATGGATTAAAGTATTTCAAGTGGCAGTTGTTTTTATAGGAACAGTTGTTGGTGCTGGTCTTGCTTCCGGAAAAGAAATAACACAATTTTTTACATCTTTCGGTATAGCAAGCTTTATATCTATAATTATTTGTGGATTATTTTATATTGCAATGGGGACTATAATTTCAAAAATAAGTATCAAATATAAACTAGAGTCCTATGGAGATGTTATTCATAAAATTAGTCCAAACTTTTTTGGGAAAATTACAGGAGGTATAACAACAATTTATTTAATATCAAGTGCATCTATAATTCTTGCAGGTAGCGGAGCACTTATTAATCAATTTTTTGGAATTCCTAAAATAGTTGGTACTTTAATTATGATTGCAGTTTCTATATTCTTCTTACTTAGAGGTACAAATGGATTAATAGAGGTCAACTCTTTCATAGTTCCAACCTTGATATTTACGATATCAACTATTACGATACTTTATTTTATACTTTGTCGTGATGCTATAACATTTGAAAACATATTAAGCTTTACACCTAAAAAAGAAAGTGGACTTGCTGTATCAACAATTCTTTATGCAGGCTATAATATATTATGTTGTTGTGGTGTTTTAGTACCATTAAGTACAAGTATAAAGAAGACTAAGACTATGTCTTTAGGTGTTGTATTTGGTGCATTAGGCCTTACATTACTTTGCCTAATGATAAATTTATTACTTATAATAAATCAACCCTACATTTACACCCTTGAAATACCGTTATTATTTGTAGCAAAACGATTTAGTACAATCTTGCAAGCACTTCTTCTTATGGTTATACTTTTAGAAATGTTCTCAACAGAGGTTTCTGATGTATATTCTATAAGTAAAACATTAGAAAAAACCTTTAAGATAGGATTTAAAAAAGGGATACTATTAGTATTATTAATAGCACTTCCAATATCACAAATAGGCTTTGGTAATCTTATATCGACTTTATACCCACTATTTGGAATGTTGAGCTTAATTTTTATTTCTCAATGCTTAATATTCTATTTTAAAAATAGAAAAACATTAAATTCTTAATATTTTTCAGATAAATGACCATTTCTTATTTAATATAGAAATGGTCATTTACCTTATTGATTAAGTTCTGCTATTTTAGTAACTCCAACATATATTTCTGAAATTTTATACCATGTTTTATAATCTACTACTCCTGTTTTTGGTAATCCAAATATACCTTGGAATACCCTTACTTGCTCTGCCGTACTTTCTCCGTATATACCATCCTCAGCTACTTTAGGTATTAATGGATAATTTCTAGCTATTCTATTTAAATATTCTTGTGTTACTCGAACTGGTTCTCCTCTTGAGCCAACAGTTAAGTCATATCCTGGGTAAGATTGAGGACTTCCTTTAACAATTTCCGCTGTAGTAAGCTCAATATTACTTCCATAATAGCGAGTTAATATATCATATGGAGCTACCCCTTGATCTCCAAGCGCCTTACTCCCCCATTGACTAAGCCATTCTGGACAAATAACATTCTTTCCATCACAATATTGAGTTAAGAGCGGTTGCTTTCTTCCTATTCTTCTTACGTATGTTGAAAAAATTTCATCTACTATATCGCCTATATTTTCATATACATTACGACCAAAATTAAATGCATGATCATAAGCTGTTGAATTAGTAATATCAAAATTCTTACCTTTTGATCTATACCATTCTGTGTAAATTCTATTTAATGTAAATGATATAATACAAAATATATTAGCTCTTATTGTATTACTTGACCATGTTGAATATATTTCACTTGAAGCAACATTTTTGATATAGTCCTTATAAAGAACTCTATGATTTCTGCCAGGTGCATTAGGTCCACCCTCATGAACTATGATATATTCTGGTACAACAGGCTTTGGTAATACTACCCCACTAGATGGTGGTGGTAGTGGCTTATCTACCTCTTCAGGAATCTTTCTTGGGAAATTACCATTAAGTCTATTCGGTGGTATATTTATAATTTCTGCTCTGCTTGCTCTAGCTGTAGATATCTCTGATAAATTACACTTTTGATAAGCTGTTTCTCTAGGAAATATCTGACACCCATTAACTACGAATGGTTGAAATCCATCTCTTTCAATTGTTATATTGCATAAGCTATATGGTAAGCCCTGTTGATTAGGATTTTGTGAATTCTCAAACGGAGGCGCGTCTAGTCGTATTGTTTGAGTAAGTCCAGAGGAATCAGTAACTAATTGAACCTGAGTCGATGTCCCATATTGGGGAGTTACAGTCGCTTTACACCCCTCTACAGGGATATAATCATCTCCACTAAAACACTGAATTTTTAAACTTCCTTTATCAGCCATAAAATGCTCCTTAATATTTCTTTTATAAATAATTTATGCCTTTTTATCTTCATTGGTGAAATCATTTGGTTTCCTTATAAATAAATTTCCTACATAAAATTCATCATATATATCGTTTCTATAAGTCCTACTTCTAATATTATTAAATACACCCTGCATATCAATGGTTCCATAGCCCCATTCACGATTTGGATATACATCTCCTTCCCTCTTTCCAGCTCCCCTTGTTAGGTATGTCTTCATCTTTACAGAATACATAGTGGGATCATTTCCATCTACTATTCCCCATTGAAGCAATTGGGCACAACATCCAGCAACAACCCCTCCTGCGATAGATGACCCAGATGCAACTTTAGTACCTCCGCCTGGTGATAGTACTACTGCATTTATTCCCCCTGCTGCTATATCCGGCTTTATTCTTCCATCCCTAGTATATCCTCGCCCCGATTTTCCCACTGTAGCATTATTATTTTGATTATAATATGCAACAGATATGGCTCTACGTGCTGTTGATGGAAGTGTTAGTGTAGTATATTGATTTGAGTTTAAAAATCTTGTACCCTCTTGAAGTAAATCCTTTTGAGGTATCCAAGAATAACATCTTCCATCAACTATATAATCTCCTGTTAATTTAAATTGCCATATTCCTTCTCTTAAGTTTTCTGCTTTTATTATTATTAACTCATCCCCTGTTTGCTCTTCTGGAATTGAATACTGTATAAACATCCTTGTCCCCTCAAAAACAAACTTTATTTCCTCAGTCTGATTCAATTTTGCTGGTATTTTTTCTATAATTTCTCCAGAAGGTGATACTATCGATAAAGATACTTTATCAGGACTATTTGCCCATATCTCAAAGTATAATTCTGTTTGATTAGGAGCTACCCTAAGCTCCATTGTAGCTGTATCTCCTGTTGCTGTTATAGTGGATACAGTATGTGTATCTGCATCTCCTTGATTCCCTGTTGTTGTAACTACAACAAGTCCTCTTCGCTTAGATATATCATCTATATACCTCTCTACAATAGAAGTTCCATCATGAGATCCTATATTAGTTCCAACTGGAATATATATTACAACAGGCATATTTCTACTTCTAGCTTCATTTAATATATATCTTATTGCTAATATCATATCTGTATTTTCATATCTTCCAACCCCTGGTGTAGTTACCCCAAAATTCCTTAAATATGCTTGGGATGCTTCCTTTAATTTTACTATTACAAAACTACAGTCTGGTGCTGCACCTACAAGTTCAGGATTCTTTCCTCTTGCCCCAGCAAGTCCTGCTACCATAGTTCCGTGTCCTATTTCATCCCTGCTTTTAACAATAGAGTACGGATCTCCTCCACCTAGTCCCACACTTATTGCATTATTAATCTGTTCTTCTGAATATACTATTCCATATTGAGCAAAGCTTTCTGTAACTCCATCTATAATACTTTGGTCCCATAATGATAATATTCTCGTTTTATTATCTTCTCTAGTAAATTCTGTATTCATATAATCAATCCCAGTATCGAGTATGCCTACTAATACGCCTCTCCCATTTAATCCGAGATAAGGATTTTTGTGAAAAATTGGTGAATTGGATGCATATACTGGAGATATATCATTAAGTGTGTAAACCGGGGATTGTTCTACAAATACAATCTCTGGTACTTCAGACGTTATTTTGTCTATCTCATTATCAGGTGCCGTTATTACTGCAAAATTTTCGTCTAATATTATTACTTTCGCATTTGGATATGCATCTATTGCTTTCTGAATATCGCCTGCATATTCAATTATTTTCCGCCTTATCTCTTGCCTATTTAGATCTTCAAGACCTCTTTCAACTCTAGGTAAACCTACTTCATTCCTCAATATCTCAAGTGCATTATATGCGCATACGGTTCCATATCCCCATAAAGGATTAGGATAGGTTACACTTGGTCTATCTCTTTTCGCTCCTCTAACTAGATAATTCTTTAACCGTTCCCCATATAGGAATTTATCATTATCTTTTACTATTCCCCATTGCATAAATAATGCAGCTATACCTGTAACATGAGGTGCTGCCATAGAAGTCCCTGTTTTAGCATCAAAATTATTATAAGGAACGGATGAGATTATCCCTTCCCCAGGGGCTATAAGCTCTGGTTTTGTATATGCTGGATCTCCAATTGCTCCTCTTCCACTAAAACTCGATATAGTATTAGTTATATAATTATAACTTCCAACTGATATCACATTACTAACTGTTGCTGGTATTCCTAATGTATTAAAAAGTGTTGGTCTTAAAAACTTTGTATTTTTATTAAGTCCTTCTGATACAGGCATCCATATATCATAATTTCCTCTATACTCATTCAAAACATTTAATCTTATTTTCCACTCACCTGCAATAAGATATTCTCCCCCTGAAATGAATGCTATAACTACTTCTCCAAGCAAATCAAAAGGTTTGGGTCCTGACATATAAAATACAATTCTATCTCCATCTAAATTAATTTCATTTAATCCTTGACCTATTTTCATTGCTCCACTTACTCTACCTGTTGGATTTGTTATTTGAACATTTATCGCTGACAAAATATCATGGTATAAAGCTAATTCTACAGATGGCTCATCATCTGCAATATTTATTGATATTGTTTGCTCACCTCTAAGTTCTCCTCCAACATGATGTGAAGCATCACCCTCATTACCTGCTGCTATAACTATAGTTATTCTTTCCAAATCACAGACCGTACTTATATATTTTTCTAATAGTGATTGACCATTATGTGCACCATCATTAGTGCTTAAACTTATATTTACAACTAAAGGCATTTTAAGTTCCTTGCTCCTATCGACCAAAAACTTAAGTCCTCTTAATATTTGAGTACTAAGGGCGAACCTTCCTCGATTTGCTTTTACCATCATTATAGAACTCTTAGGTGCTACCCCATAATTAGCTACCGGAATTCGTCCTCCAGCACACGCTATTCCCGCAACATGAGTTCCATGCTCTGCTAAATCAATTGATGGAACTATACTAGATGGATCTTCATTTAATATAGCCTCATTTATTGTTGCTTTATTATATATAGTTCCACCTAAACTTAAATCATAAATATACTCTATTCTTGTAGTACCATCAGTATTTCTAAATGCAGGATGCATATAATCTATTCCAGTATCTATAAATCCTACAACAACACCTTCTCCATCTACACTGTAACTGGACTGTGCTTCTGGTATACAAGCTGCTCTATTGCTGTTTATATCCGAAAAATATAAAGCTTTAGGTAATTCTATATATTGTATTTCATCTAAATCTTCTAATTGAGCTACTTTATCCACAGATATGGTCACTATTCCATACCCATACCCCAGGCTTTCATATTTTCCGCCTATACCATTCACAATTTGTGATATTCTATCCACACTTTCTCCACTTATTATTATAACTTCTATCGCATTTTCTCCATTAATCATATTCCCTTTAAATAAATTAAGTTTATTAATTGTATCCCTGCCTAATGCTCTATATAGTTCTAAGTAAGTATCTAACTTATTCTCCACCTCTAATTCACCTCGAGATTATTCTTATCATATACTTATTGTATGAAAGTATATGACTTTTGATAAAGGTGCTGTAAAAACATATATAAATAAAAAGAAAGTACATCCATAGATGTACTTTCTTTTTATTTATAACTTAATTTCTACTCTATCTAATTTTGCTACTACCTTCATATTTCTAACTTCAACAGTCTCAGTCATAGCACTTCCTCTGTTGCTCATAAGTAATACTTTAGAATTATCTAGTCTTCTAACTTCTCTTATTTTAGTTTCTCCCTTGTAATTAACTAAGTAAAAACCATTTTGATTAAGTTCAGTAACTAAGTGTCCAAATACTAAGTCTCCCCTTAGCATTCTAAATCCACTCATTTCATCATCAGAAACTTCTAAATATATTACCTTATCTTGAGGATAACCTTCAACCTTATTTGAATGTATAGGCAATTCCTTATGTCCCTTAACATTTTTTAATTCATAATCATATATAGGAACATTCTTTAAAACTGAAGAAAAAGCATTTTCCCAAACTTCATTTGATTTATTATCTTTTTTAAAGCTAGGTCTAGATTCTTTAGCTACTCTCTTTTCTTCCATTAAATCTTCATCAGTAACTACCATATTGATATCATTTAAATCAGTATTTAGAACCTTTGAAGCTTTATTTATAAAACTTTCTTGAGCAACTTTTCTTCCCATTTCAACTTCATTTATATACTTTTCAGAAACACCAAGCTTCTTAGCTAATGCTTTTTGAGGTATATTAGCTTTAAGTCTAGCTTCCTTAATTCTATCTCCAACTCTACTCAAGACTATTACTCTCCTTTTTGCTGTTTTCTATACCATTCTCTCTCTTCTAAAAGGTGTGTAATTAGGTACTTAAATGACCAATTACGTGATACAGGTGTTACTACTGCTAGTACTCCATCCTTTACAGCTCTTCTTATTTTCTTTATTAAAATTTGAACTTCACCATCTGAGAATCCATTAAATAATATTACCTTCTCATCTGGCATTTCAACTATTTCAATAACTTCTTCATTAACAATGCCTGAAGCTATTTCATGAACTTTAAGTTCTACCATTTCTGGTTTTATTTCAATAACTTTTGCTAATAATCTTAATGAATTTATTTCATCTTTTGATAAGCCATGTACTAATAATGATTTATTATTATTCATTTAGCCACCTCTTACTCTTCTATTACTTTAGGTTCTTTTGCTGAGTAATCTCCAAGGTCTACAGTAACCTTTTTAATTCTTTGGTCTTCGTATGGTCTATCTCCACGATCTCTTGGCTCTTTAACTATTTTATCGGCAACTTCCATTCCTTCTATAACCTTACCAAATGAAGCATATTGTCCATCTAAGTGTGGTGCATCTGCAACCATTATAAAGAATTGGCTACCAGCTGAATCTGGATGCATAGCTCTAGCCATTGATAAAACACCTTTAGTATGTTTTAAATCATTTTTAAATCCGTTTCTTGAGAACTCTCCTTTTATTGAGTATCCTGGGCCACCCATTCCTGTTCCTTCTGGGCATCCTCCTTGGATCATGAATCCTGGAATTACTCTATGGAATATTAAATCATCATAGAATCCCATATTTATTAAATGTATAAAGTTATCAACTGTAGTTGGAGCTATTTCTGGGTATAATTCTGCTTTTATAACTCCTCCGTTTTCCATTTCTATTGTTACTATTGGATTTTTCATATAAATTCTCCTTTCAAAACTAAAACCTATTAACTATTATTATCCAAAAAATTCATATAAATTCATATACTTCTTAAGATAATATTTTGTTCTATATAATGAAATTATATCTCATTTATACCTATTAAACAATTACTATAGCCTATAGTATATTTTCATTAAAGAATTTAAATAAAACATACATTAAATAATCTTTTATATTTAATTTAAACTCTTTTCAGCATTCTTTCTTCCTTTAATCACTTCAATAACCGCTGGTAAAATTGATATTAAAATTATAGCTATTATAACAAGTGAGAAATTATTTGCAACAAATGGTATATTCCCAAAAAAGAATCCTAATAAAGATGCTGTTACTACCCAAAGTAATCCACCAATGGCATTGAAAGTTATAAATTGCTTATAATGCATTGACCCTATCCCTGCCACAAAAGGTGCAAATGTACGAACTATTGGAATAAATCTCGCTATTACAATAGTTTTTCCTCCATATTTATCATAATAAGCATTTGTTTTATCTATGTATTCTCTTTTTATAAACCTTGAATCTCCACGATTTAATAGCCTCTGCCCTAGATGTTTTCCTATATTATAATTTATAGTATCTCCAAGTATTGCAGCTACTGATAAAGAAATTAATAGTATCCAAATATTAAGTGATCCTATTGCTGCAAAGGCTGCTGCTGCAAATACTAATGAATCACCTGGTAAAAATGGTGTTACAACTAATCCTGTTTCACATAAAATTATGAAAAATAATATAACATATACCAGTGTTCCATAATTATTAATTAATACTCCTAAGTACTTATCTAAGTGTAATACTATGTCTATTAGTCCACTTATTAAGTTCATCTTATCACTCCCTAAGCTAATTTTGCTCTAAGTTTTTATCGATTTTTTGTTTTCATAATTATTATAAATGTATTATGTTAATTATTGATTAAGTAATTATAATATTAATAGATTCTTATAAAATTTATTAATGCTATAAAAGTAAAAAGACCACTATCTTAATATCAAAAAGATAGTGGCCTCTTATGGATTTTAATTAATATACTCATTCTATTACTCCATTTGTTAATTTAGGAAAGTAGTTCCCATTACAACTCTTGAAAAATCATTGTAGTTTGTTAAGTTCTTAACATTTATAGCATTAAAAATTGCTTCTCTTCCATTTTGATTTATTAATTCACTGAATAAGCATGTTAAGAATGTGCTTGGTATTCTGTCTAGTCCTTCAAAGTCTAAAACAACTTCATCATTTAAGTTCTGTTTTATTTGTTCTCTTAGTACTATAGCATCTTCAACAGCAAAATTTTCTCCTAAAAATTCTCTAACATTAATCATCATTACAATCACCTCATAAATTTATTTTTATCTTTATTAGTTTTCTTTTTTCAAATTTTCTGACAATTCTGTCTACATCTATAATATACCAACTTCCTATTTCTTTGTCAACTATTTAACAAAGTTTTTTTGAATTTTTTATCTTCTTAATTTAATATATTAAAAATTTCTAATATGGTTACTGTTTTTTAATATTAAATTTAATAAACCGCATGTATATAAAATACATGCGGTTTATTATAAATATTATTTCCTATATACCAAGTAATTTTTTACTAAGTTCTGTTACATCATCTCTTCCACAAGAATTATAAAATTCAACTGTTCCCTTTTCATTACTATCATTTATAAGATCAGCTTCTCTAAGCCTTCTCCTAAGTTCTCTTACAGTACCTTCTCCACCATCAATTATAGGAATATCCTTTCCTACTACTTCTGATAGACTCTCTATTATAAATGGATAATGAGTACAACCAAGGACTATAGCTGCTATATCTTTATCTTTGTATTCCTTAAATTTATCTTTAAGATAGTATTTAAGTTCTTCGCTATCTAAATCTCCATTTTCAATAAATTCTACTAATCCATCACAAGGCATTGGAGTTATAGTAGCCTGTTCTCCATAACTATCCATAAGCCTCTTGAATTTATTATGTGTTAATGTAAATGGAGTAGCCATTATTATAACATCTCCATCTCTATGTAATTCAACGGCTGGCTTAACTGCTGGCTCTATACCTACTATAGGAACATCTTCGTAGACCCTTCTAAGTTCTGCAACTGCTGCACTTGTTGCTGTATTGCAAGCTACTGCTATAGCTTTAGCTCCCTTATTTAATAAAAATTCAACTGCCTCAAATGTTAGATCTCTAACTTCCTTCATTTCTTTAACTCCATAAGGAGCATTTTTTGAGTCTCCAAAATATATGTAATTTTCATTAGGCATAAGTTTTAATGCTTCTCTCATCACGCTTAGCCCACCAACTCCTGAATCAAAAAAACCTATTGGTAATTGTTTCTTATTCAAAGCCTAATCACTCCACTCTTTTTCGTTTAAATTTATATACTACATATTCTATAACTTTAAGTAAAATAAATCTAGATTTACTTAGTTTATTTATTTCAAATATAAAATATAATTTTTTATTAAGTTTATTGACTGACGAGATATATTGTAGTAAAATCTTTCTAAGATTTGGATTACACGAACATTTAATGAAATGTTCACAATTTCATTCGACCCTACATTAAGAAAGGATGTGAAGCTATTCTAGATATAAATTAATATAAATTAATATAAATTAATATAAATTATCTAGAATTATACTATTATGATTGAAAATTTAATTTACACTATACCAAGCGATAAACATACTAAAAATGATATTATCGAGTTTATGTCTAAGAATCCTCAAATTAAATTTGTTTCTTTAGTCGGAATAGATTTATCAGGGAATGATACTGACGAAAAAATTCCTATGACCTTATTCTTAGATGATATCGACTCTTTCTTAAATGGCGTTGCTGTTCAAACTGACGGTTCTTCCGTTGTCCTTCCTGGAATTGCTACTCTTAATAACGCTAAAGTTGATATGATTGCAGACCTAGACTGTAATTGGTTCGTTGACTATAACTACGATAACGTAGACCCAATAACTAACAGACCTGTTGGTACTCTTAAAATCCCTTGTTTTTTATATCACGACAACAAACCTGTTGATTCAAGATATATCTTAAAATCATCCATTGAAACTTTCAAAAAATCTCTTTGGGAAGCATTTGATAAAAATCCTAGATTATTAGATACATACAATATAACTAAAGATGATGTAGAAGAAATTGTTCTTACTTCAGCTACTGAGTTAGAATTCTGGGTAAAGACACCAAATGATATAGCTCAAATAGAAGAATTATCAACTTCTCAAGTTTTGTGCGAGCAATACTGGACAAGAACAAAAGGTAATGTTAGAACAGCTTTAGAACAAACATTAGATTTAATGGATAAGTACGGATTTGAGCCAGAAATGGGTCATAAAGAAGTTGGTGGTGTTAGAGCTCAATTAGAAAGTTCAGGAAAATTCAATCATATAATGGAACAGTTAGAGGTTGACTGGAAATTCTTTTCAGCATTACAAGCTGCTGATAATGAATTATTTGTTAGAATATTAATCCAAGAAACATTCAGAAGAAACGGACTTGATGTAACATTCATGGCTAAACCAATAGATGGAGTTGCTGGATCTGGTATGCACACTCACCTAGGAGTTAGTGCTAAGTTAAAGGACGGAAGTAGAATTAACTTATTCCACGTTGGAAAAGAGCACTTCTTAAGTGAAATAGGATATGGAGCTGTAATGGGAGTACTTAAAAATTATGAAGTAATGAATCCATTTATTTCTTCAACTAATAATTCACTTAAAAGATTAAAACCTGGATTTGAGGCACCTATATGTACTGTTACATCCTTAGGATTAGCACCTGATAATCCTTCAAGAAATAGAACAATACTTATAGGATTAATAAGAGATCTTGATAAGCCTATGGCTACTAGATTTGAACTTAGATCACCAAATCCTCATACAAATACATATCTTGCTATAGCAGTTTCTTATACAGCTATGCTTGATGGTATATTATATGCTGCAAATTCTAATAAATCAAAAGATGATCTATTAAAAGAGTTATCAAAGAAACCTGGTGAAGATGCTGATTACCTAGAAAAGGGAAGAGCTTATAGAACTGAAGAAGATGTATTTGAAGATTTCACTGAAGAAGAAAGAAGCAAATACTTTGGAAAAGCTCCATCAACTGTATTTGAGAATTTAGCTCAACTTGAAGCTAATCCAGAAAAGGTTGATGTATTAAAGAAAAATCCAGTATTTACTGACAAAATAATAGAAAGCTTTAAAATAGCAGCACTAAGTAGATGGGCTACTGAAATAGAACATAGAGTAATAACTAATTATATGAAAGAAATAAGAGCTAGTAGAATTCTTCATGCCCCTGAAAAGGCTCTTGATTTAGATATTTCAAGATGGACAGAAATAAATAAGCTAAGACACACTTTACTTAAAGATACTTATAATAGTAAATCATTATTCACTAGCACTAAGGATGCATTTAAAAATAATGATTATGAATTAGCTTCAAGCTTATACTTGCAAATTGAAGATTCTATGAGTGAATTAAGAGAACTTTATTCATCATATGAAAAGAATTTATTAGACCTATAAATTTAATTAAGAAAGACTAGATCAAATATCTAGTCTTTTTATCTTTATATTAATTTTTATATTAATTCTGATACATACTAGCTGAATAGTCTTTGCCATGTCTAAAAGGATTATTATTTACTATCTCTTCAGCCTCTTTAAAATCTCTAGCCTTAAAAACTATAGTCCATCCATTTTTATCATACTTACCTGCACACATTAAGTATTTTTTTGAACTTCCAAAGTTTCCTTGTCTATCGATAATTAAGCTATTGCTTTCACCTATATTTTTATAGTTTAATTTTACAAAAACGCCTGAATCTGATTTCATAAATAACACTCCTTCTGTACGAACATACGTTTGATTACATTTTATCGAACGCAAGTTCGTATGTCAACATATTTTTCTCTTATGTTAACAATATATGTACCCATTTTCTAAATATTCCTAATTATTTTTTAACTTTTATAAATTTACTTAATTTACAAGAAAAGAGAGTTCATTGCCCCTAAATACTCATAGTATTTAAAACTATGAACATAACAATAAACTCCCTCATATTAAAATAGGTGTAATTTTATTTATATAATTCTGCTTTAGATTTCAGCTATATTAAATACATCTAGATTGCTCTCATTTTCAAAATGCTTCTTCTTAACATCTATAATAGCCTTTAGTGTATCAAGGGCTGTTATAACCCCAATATTTCTCTCTACAGCAGCTCTTCTTATTAAGAATCCATCTCTCTTTGAATCATTTCCTTTAGTTGGCGTGTTGATTACTAAATCTACTTCCTTATTCTTAACAACATCTAATATATTTGGTTTTTCTTCATTTAACTTTCTTACTTCTTCTACATCAACTCCATGCTCTCTTAAAAGCTTACAAGTTCCTTCTGTTGATACAAATTTATATCCAAGTTTTGAAAGTTCTACTGCCATTTTTAAGAACTCATCTTTGTCATGATTTTTAATTGTTGCAAGTATCTTTCCTTTTTCCATTCCTGGGAACATACTAGCTCCAACAAATCCTTTGTATAAAGCTTCTTCTATGTTTCTACCTATTCCTAATACTTCACCTGTAGATTTCATTTCTGGTCCTAATGATACCTCTACATTTGGAAGCTTTTGAGTTGAGAATACTGGAACCTTTACTGATACTAATTCTGGTTCTTTATAAACATCTACTCCATAACCTAAATCTTTAATCTTATATCCAAGCATCGCCTTAGTTGCAAGATCTACTATTGGTACTCCAGATACCTTGCTTATATATGGTACTGTTCTTGATGCTCTTGGATTAACTTCTATTACATATAACTGCCCTTCGAATTCGATAAACTGTATGTTTATCATTCCCTTTATTCCTATTGCTAAAGCGAGCTTCTTAGTATATTCTAATACTTTCCCCTTAATCTCATCACTTATATTTTGACTTGGGTACATAGTAACACTATCCCCTGAGTGTACTCCTGCCCTTTCTAAATGCTCCATTATTCCTGGTATTAATATATCTTCTCCATCTGATATTGCATCTACTTCAATTTCTCTACCCATTAAGTACTTATCTATTAATATAGGATTTTTTGTATCTTTTATAAATGCATTCTTAAGATAATATGTTAATTCCTCTTCGTCATGAGTTATTTCCATCCCTTGGCCACCAAGTACATATGAAGGTCTAACAAGTACTGGGAATCCAAGTCTTCTAGCTTCTTCTAATCCTTCTCCTAGTGACCATACACCTTTACCCTTAGGTCTTGAAACCCCAAGTTCTTCTAATAATTCATCGAACTTTTCTCTATCTTCAGCCATATCTATTTGATCTGCTGTTGTTCCAAGAGCTGGTATATCTTTTTCCTTTAAGAAATTAGCAAGTTTTATTGCTGTTTGACCACCAAATTGAAGTATTACTCCATCTGGGTTTTCTTTCTCTACTATATTAAGTACATCTTCTTCTGTTAATGGTTCAAAGTATAGCTTATCTGATATATCAAAATCTGTACTTACCGTCTCTGGGTTATTATTAACTATTATAGTCTCTATTCCCATGTTTTTAAGTGATTTTACACAATGTACAGATGCATAGTCAAATTCAACACCTTGTCCTATTCTTATTGGACCTGAACCTATAACTATTACTTTCTTCTTATCTTTATTTACTGTAACTTCATCATATTGCTCATAAGTTGAGTAATAATACGGTGATAATGCTTCAAATTCTCCTGCACAAGTATCAACCATCTTATATGAAGGTCTAATATTCCATATATCTCTTAATCTATAGATATCTTCGGGACTAACTTCTAAGAAATCTGCAATTGCCTTATCTGAGAATCCCTTTTTCTTTAAGTTTAATAACCATTCTTTATCTAAATTTTCTATGTGGCTTAACTTTAGCCTTTGTTCTTCATTTACTATCCATTTTATTTTATCTACAAAGAATCTATCTATTCCAGTTATTTGAGATACCATATCAACTCTATAGTCTCTTCTAAGCATTTCTGCAAGTGCAAAGATTCTTTCATCATCAGGAGTTACTACTCTCTCTTTTAATTCTTGCATGCTTAAATCTCTAAACTTTTTAAAGTCTAATGAGTATCTTCCTATTTCTAAACTTCTTATCCCTTTTAAGAATGCTTGCTCAAAGTTAGCTCCTATAGCCATTATTTCTCCAGTTGCCATCATCTTTGTTCCAAGTGCTCTATCTGCGCTGAAGAATTTATCAAAAGGCCATTTTGGTATTTTACATACAACATAATCAAGTGTTGGCTCAAAACATGCATATGTTTTTTGTGTAACTGCATTTTTGATTTCATCTAATCCATATCCAAGTGCTATCTTTGCTGCAAGTTTTGCTATTGGATATCCTGTTGCCTTTGATGCTAAGGCTGATGATCTTGAAACTCTTGGGTTTATTTCTATTACTGCATATTCAAAGCTTTCTGGGTGAAGAGCAAATTGTACATTACATCCACCTTCAATTCCTACAGCATTTATTATGTTTATTGATGCTGTTCTAAGCATTTGATATTCTTTATCTGATAATGTTTGAGATGGTGCAACAACTATACTATCTCCTGTATGTATTCCAACTGGGTCTATGTTTTCCATATTACATACTGTTATGCAGTTTCCGTATGAATCTCTCATTACTTCATACTCAACTTCTCTCCAACCCTTAACTGATTTCTCTAAAAGAACCTGTCCTATAGTACTTAACTGTAACCCTGACTCTAATATCTCTCTTAATTCTTCTTCAGTTTCAGCAATACCTCCGCCAGTTCCTCCTAGGGTATACGCAGGTCTTACTATAACTGGATATCCTATTTTATTTGCAAAAGCCATTCCAGCTTCTAAATCAGTTATTATATCACTTTGTATAACTGGTTCATTGATTCTATTCATCATATTTCTAAATAGTTCTCTATCTTCACCCTCTTTTATAGATTCGATAGATGTACCTATTACTTTTACATTATATTTATCTAAAATTCCAGCATCATAAAGCTCTACTGCTAAATTCAGACCTGTTTGTCCACCCATTCCCGCAAGTAAGCTATCTGGTCTTTCCTTATCTATTACTTTTTCAACAAATTCTAAAGTTAATGGCTCTAAGTAAACTTTATCTGCTACTTCTTTATCCGTCATTATAGTTGCAGGATTTGAGTTTATTAATACAACTTCCATTCCTTCTTCTTTTAGAGCCTGACAAGCTTGAGTTCCTGAATAATCAAACTCAGCAGCTTGACCTATTATAATTGGACCTGAACCTATAACTAATACTCTTTTTATATCTTTATTTAATGGCATAACTTTAAACCTCCTAATAATCTTATAGTGCGTAATTTAAGAATCTATCAAATATATATTCAGAATCCTTTGGACCTGCTGATGCTTCTGGATGGAATTGAACTGAATATATTGGCATTGTTTTATGCTTTAATCCTTCAATCGTTCCATCATTGATGTTTATATGAGTCGCCTCTACATCTTCTGGCATACTATCTACAACATATCCGTGATTCTGTGAGGTTATGTGTACTTTTCCTGTTTCTAAATCTTTTACTGGATGGTTTCCACCTCTATGTCCAAATTTTAATTTAGTTGTGTTTCCACCTAAGCTTAATGCTAAAAGTTGATGCCCTAGACATATTCCAACTATAGGTTTCTTTCCTATTATATTTTTTATTGTTTGTATTTCATATTCTAAATCTTGAGGATCCCCAGGACCATTTGATACAAATACTAGATCCGGATTTACATTAAGTATTTCTTCCGCTGATGTACCTGATGGGAATACTGTAAGTTTGCATCCTCTCTTTCTGAAGCATCTTATTATATTTTGCTTTATTCCATAATCTATTATTGCTACATGCTTGCCTTCTCCTGGAATCTCATATTTTTCTTTTGTAGTAACTATATGTACTGCCTCTTTGTTTGAAAAGCTATTTAATTTTTCATTAACATCATCTAAATTTGAATCATCTAAAACAATTATTCCCTTCATTGTTCCATTGTTTCTTAATACTTTTGTTAGTGCTCTTGTATCTATTCCCTCAAGCCCTATTATTTTATTTTGCTTTAAATAATCATCTAAAGTTAATTCGCATCTAAAGTTATTTGGCATATTGCATTTTTCCCTAACTATAAACCCTTTAACCTGTGGCTTACTTGACTCTACATCCTCTAAATTAACTCCATAGTTTCCTATTAAAGGATATGTCATCGTAACTATTTGACCATAATATGATGGATCAGTTAAAACCTCTTGATATCCAGTCATACCTGTAGTAAAAACTACTTCTCCTACATTTTCTTTTAAATATCCAAATGGATTTCCTTCAAAGACCATACCATTTTCTAATATAAGCTTTGCTTTCATGCTTAGCCCTCCTCTAAACTATTAGTTAGCTGCTAAAAATACACTTTAAAAGATAAATCTCAATAATTTTTTATAAAAAAAAGGACAATAAAGAGACTACAACATTTTAAATTGCTATCCTTATTATCCTCGTATGTTCATCGTTATTTAAATTTATCTTTAAAGACAAAGCTATGATATTCATATTTCTCAATAACATAGTTGCATACTCCTTTCTGGCCTCACAGGACCAATTTAAAGTGTACCTTAACTTCAAATTTATTCTTTTTTCTTATTTTAATTTATGACGATTTCCATGTCAAGGAATTTATTTAAATTACCTTCAATTACATATACTCGTTAAAATAGATGTAAATATTATTTAAAAAGTTATTAAATACTATTTACAATAGTTTTTTATAATAGTATAATTTCCTTAACAACTAAAATATGGTAATATATTACATGAAAACATTAAAGGGGGAAATACATGTTACAGGTAAAAAATTTAACTAAAACATTTAAGAAAAATACCGTTGTTAACGATATTACTTTCACTGTAAATCCTGGTGAAATAGTTGGACTTTTAGGTGAAAATGGTGCTGGTAAAACTACTACTCTCAGAATGATCTCTACAATGCTAAAAATTACTTCTGGAGAGGCTATAGTAAATAATTATTCAGCCTCTATAGATCCTATTAAAGTGAGAAATGAGATTGGTATTCTTTTTGGAGGAGATGTTGGTCTTTATGATAGACTAACAGCAAGAGAAAACATAAGATATTTTGCAAATCTTTATGGCATAGACAATAAAGAAGCCGACAAAAGAATCGATGAATTATCTAAAAGATTTCAAATGGATGAATATATCGATAAAAGAGTATCAAAATTTTCAAGGGGTATGAAGCAGAAGGTATCTATTGCACGTTCAATAGTACATAGTCCAAGTGTTATGCTATTTGATGAGCCATCTACAGGACTTGATGTTACTGCTGCAAGAACAATTCAGGATTTTATACTTAGCTGTAAAGAAGAAGGTAAAACTATTCTATTCTCTAGCCATTCTATGGCAGAAGTTGAAAAGCTTTGTGACAGAGTTGTTATTATAAATAAAGGTAAACTTATAGAAAATTGCTCAATAAATACTCTTAAAACAAAATATAATAATGATAATTTAGAAGATGTTTTTGTATCTTTAATCGGAGGTAATAGCCATGAGTAATTTTATGATCGTTTTAAAGAAAGAACTTAAAGATATATTCCGTGATAGAAAAACTATTTTATTCTCTATATTACTTCCAATATTAGTTTTTCCAATAATATTTAACGTTATGTTTAAAGGCATGGAAAGTACAGCAAAAAAGGCAACAGAAAATATAAATATATGTCTTAAAGGTGATGTAAACTCTAGTGCAGCAAACTTACTTAAATCTCAAAAAAATATAAGTATAAAAAATGTTGATGATCCTACAGAAGCACTACAAAATGGAGACATTCAACTTATTGTATCTATTCCAGATAATTTCGATGAAAGAGTTAATAAAGGTGAATTACTAAAAATCCCTATATCAATTGATGAGAATTCTAATAATTCAGCTATTGCCTCAAATGTAGTCCAAGAATTATTAGGAGGCTTATCAGATAAAATAGTTACTGATAAATTAAAAGCAAAAGGAATCGATAAGGCATCACTTACACCATTTTCATTAGATGTTAAATCTGGATTAAGTGATAGTACTGGAAATGGTGCAACTAATGGATTCTTAGGAATGATTCCATCATTAATAGTAATACTTATGATCTCACCAACACTTGCAATAGCTGCAGATTTAGGTGCTGGAGAGAAAGAGAGAAATACCTTAGAGCCATTACTTTCAACTTCATGTAATAGAAGTGCTCTTTTATGGGGTAAAGTAGTTGCAATGAGTATAGTATCTGCTTTAGCACTTGTATTAAGCCTAGGTTCCATGTACTTTGCTATGCAAAATATACCTGGACTTGAAGAAGGCTTCTCACTAGGATTAAATGCAACAAGTATAACTCTTATACTATTGATATCATTCTTATTATTGATTGCAATTTGTTCATTAGAAACTTGTGTTAGCTTATATGCTAAATCAGTTAAAGAGGCTGGAACTTATTTATCAGGACTTATTATGCCATTTATGATTCTTTCATATGTTCCTGTATTCATGGATGCAAAAAATACATCTATGCTTATATTTAATATTCCAGTTGCAAATTCAGTTGCTCTCATGAAAGAAGTTATGGTAGGAGTTTATAATCCAACTCATATAGGAATAGTAGTTGGATGGCATATAATTTATGTAGTTGCTGCTGTATTATTTGCTAAGTATATGTTCTCAAGAGAGGAAGTTATATTTAGAGCTTAAATATTTTAAAGAAGGTTATTAAAAATAACCTTCTTTTTTTATAATTTTCATAATAAAATCTCCCTTTTACTCAAATAATATAATTAATAAAATTAATTGTATTAATGAATTTTATTTGAAATTTATGAACTTTAATGATATAATCACTTCTAACAACTTTAATTTTATTATTAAGTTGTCAGTTGTCGAAAAGGGGGCTTTTTTGTGATAGAGATAAAAAACGTATCAAAAAAATTAGGCAATAGGCTGATATTAGATGATATTTCGCTTTCAATAGAAAGTGGTAGTTTGGTTGTTTTAATAGGATCAAGTGGTTGTGGAAAGACTACAACACTTAAACTTATAAATAAATTAATTACACCAACCTCTGGTGAAATTTTTATTGATGGCAAACCACTCTCTAAAGAAAATACTATAGATCTTAGAAGAAGAATTGGTTATGTAATACAAAACACTGGATTATTTCCACATCTAACTATAAAGGAAAATATAGAGCTTATTCCAAAACTTAAAAAGGAAAAGTCTATTAAAGATATTGAGGAAGCTACAGTAAAACTTTTAAACATGGTAGGACTTGATCCTGATACTTATTTAAATAAGTATCCATCAGAACTAAGTGGAGGGCAGCAGCAAAGAATTGGGGTTGCAAGAGCATTTGCTACTGATGCAGAGATTATTCTTATGGATGAGCCTTTTAGTGCACTAGATCCAATAACTCGTACTTCTCTTCAAGAAGAATTATTTTCTCTTCATGAAGAATTAAAGAAAACAATAATATTTGTTACTCACGATATGGATGAAGCACTAAAAATAGCTGATAAGATTTGTATCATGGAAAATGGAAAAGTAGCTCAGTATGATACACCTGAAAATATACTTAGAAATCCTGCTAATGATTTTATTAGAGATTTCATTGGCTCTGATAGAGTTTGGAACAATCCAGAGTTTATTAAAGCTGATGATATTATGATTAAAAATCCAGTTGCAGTTAAGGGAGCTAGAACTATCCTTCAAGGTATAGAAATAATGAGAAGTAGTAAAGTTGATAGTCTTTTAGTTGTTGATAAAGATCATATATTAAAAGGAATAGTTACAGTAAAAGATATTAAATCTACTCATGATAAATCTACACATTTAGAAAAAATTATGAGTAAAGAGCCTCTTACTGTAAATGAAAATGATAATTTAGTAGATATTTTAGCTAAGATGAATGAACATTCAGTTGGATATGTTCCAGTTACTAATTCATCTAATAAATTAGTTGGATTGATAACTAGAAGTAGTTTACTTTCAGTCTTAAGTGAACAATTCCTTGATATGGAGGTGAGTGTTCTTGGATAGTTTCTTTCAATTTATAATTTCACAAAAGAATCAAATACTTGATCTTTTAGTTCAACACATCTCATTGACACTTACTGCTATTTTAATTGCTATATTAGTTGGTGTTCCACTTGGGATAATAGTATCTAGAGTTTCATTTCTTAGAAAGCCTATAATAGGTTTTGTAAATCTAATTCAAGCAGTACCATCAATGGCATTACTTGGACTTCTTATTCCTCTACTTGGTATAGGTAGTACTCCCGCAATATTTATGGTAGTAATTTATTCTTTATTACCTATTGTTAAGAATACTTATACAGGTCTTACAAGCATTGATCCAGTAATCTTAGAATCAGCTAAAGGTATTGGTCTTACAAGAAATCAGACTTTATTTAAAATTCAATTACCTCTTGCACTTCCAATAATAATGGCAGGTGTCAGAATTTCAGCTGTTACCGCTGTTGGTCTTATGACACTAGCTGCATTTATAGGCGCTGGTGGTCTTGGGTACTTAGTATTCTCAGGAGTTCAAACTGTTAATAATAATATGATATTAGCTGGTGCTATACCTGCTTGTATACTTGCTTTAATCGTAGACTATATATTTGGTAAAATAGAGCTTGCTGTTACTCCATCAGGTTTAAATCCTAAATCTCCAAGAAGAAATACTATTGTACTAAAAGTAGTTGGAGTTATACTTGCTATATTAGTTCTATTTACAGCATTTAACTCAATATTTGTAGGTAAGAAAAATACTATAACTATCGGTTCAAAGAACTATACAGAACAACTTATACTTGGAAATATGTATGCTGATTTAGTTGAAGCTAAAACAGATTTAAATGTAGATAGAAAACTTAATCTTGGTGGTACATCCGTAGCATTTGGAGCTGTTCAATCTGGTGATTTAGATATGTACGTTGATTATACTGGTACGCTTTTATTAAGTGTAATGAAAGAACAACCAATAAAGGATGCGACTAAATCTTATAACCATATAAAAGATATTATGAATAATAAATATGGATTAACTTTATTAGATCCAATTGGATTTAATAACACATATACATTAGCTATGATGCCTGAGGTTGCTGAAAAGTATGGAATAAATACACTATCTGATTTAGCTAAACATAGTAGGGATCTTATATTTTCTCCAACAATAGAGTTTGAAAACAGAGATGATGGATTAGTTGGATTATCTAAATTCTATAACATGAGTTTTAAAAATGTTAAGGCAATGGATGGAAGCCTTAGATATTCAGCCCTAGCAAATAATGAATCTCAAGTAGTTGATGCATTCTCAACTGATGGGCTTTTAAAGAAATTTAAGCTTAAGGTATTAAAAGATGATAAAGGTTTCTTTTCGCCTTATAACGCAGTACCTTTAGTTAATAACGAAACTTTAGAAGAACATCCAGAACTTAAAGATATATTCAATTCATTAAAAGGCAAAATTGATGAAAAAACTATGATAGATCTTAACTATCAAGTAGATGAACTTGGAAAATCTCCGGAAGAGGTTGCTCATAAGTTTCTAGTAGATCAAGGTTTAATTTAATGATAAAACTTTTAAATCTCTCCGTAAGGAGAGATTTTTTTTAGATTTTTTCTATAAATTTTACAATATAAGTAATAGGATTCTCATTATTGCTTGGAGCTATATAATTAGTCCTATCTTTTAGCTTTTCATTTCCATTATCAACTACAAATCCATAGTGAGCTTCTTCTATAAGCTCTTTATCATTCATGTTATCTCCTACCGTAACTATCTTTAGATCATTTAGATTATAATTATTTATTAAATCTTTAAGTGCATGACCTTTAGATGTGTATCTAGGAACAACTTCAAGAAAATTATAACCACTTCTTATTGGAATTTCACTATCATACTTTTCTTTAAACTCTTCTTCCATTTCGTCTAATACGTTTTTATCACCTACAACTAAAATCTTAGTCCATCTCTTTTTCCATACATCCTCATCTATATCATAAATTACGTTATATCCCTTACCTGTAAATCTTTTTGTATAGGTGCAGTCTTTAAATATGTATATATTTTCTTCTGAATAAACCTCTATTCCAACATCATTTCTAGTATTAAGTATTTTATTTATTACATCTTTTCTTTCTTCTTCTAAAAAGTATTCTTTAATAACTTCTTCATTTGAATAATCATAAACCTTGCTACCATTATATAAAATTATCGGTAAACTCAAATTAAGCTCTCTTGCAAACCTACTAGCTGCTGGAAGCATCCTCCCTGTAGCTATTGTAAATAGCCCTCCGTTATCCATAAAATACTGTATTGATTTTTTATCTTCATCTGAAATTATTCTTTTATCATTTAACAATGTTCCATCCATATCTGAAACTAAAATATAACCATTAAAAATCCCCATATCCCTATTCCTCCTATTTATTTGTACTAAATATTATTTTTCTTATTATACCTCTAGGTAAAAATTTTGTTGCTATAACCATAGCTTTATTCTTAAATCCAGGTATTATAATAGCTTTTTTATTTTTAAATCCATCATAACCTTCTTTTGCAACATCCTTTGCATCCATTAAATATTTCTTTGCTTTCTCTGATTTTATAATTCCTGCATTTTCTTGAAAAGATGTTTTAACTGGTCCAGGACAAAGGCAACTTACATTAACTCCAAATTCTTTTGCCTCTTCATAAAGTGCCTCTGATAATGTAAGTACATATGCTTTTGAAGAGTAATAAGTACTCATTTTAGGTCCTCCAACAAATGCTGCTGTAGATGCCACATTTAATATTCCTCCTGACCTTCTCTCTTTCATTTTTGGTAAGAAATATTTTATAAGCTTAGTTAACACTATAATATTTATATCTATAAGTTTTATATCTTTATCCACATCTATTTCATCAAAATATCCAAAACTTCCTACACCAGCATTGTTAATTAAGTTATCCACAACTACATTTTTTTCTTCCACAAATTTTATAAGTTCCTCACAAGAATTATCCACACTAAGATCCAATTCTAAAATCTCAACAAATATATTGAATTTTTTTTCTAATTTTTCTTTTACTATTTTAAGCTCATCTTCTTTTCTTGCTACTATAATTAAATTGTTTCTATCCTTTGCAAATAATTTAGCAAGCTCTAGTCCTATTCCCTTTGTTCCTCCAGTTATTAGTGTATATTTTTTATCCATAATATTTTAAGTTCACTCCTAAATATAATTAACATCTATTCTTATAAAGTTTTTCACCTTTCACTTTCTATTATTTTACAATAATAATATTTAGAATTATAGTATTAGTTTAAATTTACACTTATATAAAAGATTAATATTGTTTTTTTATTTATCCCTTAATATAAATTCATTTTACATAATTAACATATTATTGGATAAAAGTATTGTATTTGTTAAAATATTCTAATATAATTATACCTAGATAATCTATACATAGATTATCTAGGTATAATTTAAAATTCATGATTATATAGGAGGACACTTAATGATTCATTTAAATTCTGGGTTTCTAATTCTGATATCTATTCCTTTTATAATTATACTCAACATACTATTCTTTAAAATGCAAAAAAGAAGTAATTTAAAGTTTTCTACAAAACGCGTAATATGGAATACTTTATTTGCAATCTACATTCTATTGGTTATGAGTGTAACTATATTCCCTATTATTATAAATACTCAAAGAACAATTGATGTTTCTGCAACTATAAACTTAGTTCCTTTTAAAGAAACTATAAATTCATTTAATAGCCTTTTAGACTCATTTTCAACTTTATTTGCAATAAAATTATTTTTAGTTAATGTGCTTGGTAACATATTACTCTTCACGCCACTCGGATTTTTACTTCCAATAGTAAATCCGAATATTAATAATATAAAGCCTATATTTAAGATCTCACTAATAGCTACAATATCTATAGAGTTAATCCAATTCATTACATCATTAAGTGGAGGCTTTAGAGTTACTGATATAGATGATGTTATATTAAATATTTTAGGGGGACTATTTGGCTTTTTAATA
Source organism: Clostridium sardiniense (assembly GCF_019753795.1). Lineage (NCBI taxonomy): Bacteria > Bacillati > Bacillota > Clostridia > Eubacteriales > Clostridiaceae > Clostridium > Clostridium sardiniense. Next base: position 88,253 of record NZ_JAIKTU010000008.1, on the reverse strand, counting down.
TTTACTTTATTCTCAAAGGTAAAACTATTTAAACTTATAATGAATTAGAGGAGGAATAATAATGAAAGTAAACAAGGAATTAATGAAAGGCAGTACTTCTCTTTTAATCCTTGGATTATTAAACAGGAAAGAGATGTATGGATATGAAATGATTAAAGAAATTGAAGTAACTTCAAATAGCGTTTTTTCTTTCAACGAAGGTACACTCTATCCTATACTTCATGCACTTGAAAACGAAGGAGCAATTGAATCATTCTGGAAAGAAGGAGAAACTAAAAGAAAAAGGAAATATTATTGCATCACTAACACAGGAAAAAAACATCTTAAAGAAAAAGAAGATGAATGGAGTTTATTTAGTAAAACTGTAGATAAAGTTTTAGGGGGAACTACAGCATGAATATAGAAAATAATAAGCTTGTTAATGACTACTTAGATAATGTCTGTTCAAATATACGAAATACTAGAATGCATAGTGAAATTCGTGAGGAATTATTATGCCATATTGAGGATAGATTTCTTTCAGATTTAGATAAGGGGCTAGATGATGAAGAAGCTATTAAAAACGCAGTTACAGTTATGGGTGATTACAAAAAAGTTGGTAATGATTTAAATAAAATCCATAAGCCTTCAATTGAATGGGGAATATTGATATCAACAATATTAATATTATGTATAGGCCTAATTGCCTTAAATTCTTTATCAAACTCTTTAGATTTAAGAGAATTATTTATTAGTAGAAGTTTAGTATTTTCTCTTATAGGAATAGTTCTTCTATTTTTAAGTAGCTATTTCAATTATATTAAATTAAATGTATGGTCTAAAAAGATATATATAACATCTATATTATTATTGTTACTTTGCTTATTCCATGAAGAAGTGATAGGTGGTAGTAGAGCATTTTTAGTGTTAGGTTCTGTTTCTATAAATATATTAGAATTATCTCCTATACTTATACTAATATCATTATGCAATTTAGTTAAAGGGGTTAAAGAATGTAAAAGTAAAATGGATTTTTTAGAAGTATATACTCTATGCTTTATGCCATTAATCTTTATGATTACATTTCGAAATATTCCTTGTATAGCTATATATGTTGTTGGAGTATGCACAATTTTAAAAATTAAAAAATATAAAAATAGATATATACTAATTCCTATTTTGGTATGTTTCTTATTATTTTTATTTGCTTTAGATGGTTATAGATTTATGAGATTAACTTCATTTTTAAATCCATCATCTGACCCACAAGGAGGTACTTATATATATAATCAAATCCATACTGCTCTTAGTAACTCAGTATTTATAGGACAAGCTAATGACTTTACAACATATTTAATGCCTGGATTTGAGGGAGATTTTATCTTTACTTTTATAATATATAGATTTGGATTTTTAGCAGGATTTATTACTGTTTTATTATGCGGATTCTTATTATTTAAAATATCAAAAATATTAATGAAAGTAAAAAATACTTACAATAAATCATTAATAATTATAATGCTTACTACTCTTTGTATTAAGTTTATATATGGTATCCTTATGAATTTAGGAATGGCCCCACACATACCAATTTCTATTCCATTTTTAAGTTATGGGGGAACTTCAGGTATAATAAACCTAATGTTAATTGGATTAATACTAAATATATATAAAATAAGAAACTTATCTAATATAGAGAGTTTAAATACATGCAATAAATAAAAGTAGCTTATGCTACTTTTATTTATTATCTAAGTTTTGTAGTATAATAATCATATAAGTAATTTTTAGTATTATTACCATATGATGAGAGGATGATATTCTATGAAGATGATTAACAAAAGAAGAGTAGCCATTATATCAGCAAGTTTAGCCATTATTATTTTCCTATTTTTTAAAACGTTTTCAGTATTTGCATTTCACAATCCACAAGAACTACTAAAAGATCCTGATCAAAAGATTTCATCACTATATTATGATAGTGAGGAAAACAATAATGAACAATTAGTAGCTTTCAGAAAACTAACCGGAATTACTACTTTAAGCAAAATTCATATTAAAGATAATGGTAATTTTACTATCAAATATGACAGTAAGATTTTAAGTGGCAAATTAAATATTTATGTAGTAGATAAAAATAATAACATTATTAAAGAAATATCATCTAATAATTCTGGCTCTATGGTTATAAATTCTAATGGAAACTATGATTTTTCAATAAAAATATATGCAAAAAACGCAAAAGGAACTATTGAACTTAAAATTATTCCACAAGATAACTTAGACATTAAATATAATAATGAAATATCCGATTCTTAAAATATAAAAAAGACAAGCTAAATCTTTTTATCTAAGGTTATAGCTTGTCTTTAATAATTCTATTATTTTATTCCTTAATATTTATAAAACTTTATAAATATAGAGTATATTTTTATTATTTAGAGTATAAAGAGCCCCCTACTATTTGCTCTTCTTTTTCTATATATTTGCCTGCTCTAGGATTAATAGCTTTAATAAACATGTTTAAGAAATTTAATAATATAAATAGCACTACGTAAGTTGCTATAAATATTTCTATATTCCCTAATAATTCAAAAATATTTCCTAATGATATATTTCCTAATCCCATGCAATAATCTGATAATTTATACGCTGCAAGGGTTGCGATAGCTAAAGGGAACGTAAATGCTGCATATGCTGGTTTAAAGCCTTCCTTAAATAATTTTAAAATATATCCATATACAACTACAAGTAAAATTAATCCTGTAATAACTAACCAAGCTAACATATATTTATTTGGATTTGGTTCTATTGTTAATATTCCAACTACTCCTAGTGGAGCTGGTGAACAAATTATACCTACTGTTGGAAGTTTATGATCATCTAATTTTTCACTTCTAAACACTATATATAGAACTAATGGTAATAGTAATGTATAAAACACAAATCCGAACATAAGCATGAAGTATGCTATTTGTGGAATTTGAGGTATAACCCCATCCATTCCTTTACTAGCAACACTACCTGTTATCATACCTGTATATACGATAAAGCAAGTTGGCATTATATTACTAAATTTTCTCTCTTTAATTCTTAATATTGTATAGAAAATTACGATTGCATAGTGATATACTACTGCACCAATCCATAAATAACTACAAAGTACTGGGAAACTAGGGTAGAAATAAGCTGAAACAAGCCATACTACCATACCAATAGTTGGGTAAAATGTACCTGTAACAGGATTTTTCAATTCGTCTAACATAACTTTTGGAAATCTAATTAATCTTATTAACATTAGTCCTAACATACATACTGCAATAAATATTGCTATTGGCTTGAAATAATTAACATCTTTTATTATCCAAGAATTACTCAATGTTATAAATGCTAAGCATGTACCACTTATACCAATAGGATAATTTTTTAATTTATCTAAGTATTTTTTCATATCTAATAATCACCTCTTATCATTAGTTATCATCAATTTATCTATAGTTATCAATTTATTTAAAGCATTCTTAAGTAACTTCAATTATATTATATAGTTGCATTACATATAAGTAAAATATATTATTTTTATAATAATAATATATTTTTACCTATATATAAAAGTATACTTTCTATTAGGATTTAATTTACTTATCTTAATTATATTTTGAAGTTAAATATTAAAAATTATTGTAATAAACCTAATTTTAATTGATCTAATATAAAATCCTTATAAAAAAGCAAGTTAAACCTTCTTTATTTAAGATATAACTTGCCTCTAATCTTTTTATTATTCCATTATATTAACTTCATAGCCCTTATCTTTCATCATTTTAACTATTCCATCATCACCAAAAAAGTGAAGTGCACCAACTGCTACAGTATATGTTTTATCTTCTTTAAAGAACTTTTCCATCTTCTCTACCATAGCTTTATTTCTTTTAGTTATCATAAGATCATAACTTTCTGGACTTTGCTTTTGAGTTTTTATTGCATCTTCCATTACCTTTGTATCACCTTTTACATATCCATCCATTAACCCTTCTGAATACTCAATAACTTCTTTCCCACTCTCTATAAACTTCCCATCTTCATGTGCATCAAGGGTTGCTTTTAATGCTTGTATTCCCCCTATTTTATTTAGAAGATCCATTTGAAAACCAATTGATTCTAATTGAACTATCTCCTTTTTCTTATTCTTTATATCCTTCATTAACATATCATCAAAGGTTTCCATAGTAAGACCAGCTTTATCATATAAAACTGCTTCAAGATTATTTACAACCATATTAGGTTTTAATATCTTTATTTTTTCATATTCTATCCCAATTTCATTACATATAGATTTTAGTTTTTCAACTTGATCTTTACTTAATTCCTTTTCAATAGAGTCATCCCCAGCATATACCCCATCAGCGTTAACTTTTAATATCTCTTCCTGTGTTGGATTAATTTCAACTGCTAGTACATCTGTTTCTTTAACTATATTATTTACAGTATCAGTAAAGTAATCATACCCCTTATTTATAGGATGCATTGTACCTATTAAGTACATAATTTTATCATCCTTTTTTACTTCCCACTGAAATCCATTAGCCTTTGGAGTAGATGACACCTCTTCCTTTTTAGAGCATCCAAATAATATAGTAGTGAAGAAACTTCCCACTATTAAAAGTGATGCTATTCCCCTTTTATGCTTCTTTATAAACATATCCCATACACTCTCCCTTTTAGTGTTTATTTACACATTAATTGTAACATATTTTACCAAAACTCATAATATATATTAGATATAGATGTAATTTGATTTTATTTATAATTTATAGTATAATTTATTTGAATATTCAGATAATTTATAGTAAGAGGCAGTTACTTGATTTTTTAAGAACTGACCAAACTTACTTTCAATAATACCTTTAAAAGCCTTCAAGACTTAACGTCCGAAGGCTTTTTACTATATATCATAAATCATTTTAACATGGGGAATTCCAGCTTCCTCATATTCATCTGATACTACTGAAAATCCAACTGATTCATATAAACTCTTTATATATGCTTGAGATGATAATTTTATCTTTTTATCATCAAAATTTTCTTTTATATATTTTATAGCTGCTCTTAATACAACTCTCCCAAGTCCATATCCCCTATACTCTTTCTTTACTAACACCCTTCCTATACCAGGCGTATCTTCATATCCAATCCCTTTTGGTAATATTCTAAGATAAGCTGCTATTTTATCGCCATCCTTAGCATATATATGTATACAATCTTTATCCTTTCCATCAAATTCATTTTCACATGTTATTTTTTGCTCACAAGCGAAGACTTCAAATCTTTCTTGCATTATTCTATATAAATCATCTCTTGTAAGTTCATCAAACTTCTCAATACAAAGTCTCATAAAGCTCTCTCCTCCTTTTATATAAAGCCCACTCTAAAATCTTAGAGCGAGCTTAATTATTCATAACTTATTTATCTAATTTGTCCATTGCCAAATATAATATATTTAACTGTTGTAAGCTCTTTAAGTCCCATAGGTCCTCTTGCATGAAGCTTTTGAGTACTTATTCCAATCTCAGCTCCAAATCCAAATTCTGATCCATCAGTAAATCTTGTTGATGCATTTACATAAACAGCTGCTGCATCAATTCTTTGTAAGAATTTTTGAGAATTCTCATAACTCCTTGTAACGATAGCTTCTGAATGTCCAGTATTATATTTATTTATATGAGCTATAGCATCATCTATATTTTTTACTACTTTGACGCTCATTATATAATCTAAGAATTCTTTATAGAAATCTTCTTCTGTAGCCTCTTCCATATCCTTTACTATTTCTCTTGCTCTTTCATCACCTTTTAAAAGTACATCTTTTTCTCTTAAGGCTTCTGCAAGTATTGGAAGTAATTCCTCCGCAATATCTTCGTGTATAACTAAACTTTCTGCCGCATTACATACTGCTGGTCTTGATGTTTTCGCATTAACTACAATATCTTTTGCCATTTCAAAATCACACTCTGAATCCACATAAATATGACAATTCCCTGTACCTGTCTCAATTACAGGAACAGTTGCATTATTAACCACCGCATTTATAAGCCCAGCTCCTCCTCTTGGAATTAGAACATCTATATAATCATTTAATCTCATCATTTCTGTAGCTACTTCTCTACTTGTATCTTCAACAAGTTGAACTGCATCTTCTGGAAGACCTGCCTCCTTAAGTCCTTCTCTAAGAGCTCTTATTATCGCCATATTTGAATTTATAGCTTCTTTTCCACCTCTTAGTATTACTGCATTTCCTGTTTTTAAACAAAGTCCAGCCGCATCACAAGTAACATTTGGTCTTGCTTCGTATATTATTCCTATTACTCCCATAGGAACTCTCTTTTGACCAATTTGAAGTCCATTTGGCCTATTCCACATTCCTATAACTTCTCCAACAGGATCTTGCAGATTTACAACTTGCATTAACCCCTCTGCCATACCTTCTATTCTACTTTTATCTAATAATAATCTATCAAGCATAGCTTTGCTTGTTCCGTTCTCTACCGCCTTTTGTAAATCCTTTTTGTTTTCTAGTATTATTTCATCTGACTTTTCTAAAAGCTTTTTTGCCATACTTCCTAAAGCCCTATCTTTATCTGTAGTAGTAAGATTAGCTAATACATATGATGCTTCCTTGGCTTTTTGCCCTTTTAAAATTAACTCACTCACTTTAATTCTCCTCTCTACCCTTTAAAAATAATGTGCCTATATTTTCTCCGTTTACTATATTTAATAGTATCTTTGGTTCTTCACCATTTGCTAAAATCATGTTTATACCTGAACTATTTGCAACCTTTGCAGCTGCAAGCTTAGTAATCATTCCACCTGTACCAAAGCTTGTTCCTGCTCCACCTGCTGCTGCTTCTAATTCTTCTGTTATTTCATGAACTTCAGTTAAAAGTTTAGCATCTTCATTGGTTCTTGGATCCTTATCATAGAATCCATCTATATCTGAAAGTATTATAAGAAGATCTGCATCACAAAGTCGTGAAACTATAGCTGACAGATTGTCATTATCTCCAAACTTAACTATATTCTCTATTTCATCAATTGAAACCGTATCATTTTCGTTTACTATTGGAATTACTCCCATTTCTAATAATGTATTAAATGTATTACATACATTATTTCTTATATGATCATCTTCAACAACATCTCTAGTAAGTAATACTTGACCTACTGTATTGCTATATTCTCCAAAAAATTTACTATATATATGCATTAATTCACATTGACCTATTGCTGCAACTGCTTGTTTCTCTCTAATACTTTGGGGTTTTTCTTTAAGCTTTAACTTACTACTTCCAACGCCAATTGCACCTGATGTAACAAGTACAACCTCTTTGCCAGAATTCATTAAATCTGAAATAACTCTAGTTAATCTTTCAATTCTAGTTAAATTAATATTTCCATTCTCGTAAGTTAATGTAGATGTTCCTACTTTTATAACTATTCTTTTTGAATCTTTTATTTCATTTCTATTGCTCATATTGTGCACAGCCCCTTGTATTAATTTTATTTATTAAACTGATTTTATTATATCTTTTTATTATTATATTTACTATAAAAGTTTAATTACTTTATATAGTATACCTCAAAAATATAATGTTTTTTATTGAAACTATTAAAATTAACAGTCCATTATTCATTATTCTCATATTTTTAGCATATTAAAATACTATACTTATAAATTATTTTTTACTCTCTAAAAATCTTTTTACATATCTAGTCAAAAGTGTTATACTATTGTTGTAAACATTTTCAAAGAATAAAAATACATTTACGTTTGATAATTAAATAAAATGAATATAATTTGTGTGATAGAGATTTAGAGAGTTAAGCATAAAGGAGATTTTCATCTTTTTGCTTAGCTTTTTTTATTTTATTATGTAACCTAAGATTATTTGATTTGTTCATTAACAATATTTTAAAACTATTGCTAATGTTCATATTATAAAAATTAATTCTAATGGGGGTATTTTTATGATCAATTTTCTAGCTGAGATGATTGGAACAATGATCCTAATTTATTTAGGTGATGGGGTTGTTGCAAATGTTGTCTTGAAAAAAACAAAAGGCACAAATGGTGGCTGGATGGTTATTACTACTGGCTGGGCTTTTGCTGTCGCTATTCCTGCATTCATATTTGGTGCTACAAGTGGTGCTCACTTTAATCCAGCACTAACTTTAGCATTAGCATCTATTGGAGATTTCCCTTGGAGTCAAGTTCCTATGTATATAACCGCTCAAATGATCGGTGCTTTCTTAGGTGCTTTCCTAGTATTTATTCAATATTATAATCATTTTGAAGCAACTGATGATAAAGATGGTAAGCTTGGAGTATTCTGTACAGGCCCAGCTATAAGAAATGGTAAGTTTAATTTCATAAGTGAATTTATAGGAACATTTTTATTAGTATTTGCTATTCTAGGAATAAATGCAGTTCCAATGGCAAATGGATTAAATACACTTGCTGTAGGACTACTAATCTGGGCAATAGGCTTAAGCTCTGGAGGAACTACAGGTTATGCAATCAACCCTGCAAGAGACTTAGCTCCAAGAATAGCTCATGCAATCTTACCAGTGCCAGGAAAGAGAGATTCTGACTGGAAATATGCATGGATTCCTGTAGTTGCACCTATCCTAGGAGCACTAGTTGGAGGATTTACATTTATATACTTATTTAGATAATTAATATTTTTAATTTAGAGGTGAGTGAAATGAAAAAATATGTAATAGCATTAGATCAAGGAACTACAAGTTCAAGAGCAATCATTTTTGATAAAGAACAAAATATAATTGCAGTTAGCCAAAAGGAATTTACTCAAATATATCCAAAAGAAGGTTGGGTTGAACATAATCCTATGGAAATATGGTCATCTCAATTTGCAGTGCTTCAAGAAGCTATAGCTAAAAGTAATATAAATCAAGATGAAATTGCAGCAATAGGTATAACAAATCAAAGAGAAACTACAATAGTTTGGGATAAAAATACAGGAACTCCTATATATAATGCAATAGTTTGGCAATGTAGAAGAACTGCCCCTATATGTGATAAATTAAGAGAAAAAGGATTAGAAGAATATATAAAAGATACTACTGGACTAGTTATAGATGCTTATTTCTCAGGAACAAAAATAAAATGGATACTCGATAATGTTGAAGGTGCTAGAGAAAAGGCAGAAAAGGGTGAATTATTATTTGGAACAGTTGATACATGGCTTGTTTGGAAACTTACACATGGAAAGGTTCATGTAACTGACTATACTAACGCATCAAGAACTATGCTATTTAATATAAGAGATTTAAAATGGGACGAAAAATTATTAAATGAATTAAACATACCTAAGAGTATGCTTCCAGAAGTTAAGAGCTCATCAGAAATCTATGGATATACTAATTTAGGTGGAGAAGGTGGTGTTAGAGTTCCAGTTTCAGGTATGGCAGGTGATCAGCAAGCTGCTCTATTTGGACAAACTGCCTTTAATAAAGGTGATGCTAAGAATACGTATGGTACTGGATGTTTCTTACTTATGAATACAGGTAATGAAATGGTTAAAAGTAATAAAGGACTTCTAACAACAATAGCAGCAAGTACTAAGGATAATGTTCAATATGCTTTAGAGGGATCCATATTTGTTGGTGGTGCTGTTATACAATGGCTTAGAGATGAATTAAGATTAGTAAATGATGCTGCTGATTCTGAATACTTTGCTAAAAAAGTTAATACCAATGGTGGAGTATATGTTGTACCTGCATTTGTAGGACTTGGTGCACCTTATTGGGATATGTATGCTAGAGGAGCAATCCTTGGATTAACTAGAGGATCTAATAGAAACCATTTAATAAGGGCTGCTTTAGAATCAATAGCTTATCAAACTAAAGATGTTTTAGATGCAATGGTTTCTGATACAAATTGTGAAGTAAACGTTTTAAGTGTTGATGGTGGTGCAAGTAGAAATAAATTCTTAATGCAATTTCAATCTGATTTAATAGATAAAAAGGTAGAAAAGCCAATAATAGTAGAAACAACAGCACTTGGTGCTGCTTATTTAGCTGGATTATCAGTTGGATTCTGGAAAGATAAAGAGGAAATTAAGTCTATGAAATGCATTGGTGAAACATTCATCCCTAAGGCTTCTAAGGCTGATATGGATAAATATTATGCTGGATGGCAAAAGGCTGTTAAGAGATCTATGGATTGGGAAGAAGATTAATTAATAACATTTAACTATAAAAGAACTATCAATTATAATTGATAGTTCTTTTTTATTTAATGTTTTATCAATCTATTTACTGCTCTCCTTATAGTTATTGATTGTATATTCTACATTATTTATTGATTGGTCAACTGACTTTAAGGAATTTTGAATTAAGCTTTTATTTTGCTCTTTTTCTGATGATTGAATAGCTTCATCTAACTTTGTTTTAGCCTTATTTAATTCATCTAGGCAGCTTTCTACACTTTCTATTGCACTTTGTGTATTTTGTTCATTTTGATTATTTTGTGTACCTTGTTCATTTTGTGTATTTTGCCCATTTTGTACATTTTGTGCATACTGCGCATATTGTGCATTTTGTGCGTATTGAGCATATTGCGCATTTTGTGCAACTTGTGCATTCTGCACATTTTCTTCATTCTGTGGCCTTTGCATATTTTGTGTACCTTGAGTATTCTGTTCATCTTGTGAACCTTGCGTATTTTGTTCACCTTGAGTATTCTGTTCATTCTGTGGCCTTTGCATATTTTGTGTACCTTGAGTATTCTGTTCATCTTGTGAACCTTGCGTATTTTGTTCACCTTGAGTATTCTGTTCATTCTGTGAGACTTGCTTATTTTGTGCACCTTGCGTATTCTGTTCATTCTGTGAGCCTCGTGTATTTTGTGAACCTTGCGTATTCTGTTCATTCTGCAAGCCTTGCTTATTTTGCGCAGTTTGCATATATTGCATACACTGTGAATCTTGTGTATTTTGTTCATTTTGTGCCATCGCAATTCACCCTCCTTCATTTCTTTCTACCTTAATATTGTCTGTAGTTTTCTTTATTTGATACTCCACTATTTTAAATTAAGCCTTTAATGTTTTATGTATATTTTATGAATATTTTTATTAAAAAGGGTATCTTTTTTTAATATTTTAGGTTATCATGTATATATATTGTATATTTATAAATAATTTATGCATAAAATTTATATAAAGGAGCTAATTATGGAAAAGATAGATACTAAATACCACACGGCATCATTATTGAAATTTATAATACCATCTTTAATTGGAATATCTCTATTTATGATACCAATGAAAATAGATGGACAGATAACTATACCAATAGCATTTATGGCTAATTTTATTGAGGGGAATTTTACAGAATTACTTAAGTTCATGGCATTAATACTTATTTCACTATCAGTTGTAGGTAGTGTTGTTATAAAATTATTTAAGCCAAAGTTTTTAACTAAAAATACTTATTTAAATAATCTATTTAATGTAACACCACTATGGTTTATTGCTAGAATCTTAGGAATGATTTTTATTATATGTGCATTTTTTAAAATTGGACCAGAATTCATATGGTCAGAGAATACTGGTGGACTTGTTTTAAATGATTTATTACCTATACTAATAGCAGTTTTCCTATTTGCAGGATTCTTACTTCCACTACTTTTAGATTTTGGTCTTTTAGAATTTGTTGGATCACTTCTTACTAAATTCATGAGACCGATATTTAACTTACCAGGTAGATCTTCAATTGACTGTATAGCTTCATGGCTTGGTGATGGAAGTATTGGTATACTTTTAACTTCAAAACAATACGAACAAGGTTTTTATACTAAAAGGGAAGCTGCTGTAATTGGTACAACATTCTCTGCTGTTTCAATTACATTCTGTCTAGTTATAATATCTCAAGTAGGACTTGCTCATATGTTCCTACCATTTTATTTAACAGTTACACTTTCAGGAATAGTTGCTGCAATAATAATACCTAGAATACCACCTCTTTCAAGAAAGAAAGATGATTACTTTGGTGGTCAGGATTCAAAAAATTTAGAAGTTATACCAGAAGGCTATACTCCATTTTCTTGGGGACTTGAAAAAGCTGTAGAAAAGGCTAGTGACAATACTCACCCAAAAGAATTTGTTATATCAGGAATAAAAAATGTACTAGATATGTGGATTGGTGTTCTTGCAATAGTTATGGCTATGGGCGGCATTGCACTTATGATTGCAGAATACACTTCAATATTCCAAGTTATGGGTACACCATTTATTCCATTGTTAAAATTACTTGGTGTTCCAGAAGCTGCTGCTGCTGCTCAAACATTAGTTGTTGGTTTTGCTGATATGTTTATTCCATCAGTTCTTGCAACTAGTATAACTAGTGAAATGACAAGATTTATAGTTGCTTGTATATCAGTTACTCAACTTATTTATATGTCAGAAGTTGGTGGACTTTTACTTGGATCAAAAATTCCAGTTGGATTAAAAGACTTAGTAATATTATTTATAGAAAGAACTATCATAACACTACCTGTTATTGTTATAATGGCAAATATATTCTTTTAAATAAAAACCTCATCTATAGATGGGGTTTTTGTTTAATATGTAGCAATATATGGTATAATCTGTATAATATATTTAAATTAGGAGGTGATTACTTTGTATAGTTTCACTAAAACATGTCCTAAGTGTAAAGAAGATTTTAAAGTTACTCAAGTAAAAATGAGTAGAGTTACAAAATGTCCTCATTGCAAAACTCCTCTAATAGCTACTTTATCTAATACCTTTGTTGCAGGAATATGCTTAGTTATAGGTTATGGTGTATCTCAACTCCTATCAGCTAAGGGAATTGTTCCCTTCTATATTCCATTTGTAATAATAGCTATAATTACATTATTTATAATAGAACCAATTACTATGAAGTATAAAATAAAGGAATAGAAGTAAATTAAAAAAATATCTAATAATTACTTCTCTTTTTATCTTAAATTAATAATAAAAAGTATCTACAGTTAAGAATTTAAGGTTAACACGATAAATGCTTTATGTAAGTTCTTTATTGTTTACTCGATTCAAAGTAAAAACCGTATAATTCAAAAGAACCTGTAACAGTTTTCTAGAAATATTATAATATAATTTAGTAAAGAAATATTTAATGGAGAAATGTTTTGGAAACTTGGAATTATAGAAACGAAATATTATTTGAACATCGCTTTTGGTTGCAGATATTGGGAGACCACTCTAGGTTCATACTAATGGCCTTGGCAGAGGAAGAGAAGGAAACCATACAGAGAGCGAAGCACTTTATACATTTATTTGATAAACTTTTAGACCAATCTAAAATGAAATTAGACGAAGAAGAACTTGCGAATCTAAATAATTCAGCCTATAATGCTGCTTGTGAAATTCGCGCTTTTAAACTTCATATTATTAAAGAACTATTAGTAGGTAACATAAAGATTAACCTTCCCCCAACATTTATAAATCATATGGTCAATGAAGTAGAAGAATATATATTTATTCTAAGCTGTCTTGTGAATAAGGAGCTAAGTTTATTAAACCCTATACATTATCATAAGTTATGGCTACTTGATGGATCTGGTCACGCCGCATCAATTTCAAGTTCACTTGATATGTCTGAAAAAGACTTAATAAAACTTAGTATGAAGTATAGGAAAAAGTTCGATACATTATATGAAAAAGCAACCGAAATGAAAGGATATATGAGAACTGGATTAAATAAATTTCCAGCATTAGATAAATTAAATCAAGATGCAGATGAAGAAATGTTATGTTTTAAGAAATTTTTAAAGAAGTTAGAAAAATTAGTTATAGAAAAGAAGGTTTTAGGAACTTTGAGACCTCTTATACTTGATCATATGTATAGGGAAGAATGCTATTATTTAACAAAGTTATCTATGGTTTCAGAGGTAAAAAGACCAGAATGTGATCCAACTAAGCCAAGGATAGATTGTTAATATTGTTTATAAAAAAGAGCAGAAATGCTCTTTTTTATTGGCTTAAAATTTATATTTCTATACTATTTAAAATTATCAAAAAGAAATAAAATACATTTAATAATTCCCCTCTTCAATAAAACATCTTACCACCTTATTAAACCTATCTTTTTCATCATAAAATAATCCATGACCACTCTTTTCAAACTTTATAAGCTTAGAATTTCTAATAAGATCTCTTTGTGCTTCACCAAGTGGAGGTAAAACAACTTTATCATGAACACCATGCAAAATTAATGTAGGAACATAAATCTCCTCCAAATCTTCAAATAAACATTCATTAATCCAAGTGTTAGCAATTGCTGCTGTAGACCATCCTGCCGCTTGAAATCCTAATTGTAAAAACCATTCAGAAAATGGTCTACTTATCTTCTTATGAAAGAATATTTTACCGAAATCCTCTAACATTTTAGGCCTATCTCTATAAGTTCCCTCTATAATACTTTCAACTGTCTCCACTTTTGATCCGTAAGGAAAATTTGCTCGTTTTATAAGACTAGGAACCGCTGCTGCACAAAGTACAAGTTTTGATACCCCATATTGTTCATGCCTTGCCATATATCTTGTAGCAATTGCTCCACCAGTAGAATGCCCCAATAATGTACAGTCTTTTAATTCTAACCTTTCCATAACACACTTTACATCATCAGCTAATGTATTATAATCATATCCATCCTTTGGTCTATCAGACTTACCAAAACCTCTTTGGTCCAATCCAATACACCTATAGCCTTTTTTTGAAAAATAATCAAATTGATATTCAAATAGCTCATGACTACCTGGCCATCCATGTAAAAATACAATTGTTTTATTTCCTTCCTCATTAAGGTCTTCTACATATACTTTTACATTTGAATCAACTTCAACATAATATCCCATTATTTAATTCCCCATTATTTAAGAGTTTTCATTATTATAATACTCTATCCATACATATTCGTGAATTTAATATACTATATTTAGATGCTTATATATCTCTTTCGTAAATGAATGAATAAATAATGTATGTTTCTTTAATCTATTGAATTGCTAGGTTCTCTTCTATCATTTCTAATAAAATAATTAACTACACTTAAATTTTACAATTTATTTTTATCTATAAGAATTAATTATATACTAATCTAAATATACCATTATTAGAATTAATAATCTAAAATAACCATTGCTTAATTAAGAATAACTTTTTACTAGATTGCAGATATTAATATTGAACATTAAACAAAAGGAGTTGAATATTGTGGCTAATTTAAACGAATTAGAATTACAAAACTTACGTCACCTAATTGGTGCTCATGGTACAATCGAAAAAAAATTAACAGATTACTCTAATCAATGTACAGATGCAACATTAAAGCAAATGTTACAAAAAGATGCTCAAGATGCTAAAAAAAGTAAGGACAAATTAATGTCCTTCTTAGGATAGGAGGTATTATTTATGCAAGAAAAAGAAATGATAAGCGATTACCTTGCTGGCTTAAATGCTAGTCTAGCTGGCTATGGAGGTATAATAGCTCAAACAGAAAATAAAGAACTTCGTGAAACTATTCAAATGATGAGAAACCAAGATGAAACTCGTCAATATGCTCTTTTCCAAAAAGCGAGAGAAAAGGGATATTACATACCTGCTGAACAAGCAAAACCTGAAGAAGTAGCAACAGTTAAACAACAAATGTCAAAAGGCTAATATCAAACAAAAAGAGGTGAATTTTTTAAAATTCACCTCTCCTAATTTATTAATACCTTATAGATAATTTTTTAATTAACTATAACCCCTAACATTCTTCCATTTTGCCTTTATATTTTTCTAATATTCTAATATAATGGTTAGCTTCCCTTAGTACATGATCTCCAAGGAGAGGTAAAATTATTGATCGTATTTTACATTCATCTATCCCCTTTGTTCCAGCTTGCTTAAAATCTTTAATTTTAATTGTTTCATTTAGAGTTTCCATAGTAACATCAGACATCGTTTCATCAGTCATTCTACGTGCCTTTTTAATAATCATATCATACTCTTTAGCAATCTTATCTGACGTATCAATTAAATTATTCTCAGCCGGATCAAGTAATCCTCTAATAAATAACGCATGCTCCATCATAATTCTATCCCAGAATAACTGTGTTTCTTTAATATCTCTATTATCAATCTCCTCAACATTTTCATTATTCTCAAGATTTACTATATAATCACGATATAATTTTGCCTCTCTGATTATATGTTCAATAAGTAGAGGATAATTCATTGTAAATATCTCACAACATAGTACACAATCCAATATTCTCATCTTTAAATCTATAAGACCCTCTACTAATCTCCTTGCTCTCTTATTAAGCTGCTTTACATCTTTAACCGTTTCAGACTTAATATATTTATGTTCTTCACAGTGTAGCTTTAGCTCCATCATAGTTATCTTTTCATTTATCTTTATGCCTGTAAAGTGCTCTGTTTTTCGTTCCGTGCTTAATGTATAGTCAGTAAAAAATTCTCCAGACTCTAATACTTCTTCCCTAATTATACCGTCACTTAATTTAACTGCTTCTAATAAAACTTCCTCAAATCTTCGCTTATAACAATCCGCTTCTTTAGCAAGTTTAGAATCTTTAGGTGTAAAACCTGCCTCTAAAAAAAGAGAATGTTCTTTCATTATTCTTGCAAAAAATAAATGTAACTCTAACGATAGTACAACATACTTTTTATTACTTATCATAACTTTTCTCCCCAAAAAAAATTTATTATATTATATTCTTAAAGGTTATTTTAAGTTCCTGTCACCTTTTCCCTTTGATGACATTTTATAATCACGAAAATATTTCTAAGTATAAAAAGATACACAATCTTATAAAGATTGTGTATCTAATTTATAAATAATATCCCTATGTTATTTTTTTGCTCCAATAAGCCTTAGCCTCAGATTCAAGTTTTTTAAGTCTTGTATAATAATCCGGAAATTCCATCAAGTGTGCCAAAGCTATTTTCCCTGTTAATATAGGGTCATCATGAGTGACATTGGTACTTGGGACCTTACTGCCGTGCTCAAGTTCCACATCTAATCCCATTCTAAATTGTTCTATATCAAACTTTTCTTTAGAAAAATCGATCTTCAATTCTTTTGCTATTTTCCTTGCCTCTTCAAGAGTGAAAGATTTCTTATTTGGCTCCCCTCTAAATTTCATTATTACCCAATCATTGTGCTTCATTTCTTCATTCCATAAATATTATTTTTCAAGGTTATTATATGCTTTATATCCAAAATGTGAGACACTATTTACGCTTAGTTTCTATCTCTACAAAGGTTTCATTATATGTTACTTGTCCACCTATATCTGATATTCCTGACTCTGTTAATAAGTTAGGATTTCCATGCTTATTCCACCATCCTACATACATCATTACAACATCATCAATTACAGATTCATCTATAATTATTTCTACTTTTATTGCTCCATTTGTTGATTTTAAGTTTACCGTCTCTCCATTAGATATATCTATACTCTTTGCCATCTTCTCATTTATATAAGCTTTAGATATACCTTCTGTATCCATGAAATGCTGACTAGATAGAGAATCCCTGCCATGATTAGTTAATAGTCTAAACTTACCTTCCCTATTATCTTTGAAGTTATCTCTATATAAAGAAATTTCAAACTTGCCTGATGGTGTTAAAAATTTTTTATCCTCCCATGGAATGCTCTCATGTATTGTTATATATTCATTTTTTATTTTATCTAATGATATATCTTTATAATAACCTTTAAGTGGTTCTATCACTTTAGTTAAATATTCTTTCTTTGAGACTAATGGATATTTCTCTATTCCCATTCTCTTTGCTAATTCCATAAAGAAATAATACTCATCCATATACTTATTCTTAGGTTCTACAAGTTTCTCATTATAAATAATATATGGATTTGTCATTGAGCTAAATAGTAAATCTTCACTTTCTAATGTGCTTGTAGTTGGGATAACCATATCACACATATTTGCTGTGTCTGTCATAAACATATCAAAACAAACTTTAAATTCAATTTTATTTATTGAATCCTTAATCTTATTTAAATCAGCTAATTGATTTAATAAATTACTTTTAGTTATAACAGCCATCTTTATTGGAATATTTAATTTCTCTAAATCTTCTCTATTTTTTATATCATTAGTAAATATTCCATTTTTATAATAGGTATCACCCTCTATTGTTTCGTCAATAAAATCACTCATATCACTTACATAAAACAGTCTATTATCACCGAAATTTTCGCTATTATAAGGATCTCCATTTAATATTTTAGGATAAACTTTATTTGCATAGTTTACTCCTCCACCGCTAAAACCTATTTGTCCTGTTATAGCTCCTAAAGCATCTATAGCTCTAATCGTATTTCCACCGTTTTTATATTTTTGCATTCCATAACCTAATAAAAGTGTAGAGTATTTATTAGTATATAACTCAACTAATTTTTCTACATCATCTCTAGATACTCCAGATCTTTTTAAAAGTTCATCTAGTTCTAACGATTCAATATATCTTCTATAATTATTAAATCCTAATACATATGAATCTATATATTCAAAATCACATAAATCTTTTTCTATGATTATCTTTCCCATTGCTAAAGCTAAATCATAATCTCCACCTGGCTTAACTCTTATATATAAATCAGAAATTTTAGCAGTCTCAGTATATATAGGATCTATTACTACTATTTTGCTTCCATTAGCCTTAGCTTTTCTAATCATTTGCATGGTATGAATAGTAGTAAATGCAGGATTTTTACCCCAAACAAATATACTTTTGCTATTTAACATATCTTCTAATGAATGGCTTCTAACATCTCCAAAATCATATTTCTGTGCCATTATTCCAGCACTCCAACACGGTCCCCCTTTTGATGTACTTACACCACCATACATATTAAAAAATATATTGCCTATGCTCTTTAATAAAGCTCCATTGCCGTATTGTTCATAGTACATAATTGATTTTGAACCAAAATCAGTTTTATACTTTTTTAATTTCTCTGCCATTATATCTAAAGCCTCATCAAATGATATCTCCAACCACTTATCATCTCTTTTTATCATTGGGCTATATATTCTATCTTTATGATTTAATCTATCTAAATGAGCTAGTCCCTTTTTACATACAAATCCTTTAGTGTATGGATGTCCCTTATCACCTTCTATTTTGATTATATTATTATCCTCAACGTAAACATTAAATTTACAGCAATCAAAGCAATCTAAAGTACAACCATGACTTAACTTTCTCATAAAGTCCTCCTTTATTTCTATAAAGTATTTTAAATATTCTTATCTATAAATTTCTTTATTGTATCCCAGTAAAGTTCAGGATTTACTGTTGCTGCCTTAGCATGTCCAGCACCTTCTATTACTAACCTTTCCTTCTCAGAGGTTGCTGCATTATATAGTTCATCCAACATAAAATATGGAACAAAGTCATCTGCATCACCATGTATAAATAGCATAGGTGTCTTTGATTTAGCAACTTGCTTTATTGCAGAGCCTTCTCCAAGCCAATATCCAGCTCTTATCTTACTAACTATACTCGCTGCATTCATTACTGGAAATGATGGCAACTTAAAAAGTGCTTTTAATTGATATGAAAATTCATCCCAAGCTGAAGTGTAACCACAATCCTCAATTATAGCTTTAACATTGCTTGGAAGTTCTTCTCCCGCTGTCATCATAACTGTAGCAGCCCCCATTGATACTCCATGAAGTACTATATTTGCATTCTTATCTTCTTCTAGTATATGATCTATCCATTTTATAATATCTAATCTATCATCCCATCCCATGCCTATATAGTCACCTTCGCTTTTTCCGTGCCCTCTTAAGTCTGGAATTAGTACATTATATCCCATATCATAAAAAGGTTTTGCAAAGCTAGACATTTGCTTTCCTTCACTAGTATATCCATGAACAACTACAACCCAGTTGTTTGTTTTCTTTGTATTTCTAACTTCATAGCTATGAAGTTTAAGCCCATCATTAGACTTTACATATTTATCTTTATAATCTGATTCCGCTAAAAGCCATTCTAGATCTTCAGATCTAGTTTCCCCACTAGTTTCATCTTGAGATACTGCATCACTACTTGCTTCTTCAGTTGCACCAAATATTGCATCCTTTGACATGTGTGGATTAAGTGCTAAATTATAAAAATAATTTCCTACGAAACCCAATACCCCACCTAATAATATTATAATTACTACTAATATAGAAATTATTATTTTCATACCTACACATCCCCTCCTACTTAATAATATACTAAATTTTTATTATATACTGTTCACAAATAACTATATATAATAAAATCTTAATATAAATACATTAATTTGGGGTGAATTTTAATGAATGAGATAATAATAAAAGAGGTATTTTTTAATACTCCAGAATATAAATCTGAATTGAGGCTTAGAGATAATGTTTTAAGAAAGCCTTTAGGAATGGATATATCAGATGATGCTTTAGAAATAGAAGTAGATGATTATCATATTTGTGCAATTATTAATTCTAAAGTTGTGGGTACACTTCTACTAAGGAAATTTAATAATACTACACTTCAAATGAGACAAGTCGCTGTAGATGAATCTTTACGTAATAAACATATAGGAAAAAAACTTATATCTTTTGCAGAAAGCTTTGCTAAAGATAAAGGTTTTACTAAAATAATACTAAATGCTAGAAAAACAGCTATACCATTTTATGAAAGAATTAGTTATAAAAAGATAGGTGAAGAATTCACAGAAGTAGGAATTTTACATATGAAAATGACTAAAGATTTATAAGTACAAGATCATTTTGCTTACAGATTGAATCATATAATTAATCACAAAAAAACAGTAGCTAGATATGTCTTTGTACGAATCTAGCTACTGTTATTTTAAAATTTACTTTATTCTAAGCTTTCTATATCTATTAAATGCGGCCATTATTTCTTGTCTTCTTGGAAGAGCTAAGTTCCCCGCTCCACCTTTAGTTCCACTAATTGATAGTAAACCTTTATTCTTTATCTCATCTATTATTTTATCTGTTATTTCAATCATAGTAAGGTTGTTATTAATTAATTTATCATCAGCCCATTTCATTACGTTTCCGATTGTAGTTACTTGCTCTCTATCTACTATTTGCTCAACAGATCTTAAATCTAATTCTTCTCTATTTATATTAAGTCCATCTACCCCTAGAGTCTTAATTTTCACACCCTTTGGACCCTTCTCTATTGATCCCTTTAATAACTTTCTATCAAAGTTTATGTCAATCTTTAAATCTCTATCTTCTATTCTCTTAAGAATAAGTCCCTTAGCTAATCCCTTAGCTTTATTTGTTACATCCTTTGGCTCATATGCATCCATTTGTATTACAGTATCTGCAATATCAAAATAATCTCCAGAACTTCCAACAACTATGATAGTTGATATATCCTTTTCTTCATATATTCCTCTAACAAGCTCTATAAATGGAGTTATTGGCTCATTTTCGTTAGATACTAAGCTTTGCATAACATCATCTCTAATCATAAAATTAGTTGCAGATGTATCTTCATCTATAAGTAATAGCTCGCTTCCTGATTCCATTGCCTCAACTATATTTGCAGCCTGTGATGTACTACCACTAGCATTTTCACTTGTAAATTTCTTAGTATCTTTTCCATTTGGAAGGTTATTTATAAATAAAGATATATCATCTTTTATTATTGCTCTACCATCTTCAGCTCTAACTTTCATAGCTGTGCTAGCAGATATAACATACTCTCTTCCATCACCTTCTATGTGATTGTATACTCCAAGTTCTAGAGCATTTAAAAGAGTTGACTTACCATGGTATCCTCCACCAACTATCAAAGTTATTCCCTTTTTTATTCCCATTCCTTTAATTAGTCCTTTGTTTGGTAAGCTTATTGATACCTCTAATTCCTTTGGTGATATAAATTCTCTTCCATCTCTTAATGGTCTAGTTGATACACCACTTTCTCTTGGTAATATTGATCCATTAGCAACAAATGCAACTAATCCCTGTCTTTTAAGTTCTTCTCTTATAAACTCTTGATCACATACAAGTTTAACTCTATTTATAAGTTTATTTTTATTTAGCCTTTCATATTTTAAGCTATCATCTACTATTTTCGGTAAGAAATCATAAAGTATCTTTTGAAGTTCTCTTCCTAAAACACTTCTTCCTCTAGCTGGAAATCCAACTTCAAATCTCGCTTCAATTTTATCTTTATCTATAACAATTGCTGTTCTATCTAGTATTTCTTGTGGGCATCTACTTATATTTATCATTCCACTTTTACCAGACCCCATAACCCTTTCTCCAAATCTATTTATATTTTGAGAAAAAACCCTAGTTATAAAATCTTGAACTGCTATTCTTTTATGGTTTTCATTAAATAAATCATATGGAATCTTATTTACATTACTTTTCATACTTACTCTTATTCTTGATGGTGATGCAAATGGATCTCCTTGAACATGATCTATATGAAGTATATAATCTGAAAAATCATAATCTCCCTCTAATGTCTTATAAGATTTATAACCTCTACCATCTATAGAATCTATTTGCTTCTTTAGATCATTTAAATTTTTCATAAATTTTATTTTCCTCCTTCTATAGTTAAGAACTCATCTATAATTTTTTCTCCCATTCTTCTATACATATTGCTCATATTAATCATTGAGCATAGAAGTAGAAACTTTTCTTCAAAATCCTTATCTTTATCATTTTTAACCTTATTTTTTACTAATTCATCCTTATCACAAACGCTATTTTTAAAGCTATCTAAATCTTCTTCACACTGTTCTAAATAAGCATTATACACCTCTCTTAAAGGATATTCTGATCCATTTTCAAATTCTTTTACTATATGATCTAAAGATGATTTTATATCACTTATTGATAAACTGCCCTTTAAATTATAAATGAGGCTCATAAGTATTAAATGCTCTTTTGAATACTTCTTATTTTTAATTGGCATAAGAAGCTTACCCTTAGCATAATTATTTATCATTGTTTTTGTTAATACCTTATCTTCTTCATTTCTTTTAGAGTCATTATATTTACTCTCAAATAACTGTATAACTTGGTCCATATATAGATCTATTTCCGGCATATCCTCTAATCTAATATTTTTCTCTAATGCCATTTCCTCTATCAACTTTATTATTTGTTTTTTTTCCATAACTTCACTTCCCAATCTAGTTTCAAAAACTACGTGTCAAAATATCTATATTTTAATAATAATAGTATTTCGGAGATAATTCAATATTTTTACAGTATTTTAAGTATTTTTACTCATTTTTGAGTCAATAATAACTTTGACCATATTTAGTTATAAATAATATAATAATATTATAATAAGTAGTTATAAAAACTACGTGGAATTTTTTGGAGGTTTAAGTATGGATAAATATTTTAGAGAACCAGTAAATGGGCTTACTCACCTTATAGGTGCTGCTCTTTCATTAGTAGGATTAATAGCTTTAGTTATAAAGGCGATATTAACCCATAGTGGATTTATTGCTATACTGTCAGTTATTATGTTTGGAATCAGCATGATTTTGCTTTACTCAGCTTCTGCGACTTATCACTCAGTTATTTCTACCGAAAAGGTAATATATAGATTAAAAAAATTAGATCACTCAATGATATTTGTACTTATCACAGGTTCATATGCACCATTTTGCTTAATAGCTCTCAACAATAAAATTGGTTGGATTCTATTTGGAGCAGTATTAACCTCTGGTGTACTTGGAATTATATTTAAAATGTTTTGGGTTGGTTGCCCTAAATGGATTTCAAGTGTAATGTATATAGCAATTGGTTGGTTTGCTATATTTGCAATATACCCATTATCACAAGTATTAGTACCTCAAGCTTTATTTTTACTAGTTCTTGGGGGAGTTATGTACACAATTGGTGGGATTATCTACGCATTTAAGGATGATAGAATTCAAATAGGACCCTTTGGCACTCATGAAATTTTTCACATCTTTATAATGCTTGGAACTCTATGCCACTTTATAGCAGTATTCTTTTACGTTATTTAATATAACAAAATGAGTGTCTTTACTATTATTATTTATATAACAGTAAAGACACTCATTTTATGTTTATATTAAAGTTTCATTATATCCATTCTTTTAACTCTATTATGGAGATCTGAGGACCTTGGTGCTAAGCCACCTACATCTTCTTCCTTTATATTTAGAGTTTCCGCAATAAGCTTTCTAACTCTTGGTCTACAAAATGCCCCTTGGCATGTACCCATCCCAGCTCTTGTACGCCTTTTAATAGCATCTATAGAGCAAATCTTTATCTCTCTATTTAGTGCATCTACTATTTCAGCTTCAGTGACTGCTTCACATCTACATATTATATGTTTCTTTGGATCTATTGCATTAATATCTCCTTTAAAGTCCCTATCTTTTTTAATAAATATAGGTTTTCTATAGGCAATAAAATGATTATTTTCTTCTAATTTTAGTCCTGAATCTCTAAGTATTCCAATTACCTTCTTAGCTATTGCAGGTGATGATGTAAGTCCTGGTGAGTCTCCTGTTACATTTAGGAATCCTTTAACATCAGTCTCCTCCACTATAAAATCTTTAGTTGAACTAGTGGGTCTTACCCCAGCAAAAGAAGTTAAAGCCTTCTTCATATCAAATCCACTTACTGATTTTCTTGCAGAATCTACAATCTCTCTAAGAGATTTTTCATCTGTAGATACATCATCTTTATGAGCAACTTGCTCTGCATCTGGACCTATTAAAAGATTGCCATGATAAGTTGTTGTAACTAATATCCCTTTTCCCTTTTTAGTAGGCACTTGGAATATTACTTTATTCACTAAATAAGCTTGATCTTTATTAAATATTATATATTCACCCTTTCTAGGAATAATATCAAATGTGTCTACTCCTATCATTTTTGATACCTTATCACTATATACACCAGCTGCATTTATTACATATCTTGATTCAATAACACATTTATTAGTTTTAACTTTAAATATATCTCCTGACTTTTCAAGTCCTATAACTTCCTCACTTAGTCTTAATTCCATTCCATTTTTTATGGCATTTTCTATAAGGGCTATAGTAAATTCATATGGAGAGCATACCCCTGCATCACTACAATATAACGCCCACTTTACTTCCTTATTTAGACGAGGCTCCATTTTAATTACTTCTTCACCATCTATTATTTTAAGTCCACGTACTCCATTTTCTATACCATCATTATAAAGTTTTTCTAAATGCTCCTTCTCTTCATCTGAGAATGCTAATACTAGAGAGCCTGTCTCCCTATAACCAAAATTTAGATCCTTCTCCAGATCAGCGAACATTCTATTCCCTTTAACGCAAAGCTCAGACTTTAATGTTCCTGGAGTATCTGCATATCCACCATGTACTATTCCACTATTAGCCTTGGAGCAGCCACAGCTAACATCTTCCTCTTTTTCTATCATACAGACTTCTAATTTGTATTTTGAAAGTTCTCTAGCGATGTTTCCACCAATAACTCCACCACCAATTATTACAACATCATACATAATATCACCCCTTTAATAATAATTTTTATTACCTCATAGTTCTTAATACCAATTATATCACCAATTTAAACATTTACATGAATAAATAACTATCTTATAATCATAGAATTATAAGATAGTTATTTATTATTTTCTAATTGAATTTTTTCTCTATTATTTTTTCATAAGATATATAACCATTATCTCTTAAATTTTTCAAAATCACTTTTAATAATGAATATATAGGAACTATACAAAAAGCTGCTATAGGACCTCCAATTGCAGCAGCTCCTACAACTAAAAATATATCCGTTATTGGGTGTATCTTCATGGCCCTTCCCATAATAAATGGTACAACTACTCTTCCTTTTAAAGTCTGAGCTATTATAAATAATATAGTAAGTTTAATTATCATACCTAGTCCCATAGATGCTGCAAGTATATATGGGATTATCATGGATATAAAAAATCCAACAAAAGGTATAAATGCTAATACAAATGTCGATCCTGCTAAAAATAACGCACCTGGCATACCTATTATTTTATATCCTATAAAGACCATTATTGCTAAAGATAATGCTACTGTAGCCTGACCTATTATATAACTTGATAATACTGTATCACTTTCAGATAGTATACCCTCAGCAGTACCTTGATATTTCTTAGGGCAATATTTAAGTACATGAGGTTTAAACTGATCTCCATCTCTTAACAAGAAAAAAGTTATTAAAATAACAAGTATAACATTTGAAAATAACATCATTCCCTTATTAAATATTCCACCTACATTAGATAGTATTAAATTAATATATCTTATAATCTGATTAGCAAATCCATCTATAAATACTTTTAATTGACCATCATTAAAACCTTTTTCTGCAAATTCTCTTATATTATTTTCTATTAATATTGAATTTATAATTTGCCTTAATTGTATTATCTGCTTTATAAAATATTCTCCAAAATACTTTGCTATACCTGATAGCACAAATATAAAAATAACAAGTGTTAAAGCTGTTGCCATAGAACGCTTTAATCCCTTTCTTATAAATATCTCATTTAATGGTTTCAATATATAAAATAAAAAAACTCCAAATATCATTGGTGTGAATATAACCAAAACAAATACATCTATAAATTCATCTATTACTTTAAAATTTCCAAGGATATATAATAAAATTACTATTAAATTAGCTATAATTAAATACGATATAACCTTCTTTGTTTTCATAATAAACTCTCCTTTTTCATTATAAGGTTAGTTTATCCAAGTTAGCTTATACCATACATACTACTATTTTATTAAATCTTCAAAATTCACTCTAATTGCTTTTTCTATATCTTTTGGATTCATCTCTATCTGAAGTCCTATCTTTCCACCACTAAAAACTATCTTTTCCAGTTCTAGTCCTTCCTTTTGTATAAATGTTTTATACTGTTTTTTCATTCCTATAGGAGAACAACCTCCCCTTATGTATCCAGTTAGTTTATTTATATCTTTAACATGTATCATTTCAACTTTTTTCTCCCCTGATACCTTTGCAGCTTTCTTCAAGTCTAATTCCTCAAGTACAGGAATAACAAATACATAAAGATTTTTTGAG
This sequence comes from Clostridium sardiniense, assembly GCF_019753795.1. NCBI lineage: Bacteria > Bacillati > Bacillota > Clostridia > Eubacteriales > Clostridiaceae > Clostridium > Clostridium sardiniense. Next base: position 61,053 of record NZ_JAIKTU010000008.1, on the reverse strand, counting down.
TTACCAATTGTAACTAATGTTTTATATACTGTCTTTGGATCTTGCCCTGTCTTTTCTGCTACTGAAGCTCCATCTATATGACCGTCTGAGCAGTCATACTCAAGTGCATTGTATTCTATTTTATTCTTGTCTAATATTCTCATCGCATTAGTCTTTTGCATAATAATCACTCCATTTTTAAAATCTCATATATTTATTATACACATTATTTTTGAAATCTTATATTTTCCTTAATGTAACCTTAAATATTCCTTTTTTTAACCCTTTTGTTGTTAATTAGGTGTTAGACATGCTTTATACTATTCTTATAGGGGGTGATTTTTTGAAGAAATTAATTATAATTCTTGTATCAACTGCCATTATTTTTTTATTTGCTTTTGAACAAGAGTATATTCCTAATGAAAGTTTAAATAAAGAAGAAAATTTTATCTCTTATAAAAGATTAGATAATGTTATATCTAATTACTTAAAAAAGGATTATAAAGATAAGCACTTTTCTAATGCAAATCAAATATTTTTATCATATGACATTGTAGGAAAAGAAGTTAAAAACAATGTACTTCTTGCCTATATAACATACTCTCTATCTGGATATAAAGTTGATAAGAATACAGCTAAAAACACATCTAATGAAGATTTCAATGGAGTAATATCTATCTCAAAAAATGATAAAGATTTTATTGTTACTGATTTTAAATCTATCTCTCATAATAAAGATATTAAAACTATATTTCCAAAAGAATATATTTTGAAAACTAAAATTAGACCTAATCTTAAACATCGTGAAATAATAAAAGAAAAACTACATGCTTGGCAAAATATAAATAAGGTTACAATAGAATAAGCTAACTTATATTTTAAAATATAGGTTAGCTTATTTTTATATCTTTAATTTATTTTTTCTTATAAGTAAGTATACTAAAATAGCTATTCCAATAGCCAATATTAAAGTAACTATAACCCCGCCCTCTGGTCCGAATGTTCCACCATTAATTAAATTATTTTCTAATATTTTCGTGTTTATAATACTTCCTACACCTGTCTCTGTACCACTTACTAGAAATCCAAATATATTTCCTTGCGCGAAATTCCAAGCACTATGTAATGCACATACCCCCCAAAGACTTTCCTCATAAATTGCATATATAGCAGCGAAAATTCCAAATAATATTAGGTTTACTATAGCAAGCGGTGCTACACCTGGATTTCCAAGATGAAGTACTCCAAAATATGACGATGATATTATTATTGCAACTATAGGTGAAATTTTAACCCCTAAAACTGGCAACATATGACCTCTCATCATAATTTCTTCTGATGCACCTTGAATAATCCAAGCTATAATCATAAATATAAAGGATATTAAAAAAGAAAAGTCTAAATTTTTATTAAATACAAATTTTCCATCACCTATAGCAACTATTAAAACAGCAACTATAAAAATCATTAAAACCCCTATAAGAAATCCTCTTATGTATTTAAATACAGCATTATCTTTAAGTGAGAATCCCATAGTAGCTATTTTTCTCTTTTCTTTAAATTTAACTATTAGAAAATATACTATAATTACTGATCCTGTTGATATAATAAGACCTAAAGGCCTATTTATAGATGCAAACGCTCCAATTCTCCATATTCCTAAAAGTTTAATAATCATTGTAATTAATACTACTATAGGAAGTGCTAAGAATGGCACTATTATAGGAAGTAATAACGTAAATATAATTCCTGATGGCTTCCCATCTTTAACTTTTTTAAATAAGCTTCCATTTGAACTAAATAAATTTCTCAAAATAAACTATCTCCCTTTTATGCTTAATCTGTTTAATAGTTACAACTATTATTTACCTATCATTTTATCTATTCCTTTGTTAATTCTCTATACTATTATTTTATATATAAATTTACTTATAAATTCTTAAGAAATTATTTTTAATATTTAAAAGTTATAGAAAATAAAGTAAACATAGACCTTTCCTTACATTGACTTATGTTTAATTTGATATTATCATTTCTTTATGCAATAACTTAGGCATTTACATTACTAGTCAATTATCTAATGTAAATGTCTAAGTTCTTGTTTTTTATTATAAAATTGAATACACAGGGAGATTTAAATGAACACAGAAGAAAAAATCAATAATACTCAAAAATTCTTAGGAGATAAAGGTTTTATATTATTTATTGGATTTTTAAGCGCCTTTGTCCCTATGTCTACTGACCTCTATCTACCTGCATTACCTAAAATGGTAGATACTTTTCATACAGATATAAGTACATTAAACTTAACAATAACATTTTTCTTTATTTTCTATGCAATTGGTATGTTATTTTGGGGACCATTAAGTGATAAATACGGAAGACGTAAAATTCTTTTAATAGGAATGACTTGTTATTGTATAGGAAGTTTTTTATGTGCAAATTCAAGTAGCGTTGAAACACTTATAATATCTCGTATAATTCAAGCTATAGGCAGTGGTTCTGCCGTATCAGTTTCTACTGCTATGATGAAAGATGTCTATACTGGCAAAAAATTAGTCGCTATGTTAGCTTTAGTTCAATCAATAGCGATGACTACACCAGTTATTGCTCCTTCAATAGGTGCACTTATATTAAAATATTCTTCATGGCACGGAATATTTTGGACTTTAACAATTGTTAGTGTAATTGGTATAGTTGGTGGGATTTTATTAGAAGAAACTTTAGTAACTTACAGCACTCAAAAAATATCTAAAGTTTTTGGTAATTTAAAAGTTGTTAGTAAAAATCCAGGATTTTCATTACTTATGCTTATATTTTCAATAACATCAATACCACTTATGGCCTATATAACTATGTCATCTTATATCTACATCGATGGCTTTGGTCTAAAAGATGATGTTTATACTTACTTCTATTCTTTCTCTGCTATATTTTTAATAATAGGGCCAATTCTCTATGTTAAATTATCAAAGAAATTTAAAAGTAATACTATTATGACTATAGACTTTATAGTTTTAATCTTAAGTGGAATTTTATTAATTTTAGTAGGAAATAAATCACCATATATTTTCTCTATTTCACTAGTTCCTGCTATGCTTTGTGGTAATATGCTAAGACCACCTAGTACGAACTTAATGTTAGCTCAACAAGATACCAACATAGGCTCAGCCTCTTCTCTTATAAGCTTTGCGAATACAATAATGGGTAGCGTTGGAATGTTCCTTATAACTTTAAATGTAGGTAATAAAATAGTTGCCATTGGAACTATGTATTTAATTGTTGCTATAACTAGTTTAACGTTATGGATTCTATTCCATAAAAAACCTTTCATAAAACAAACATACTAAACTTTAAAATAAAGGCTAGGAGTGAATTCCTAGTCTTTTAATTTATATAAATATTTATTTTTCATTTCTTCTATAAAAATTTCTTAAATAATTATATGTTTAATTTAAAAATGTTAGCCATAGCTAATTCAAATTACTATTTAACTAAAGTACACTAAATATTTTTTAAATATTTCATAACTATTATAACATTCTCAATATTAAATATAGTTAATTAAACTTTTTATAGTATCCATTTTAAAAAGTATATTAAACGTTATAAATAAGCACTTTAGGTATCAATAATTAAAATTTAGAAGGATTTACAAAATAATCTTAAAGTATATCATATGAATTATAGAGTGTCTTGAAAATGTTACTATGTAATATAAAATATGTAAATAAAAAATTTAGGAGGAATGTATTATGTGTACAACTGTTTTAGTAGGAAAAAAAGCTTCAATTGATGGTTCAACAATTATCGGTAGAAATGACGATACTTTTGCACCTTATAATCCACAAAGATTTTATGTTCAAGCATCCAATAAAGAACAAAGTGGTATTTATTCTTCTAATCAAAATGGATTTAAGGCAGAGCTACCTAAAGCCGCTTATAGGTATCAAATTGTTCCAAATGTAGATATAAAAAAAGAAGGATTCTTTGGAGAAAGTGGCTTTAATGAAAAAAATGTAGGAATGAGTGCAACAGAAAGTGTTTATGCAAATGAACATGTACTAGCTTATGACCCCTTATTATCAGATGGATTAGCTGAAGATTCTATGATGCTTATGGTACTCCCTTACATTGATTCAGCAAAACATGGTGTTGAGTATTTAGGTAATTTAATTAAAACACATGGTTCTGCAGAAGGAAATGGTGTTATTTTTAGTGATAAAAATGATGTTTGGTATATGGAAATAGTAACAGGACATCATTGGGTAGCTCAAAGAATACCAGATGATGCATGCTGTGTAATTGCAAACCAAGTATCTATTGAAGAGATAGATTTTAATGATAATGAAAACTTTATGTGGTCAGAAGGAATTCAAGAGTTTGTAGAAAAAAATAATCTAAATCCAAATTTATCTGGATGGAACTTCCGTAAAATTTTTGGTACAAGCACAGAAAAAGATCGTCACTATAATACTCCAAGAGTTTGGTTTGGACAAAGATATTTTAATCCAGATATTAAACAAGAACCTGATTCTAATGATTTACCATTCATTTTCCATGCAAATAGAAAACTTTCTGTGGAAGATGTAGAATATATTTTAAGTTCTCATTATGATGAGACAGTATATGATCCATATGGTAAAGGAACAGAAACTGAAAAACTTTTATTCAGACCAATTTCTTTAAACCGTACTCAAAATTCTCATGTAATGCAAGTTAGAAATAATGTACCAGAAGATTTGTCTACAATAATGTGGATATGTGTAGGTGTTCCTGCTTATACACCTTATGTACCATTTTACGGAAATTCTAACGACTCAGATCCAAGCTATAGTGATACAAAATTAGAATGGAATTTAACTGATGCTTATTGGATGTATCGTACAGTTACCGCTTTAGTAGAAGGCCATTACAGCAAATTAATACAATCTGATTTAGATTATTTAAAAGAGTGTCGTGAATTCTTAATTAGAATTATTAATGAAACAGATGAAGCTGGTAAATACTTAAGGAATGAAGAAGCAACTAAATTCTTAACAAATAAAAATCATGAAATTGTTGCTAAGATGCGTGAAATTACTATGAAATACATTGGAGAACTAGTAGTTAAAAGCATTGAACTTTCAAAATTGACATTTGATATGGATAAAAATTTATAAAGTTCACTTTGACTAAAACATTGAATTAAGAGCTTAGTTACATTAAAAAATAAATTTAGCCTAAATTTTAAAAGTATTTTTTAATGTAACATAATATTTTTATAATTCAAATTGAAATTTATATTAGTCTACTATCAAAAAGAAAAACAAAAAGCCACATAGTTCTATACTATGTGGCTAATATATAAAAATCCTAATAATCATTAAACTCTAATCGTAATAAATAAAAATGATCTCTAAAAACATTCTCTCTAGTGCAATGAAGTTAGTTTTCTTTTATTTCTTTAAATTACTTTTTTTCTTATGATAAAATATACTTCAATAGATATTTCTAACCTATACCCCCATAAACAATACCAAGTACTATTACACATATTGTTGTTATACTAAATACATACTTACCCATAACTATAAATCCATCACCAAGCTTTCTTTTAGCTCCAATATTAACTTCTTCAAGGACATTATCTGCTCCATGCATGAAATAAAAGGTTAAAGCAACTATAAGAGTTGCAATTGGTGATATAACTATTGTTATTAAATTAGTAAAATTATCAAAACCGCTCATGCTCAAATTTAAAGGTATTGATAATATAAATCCTATAAGTGCAACAAGTATTGAGGCTTTTTTTCTTGTAATCTTAGTTTTTTCCATCAAAGCTTCAACTGGCCCTTCAAGCATATTTATTGATGAGCTTATAGCTGCAAAAAGTATACTTAAAAAGAATATAACACTTAATATATGTCCTCCTGGCATTGATTTAAATATTGTTGGCATTGTTATAAAAAGTAATGGTGGCCCAGCTTGTGGGTCTAATCCAAAAGAAAATACTGCTGGCATTATTACAAATGATACTAAAAGTGCTGCTGATGTATCTAATACAGCTGTGCTAAATGCTGATTTTGGAATATCAAAGTCTTTATCAATGTAGCTTCCGTATACAACCATTCCACATCCATTAAGAGAAACTGTAAAAAAAGCTTGACCTAAAGCCATAACCCAAGTTTCTGGCTTTAATAGATATGAAAAGTCTGGTGTTAAAAGATACTTAACTCCCTCCATTGCATTAGGAAGTGTTAAAGATCTAATTGCAAGTAATATAAATATTATAAATAATGCTGGCATTATTATTTTATTTATCTTTTCAATCCCCTTTGTCACTCCAAGGTATACAATTCCAAGAGTTATGGCTATGGCTATAAAATTAAAGAATATAGAACTACTAGTTCCTGCAAAAGAATTAAAATAATTTGGTATATCTACTTTTGATATATTACCTGTTATACTCATACCAAAATATTTTATTATCCATCCAATAACAATGTTATAAAACATGAATACTCCCATGAGTCCAATTGCAGGTATTAAGGAAATAAGCCTATTAAATTTTATTCCTTTATCTTTAAGTATTTTACTAAGTCCAGTTGATGATCCACCCTTAAATCTTCTCCCAAAAGAGAATTCCGTCATAAGCCCTATCGTACCAAGTCCAAAAACAAATATGAAATATGGTATTAAAAATGCCGCACCTCCATATTGACCAAGCCTGTATGGAAACATCCATATGTTCCCAAGCCCTATTGCCGCTCCTATACACGCCAATACAAATCCTACTTTACTACTAAATTTTTCTCTTTTCATTTTTAATGTCCCCCTTCTTATCCTACTATCCTACTAATCAATATACATATTTATTATGTACTTGATGATTAAATTTATATAAAAAGCCACATAGGTGATTTCTCTCCTATGTGGCATATTTTACTGTAAAAATAAAAAGCACCACATAGTATTTCGTCCTATGTGGCTAATAATATATTAAATCCGAACAAGTCATTTAACCTTAACCATCATAGATACAAACTTAGAGTTTCGACTAAAGTTTGTATCTATAATTTCATTTCATAAATACAAACTTTATCTATAATAATTAAAGTAATATGCTATATTAACTTTTTTTATAAAATTGAAGTTAATGCAATTTTTCATGACTGATTCTCCCAACCTACTTTTTAATATAAGTTAATTTTACCATCATTATAAAAAACTTGTCAATATAAATTCTTACTATTGGTATGTTATCTAAGTTATTACTTTTACTAACTTTAGAGCCATTTACCTAATGTTTATTTTGTTATGGTATTTATTTTAATTTATATGTTATAATAGGCAGATAAATATATTTATGAAATGAGGTAGAATAAGATTGATAACTGTATCAAATGTTAGTTTAAGATATGGTGGACGTAAGCTTTTTGAAGATGTTAACTTAAAGTTCACTGCTGGAAACTGTTATGGCGTAATTGGAGCTAATGGTGCTGGTAAGAGTACTTTCTTAAAGATTCTTTCAGGAGAAGTTGAGCCAAACACAGGAGACGTATCAATTGCTCCAAATACAAGAATGTCTGTTTTAAAACAAGATCACTTTGAATATGATGAGTTCGAAGTTTTAGAAACAGTAATTATGGGTAATGAAAGATTATATCAAATCATGAAAGAAAAGGATGCATTATATGCAAAACCTGATTTCACTGATGAAGATGGAATAAAAGCATCAGAACTTGAAGGAGAATTTGCTGATCTTAATGGATGGGAAGCTGAATCAGAAGCTTCATCATTACTTCAAGGACTTGGTATTGGTACTGATACGCACTATAAAAAAGTTTCAGAATTAACTGGTTCAGAAAAGGTTAAAGTTCTTTTAGCTCAAGCCTTATTCGGTAATCCTGGAATCCTTATACTAGATGAGCCTACAAACCATTTAGATATTAAATCAATAAACTGGCTTGAAGAGTTCTTAATAAACTTCCCAGGAACTGTTATAGTTGTATCCCATGATAGACACTTCCTAAATAAAGTTTGTACTAATATAGCCGATGTTGATTTTGGTAAGATTAAAATATTTACTGGTAACTATGATTTCTGGTATGAGTCAAGTCAACTTGCTCTTCAAATGTCTAAGGATCAAAATAAGAAAAAAGAAGAAAAAATTAAAGAACTTCAAGACTTCATTGCTAGATTTAGTGCTAATGCATCAAAATCTAAGCAAGCAACTTCAAGAAAGAAGTTATTAGACAAAATTACTTTAGACGATATTCAACCTTCTACTAGAAGATATCCATTCGTTGGATTTAAGCCTGAAAGAGAAGTTGGTAATGATATATTAGTAGTTGAAGGCTTAAGTAAAACTATCGATGGTGTTAAAGTTCTAGACAATGTAAGCTTTAGAGTAAACAAAGACGATAAAATTGCTTTAGTTGGTGCTAATGAAATAGCTATAACTACATTATTTAAGATATTAAACGGAGAAATGGAAGCAGATAGCGGAGCATTCAAATGGGGTGTTACTATATCAACTTCTTACTTCCCTAAAGATAATTCAGAATTCTTCAATGATTGTAACCTATCACTTGTTGATTGGCTTAGACAATTCTCAGAAGAAAAATCAGAAAGTTACATAAGAGGTTTCCTTGGAAGAATGTTATTCTCAGGCGAAGAAGCATTAAAAGAAGCTTCAGTACTTTCTGGAGGAGAAAAGGTTAGATGTATGTTATCTAGAATGATGCTTTCAAATGCAAATGTATTAATGCTAGATCAACCTACAAACCACTTAGACCTTGAATCAATAACTGCTGTAAATAATGGACTTAAAGACTTTAAGAGCGTACTTTTATTCGCTTCTCATGACCATGAGTTCATTCAAACTATTGCAAATAGAATCTTTGATATTAAAGAAGATGGTAGCTTAGTTGACAGAGTTATGACATATGATGAGTACTTAGAAACAATGAAATAATTAAAAGCCTTAGGAATTTATAACTCCTAAGGCTTTTTTTATTTTCTCTTAAATATATTCTTTATCTTGTCTTCAACTATATGTTTTTTCTCTTTCTTATCTAATTTTCTATACTTATATGTGAACATTATTATTATAGCTATTACTAGTATTAGTATTAATATAAGTGTAGCCATTAAAACCTTTATGTTTCCATCTAAATTATTTATTTTTTCGAATATAGGCTTTTCCTTCGGAGCACTCATAACAAAACTTCTTACATTTCCATACTGATCTATAATCTCTGAATCGCCAGTAAGCTTGAATGCTTTATCTGATGATGATAGGTACTCTGTTGATTCTCTTAATAACTTATCGTTAGGTGATGTAAGCACAAGCATGCCTAATTGATTATTAAATGGTGATTCACTTAATTGATATGTTGTTATTTGAGAACTAAATGGATCTGTTAAATACAACTTCTCATTTGATTCAAATGCACTATATTCTTTATTATATTTAAACCATAAATCTTCATTTACTTCTTTTATAAATGGATTACTATCTGGTGTACCATATATTAAAAGGTTCTTTTCTTTCTTTTCTTTCCCTACTTGTGAACCTTTCTTTACCATTATAGTTCCTATATTATATTTTAAATCCTTACCCCAATATGATGCTATATTTCCTAATGTAGTTAAATCATCTGATTCCATATTATCTGGAGTAACTATTAATATATTATTAAGCACACCATCATTTATAAATGGATTAGGATAATTATCAAAATAATAATTAAGTTGCTTTGAATTTGGTAAGTATAAATAAGAATCTCCAGTAACTAGTGCCCATGGCGTATCTTCACTTCTCTTTTCACACCATACTCCTGGAACCTCTAAATCAAAGGCAACTTGAATATTTAAGTAACTTGTTTTTTTAATATCAGATGGAATATTTAGTTCTACAAAATCTCCATTAGCATTTTCTTTAGTAAGTTTCTTGCTCCCTATTGGAACTCCATTTATATAAACAGTCACTAGTGATCTATCAAAATCTAAATTCTCCGAATATCTCATATTAAGTTTTATTTTTCCACCATCTGCAAGAATCCTATTTTTGGGTATGTAATATGATAAGTTCGCTGTTCTTCTAAATGGTCCCTTTAAAAGAATCTCATTATTACCAAGTTCACTAAAGGTTATCTTATTTGAAGGCTCTGATGCAATATCTAATTCTTTGGTATTATTATCAATTATATATTGATCTTGATTAATTTGAGAAACTAGATTTTCATTCATCATAAACTTAATTGACTTATTTAGCATATCTGTATTATTTGATACTAATAATAGTATCTTTGTATTTTCATTTTTTGTATAAGGTGATTGTGCTTCTTTTATTATTGATCCATTCTTAAAATTCCCTGAATCAACTTTATTAAAATAACCTCTAAGTTCATTCGGTAGACTACTCTCTTCACCTATATAAATTATATTATAATCCTTATAATTTTTTATATCAGAATACTTTATTATCTTCCCGTTATAATCACCATTTTTATATATGCTTCCAAGATATGAATTCATCATTAATGCAGATGCTACATCACTATCTGTGTGATTATCTGGCACTACAATTGCAGTGCCAGGATTTTTATCATCATTAACTTTTAAAAATGGATATGGAAAATTTGAAATATTATTATCTGAAGCTATGTTTTTATAATTTACTGTTACCTTAGAGTTTTTGTATATATCAAGCCAATTTGCTGAATTTACATCATCAACACATGGCAAATCAGTAACTCTTGCATATGCATTTACAGTAAATTTATTACTTCCTTCTTTAAATAGTTTCTTTGGTATTCTTACCTTTAGAGTTTGAGTTTCTTTTTTAGGATTATATGCTATCTTCTCAGATGAAAATGGTATATCATTTACTGAAAGAGTTAAATAACTTTCAACGCCTTTTTGAACAACTTGATTCATACTAAAATCTATTTCTGCCTCAACATAGTCTGTTCCCCACCATTTTTCTAAATCAAAAAACCAACTATGAGAAGAAAATACCCCTTTAAATACTACATCAGAATCTATATAAAAAGTTTTTTTATTTGCTTGGTTTGTAACTTTATTATTTTTAGGTGCTGCATTCGCAATATTATTATTTAAGGTAAATCCTATAATAATGGTAAAGCTGAATATTAGTAATACTTTCAACATCCATTCTGCTTTATTGTGATTTTTCATATTATATCCTCCCTTCTAAAATCTTTCTGTTTTATACCACTTAACCTCTCTTTTGAATAATATATCTTTAATGTAATTATAAAATCCAAGTAGTGCTACAAAAGCCCATAGCTTACAATAGAAAAAATACATTAAGAATATAATAATTATATTTTTAAATGTTAATTCACCTTTTTCTGTAGATATCGCTACCATTATAGATAATATAAACATGACTATTGCAATTAACCAAATTATTGCCCCAAATCCAGTTAAATTTAAATGGATAAATCCTGTCATTCCAAGTATAAATAAGCCATCCGAAATAATACTTGCTGATAAGAATAAGAAATATGTCATAGCATAATAAAGAATATCAAATCTAGTAACACCAGCATTTCTCTTAAATAAATATTTGAAGTTTTTTATTACAACATAGGTATTTCCCTTTGCCCATCTTGTTCTTTGCCTAATCCAAACCTTTAGAGTTTGAGGCTCCTGCTCCCACGTAACTGCAAGGGGCATAAATTTTATTTTGTATCCCATTCTATACATTCTAAAACTTATTTCTGTATCTTCCGTTATTGCTTTTGTGTCCCATCCACCCATTTCTTCTATTATACTTCTTCTTATAACAAAATTCGTTCCTGGAATAGTGCATAAACCCAACAATTGCCATCTACCAGCCTGCGCCATCCATTGAAATGTAAGTGTTTCTATATTTATAAACCTTGTAAGAAGGTTCCTAGATTTATTTCTACATCTAAATTTCCCGATAACAGCTCCAAGTCCATCATCTTTTATAAGTGTCTGTACTAAATATTTAAGTGCTTTTTTCTCTGGAGTATTATCAGCATCATATATTGCAAGAATTTCTCCTCTGCTTTTTTCAAATCCAATATTTAAAGAATTCGATTTTCCCTTACCTCCAACTATATTATCTGTACTTATCACGGTTAAATTTCTATCTGGATTATTATTTTGTATTTCAGTTAATATATCGTGTGAATTATCACTTGAGTTATCATTAATGACTATAATTTCATATCTATCCTTTGGATAATCAAACTCCAAAAGAGATTGAACAGTTTTTCTAATTACCTTTGCTTCATTATGCGCTGGAACCATAACAGAAACAAAAGGATATTCTTTTAATTCTTCATCCATTTTAACTTTTAAAGTTTTAGTATAATAAACATATCCAGCAACCATTAATATGACATTTATAAATATTATTACCCATATAACTGCCAAAGAGTATAAAGCCAAATAATCAAATATATTCATACCAGTCTCCTTATTTGAAGTACTTCCTCTTGTCTTTTTTCCTACTCAAGATAACTATTATTAAGAAAATAATGCTTGAAGATGCCGCTATTATTATAATTATTTTTTTAGGCTTTTCAATGCTTATTAACTTTTTATTTTCCTCTACCTCTAAGCTACTACTTTTCTCTACAGCTTTTGCAAAGTCATCTCGGCTTATAAAATTATTTTGAGTAACTGGACTTCCATCTAAAAAAGTACCACTAATCCCCGACGTTATTGTATTATTATTTATCTTCAATTCTATATTTAAATATCTTGGATCATTAAAATATATCTCTAAATTTCTAAGTTCATCTACAATATTTTTAAACTTATCATAAGGTATACTATTATCCACAGATATAGCAATATCTTTAAAATCTCGATATTTAATATTATTTATCTTTGTATAGTCTACCTTATTTATAACATTATCAAATTTGATATTTTTAAAATATCCAGGACTTTGGGCTCCCATACCTTCATCATCACTTATAAAGATTGTATTTGTCTTTTCAAGAAATTGCTTCATATTATCTCTATATAAAAAGAAATCTGGTATATCAAACCCTAATGGATATATAAGATAGTTTAGATAATTTTGATATCCTATTTCACTTTTATTAATTATATCTTCTGAAGGCGCTGATTTTTCCATAATATATGGGCTATGTAATATTACATATCCTCCCTTACATTGAGCATACCTAAGCACTTCTGCAAATCTCTTCATTGCATTAAAATCTGTATTTTCAAATATAGGTATTGCACTAATAAAAAATTGAATTCCATGACTATTTAAATAATCTATTTTATTTACTAGTTCATTTAAATCTATGAAAGGATTAACATTATCTAATATAAAATATTTCTTCTGAATCCATACTTCTTTTTCATTAAATGCCTTAAAAATCTTTTTTTGAGTAGAACTATTTAATGAATTTAAACCAATATGCGTTATATTAGATTGGCCTTTAAACTCACCATAATTCTTTCCTATCCAGAATATAGTTCCTTTAAAGTTTTTGATTTTGTCCTTCATATCTTTACTTAGACTATTATCATCATTACTTAATATAATTACACTACTGTAATCTCTAAATAACTCATCTTTAAAATCATTAAAATTAACTATATTTACTTTCCCTCCAAATGATAACACCATTTCATTTACATAATCCAGGGTATTCTTATCTTCTCCATACTGAGTATAGCTATCATATAATATGATTATATTATTAAATGTTGAAGCAGAAGCTTTCCTTTGCGGAATCACACCAAATAAAGCAACTATAATAAAAGTATAAAAAATATAATTTCTATATTTTTTATACATCATACTCGACCTCTGCTTCTGCTCTCCTTAAGAAATCAATTGGATCTTTTATATCTTCGCTCCAGGTCTTATATCCAACTTGTATCTCTAGGTTCAATCCTCCAAGCAAACTATCCTCATCTAAAACTATCTTCTTTATCTCTTCCTTAAGCCTTTTCATTACTACCCTTGCACCTTCTTCAGTTGATAATAATATATACGCAAAAGTTGAATCATTGATAATATATTTTCTGTCTTCACCTCTTAATAAAGTACTTATTCTATTTGCGGCAAAAGTTATAACATCCTTGTACTTCTCCTCTCCGAGAAATCCCTTTATCTTATCGCTATATTGTATATTTACAACCATTACAGTTATTGGAATATCTTTTCTTCTTCTTGTCATGCTTATATATATTGGTAGTTCATTCATAAAAGCTCTTGAGTTTCGCATACCTGTTTCGTGATCAATCATTACAAGATTATTATTTCTTTCTCTTAGTTCAGTTATCTCTTTTTGCATCTTAAAAATAAGGCTTGATATATTAGATATTAATATAGCTGAAATAATAATAATAATAGTCCAAAAATATGTACTAATATCAATTCTACTATTTCCACCTAATGCAAAATAAAGTTTTATACTCATATATACAAAGTCTACAACTAAGGATACTATTAGTGACAATGTTATATTTGTATAATAAGATATAATCATAACAATTACTAAAATTAAAAACATAATATAATTTTCAAAGCTTGATTCCAATTTTAATATATTAAATGTAATCCCTATTCCAAAGAAAAATACTATTAGTATAGTTACTGCTAAGTCTATTTTCTTTCTTATATCTAACGAACTCACTCTTTAACCCTCCTTAATGTCCTTTTTCTTTAATAAATTTAATACAAAATATAAAAACATTATGTCCCAAGACATATTGTACATAAATTCATGCTTAGAAAGGTCCGCATCTCCTGCTCCAACTAATGATGTCGCTATTTGGACCAATCCTATTAAGAATATATATACATAAGCCTCTTCTGTTAATCGCCCACTATCATCATCTTTATATCTTGAAAGTTTATATCTCTTTATAGATAAAATGAAAAATAATATTATATAAAGCATAGATGCAATAAATGTTTTAGGTAAATATTCACTCTTAAATGTACTCCATCCACTGAAGAAATAAGATTTAGCACCTGGCTCCATTCCTGCACTTTTTTCATAATTTCCTTGTGTAACGGGCCTTATATAATAAGCATTTCTGAATCCTATATCAATCATCTTAAACATATCCTTCGGATGTGTTGCATAATAAAGAATTATCTTATCTATCGTAAAATTATCATAATATGATTTAATAAGATCTTTATTTTTCAAATCAATTTGAGGGACATCTACAAAATATATTGTATTTTCTAGCAATGAATATTGATCATTTATATTCATATCATCTAATATTTTATCTGCATCTCCTTCATCTAAAAGAATACCTCTATTTAATGCATGATATCTATTTATATAGTCAAAGTCTCCTTCTATTGATTTGTAAAAAAATCCTGCTCCTACAACAAATGCTATTGCCATTATACAAGCTAGTATTTTTACTGATAATTTATTTGTATAATGCAATATTCTCCACATTAAAATTCCAAGTAATACACCAGTAGGTGCTAATTGCTGCTTAGCTCCAAAAAATATAAAAGATGTAATAAAAAAGGTAATTAAGTTATACCAAGTAAATTTATTAAATCTTATCATATAGAGTAATATTCCTATACTCAATAAAAAGAATGGTATATTAACTCCTTCGCCATAGAAAGAATTAAAATATGCTATATAGCCAGTGTCCATAAAAATAAATATGTATAATAAAGTTATTATTAACTTAAATACTGGCCTTCTTAAGTACGATGTAAATACCTTTACTAATATATAAGCAGCTATTGCATGAAATACAAGTAATATAGCTGACAAAAATCGGATATCAAATATTTTATTATTACCCGTAATTAATTTATTTAACATAATTGCTGGTTTTATTAGAATAGATTGAGTTGATATAAGCATTCTTTTGTTATTACTATGATACTGATTAATACCATAGTCTTTTTGAAAGTATTTAAAATGCTCATCTTGTTGATCTTCTGGATTATTGTTTAAATAATGAAGCTCATTTTGACTTATAATTCTAAAAAAGTCACCATTATTAGCCATGCCTATTAAAGGTTTAATAAATAATGTCATTGATCCTATAGCTAAAACTAATATTACAGCTAATATTGGAAAATTCAATCTATTTAGCATAATATCTGCCCTTATCGCACCATTCTTAATACTATTAAATAATTTCATAGTAAAAAGCTCCTTTTCTGTAATGCCTTTATTTAAATCATACTATTTTTAAAAGTATATATAGCAAATAAACATTATATTTTTTATAAACATTTTTATACTTCTTATTTCTTAAATTAGATAGTTTTAAAGGTTAACTTATTTAAATTAGTTAACCTTTATATTCTTAAAATATCCATTTAATTATTTTATTATGTTATCTACAATTTCATGAACAAAGTCTATATGATTCTTAGCATATTCTTTTACTCCCTCTTCCGCCCTATTAAATGTATAACTATTATTAGTTATATTAAACATAGATACATCATTAAAAGAATCTCCAACTGTATATATATCATCAAAACTCTTATTTTCAAGTTCTAGTACCTCTGTAAGTCCATTTCCTTTTGATGAACCTTTTGATACTATATCAACAAAAAATTGATTTCTAAATATTCCAAGTTCATCTCCAAACATACCTATTAAATTTTCTTTTATTTTCTCCGCTCTTTCTATTGAGCCATCTGTCGCAAATACACTTAATATAAGGGCTCCGCTTTTTAATTTTAATATCTCCTCTTTTGATGCTATATCAACATCTAATTCTGCAAAGAATTCAAGATTATTTAAATCAACACTAGGGTTTTCAATTAAATTCATTCCATTTCCATTATCAAAATAAACCATTGTATTTTCTTCTTGTGAGAATTCTTTAATAATCTTTTCTACCACGTCAAAACTTATCATACTATTTTTTATAACCTTAAGGTCTTTATCTAATATTAATGCTCCGTTACAAAGCACTAAGTAATCAAATTCTAACTCATATTTTTCTAAGACATCTTTCATCCCTAAAAAAGTTCTTCCAGTGGATACAATAAATTTGTGTCCTTCTTTCCTTAATCTCTTTATTCCCTCAATATCCTTTTGATTAATCTCTTTATCAACTAATAAAGTTCCATCAAAATCACTCGCTAGTATCTTCATATTACCTCCATAAATAAAAAAAATATATCTCACACTTACTATAGCATGAGATATATTTAAATTACAGATTATTCTACAGAATTATACAATTTCTTCTGATTTTTTATCTTTTTTCTTATACTTAAGATGTAATAACTCATGAGCCTTTCCATGACCTGGATGTCCCATATATGTTTCATACATCTTTAATAAAGCTTCATTTTCATGAGATTTTCTCTTTTTAAAGTTTTTATCTTGATTATATAAAACAGATGCTCTTACAGCTCTTACATTTATCTTTTCTCTATCTGTAGCACTTACATGTGGCTGACCACCACCATCTACACATCCACCAGGACATGCCATTACTTCGATGAAGTGGTATTGTTTATTATCAAGTCTTCCACTTTCAATGAATTCAAAAAGATTTGCTGAACCATTAACTACAGCTAGATTATAGTCTTTTCCACCTATCTTCACAGTAGCTTCTTTAATTCCATCTAATCCTCTTACTTCATGATATTCTACATTTTCTAAGCTTTCATTTTCAACAAAGTCCTTAGCTGTTCTTATTGCAGCTTCCATAACTCCACCTGTTGCTCCGAATATTACTCCAGCACCAGTGTATTCTCCCATTGCAGGATCTTGAACTCCATCTTCTAAATTAGCAAAATCTATCTTTCTAGCTTTTATCATTTTAGCTAATTCTCTTGTTGTAATAACAGCATCTATATCTCTTAATCCGTTTTGTTCCATTTCTGGTCTATCAGCTTCATATTTTTTAGCTGTACATGGCATAACAGTTACCGTAAATACCTTTTTAGGGTCAATATCAGCTAATTGAGGATAGTATGTTTTAGTAGCAGTACCAAATATTTGTTGAGGTGATTTAGCTGTTGATAAATTATCTATAAGATTTGGATAGTAATTTTCAACTTGTCTTACCCAAGCAGGACAACATGATGTAAGCATTGGGAAAGGTCCACCCGCTTGTATTCTTTGGACAAGCTCAGTTGCTTCTTCCATTATGGTCATATCAGCACCAAAGTTTATATCAAATACTTTATTGAATCCTAATTCCCTTAAAGCAGTATATAATTTACCAGTTACATCTACCCCATAACCCATTTTGAATAATTCACCCATTGAAGTTCTTACAGCAGGAGCCATAGCAACTAATACATGCATTTCTGGATCAGCTAAAGCTTCTTCAACTCTTTCAATATGTGATTTTTCCTCTAATGCAGCCACTGGACATGCAGATACACATTGTCCACATAATAAACAATTTGTATCATCAAAACATTTATTATCTGTTGGAGCTACCATTCTAGTTCCATCAAAGTTTGCTATCTTTATAGCTTCTGTACCTGATTTTACTTTACAGCTTGATTGGCATCTTCCACAAAGTACACATTTTGTTCTATCTATAGTAATTGATTTACTTCTTTCATCAATATATTCACTTTTATCTTTTGGTAAGAAAGGCGTTGTTGCTCTTCCTTTACTTTTTATAACTAATTTTAAGAACTCACAAGTTTCTCTTCTTGAACATGGTCCACACTTGAATTCATGTTTATTTAATAAAGCTGAAACTCTAGATTTAACTCTTTCTTGAACCTTTTCTGTGTTTGTTCTTATAACCATTCCATCTTCAACTTTTGTAAGACATGCTAGTACAAGATTTGGTTTACCTTCAACTTCTACTGCACAAACTCCACACTTACCAACATTTCCACACTCTTTTAAATAGCAAAGAGTAGCAATGTCATCAATCCCATTTGCTCTCGCTGCATCTAATATATTAGTACCTTCTGCAACTTGGATTTCCTTATCATTAATAACTAATTTTTTCATCCTAAAAGACGTACCTCCATTAACTTAAATTTAAAACTCTCTTAAACAAAAACTTTGTTATAATTTTAACTTATAATAATAAAAATAAAATTTATATTATTAAGTATAAATTTATATAAAATATCTAATCATATTTAAACTACTATTAGATTTTAACCTATTCCGATACTAATATCAATTGGAAGTTCCTATTATTATGTATCAGAATTTCCTATAACTTGCATTAACAAACGATTTCTACTATACTTTTATTATATTTACTAAGAAATTTCCAATAAAAGTAACAAAGGAGTAATTAATGATACTTGTATACAATAGAACTACAAAATCACATGAGGAAGAAAAGGTAGCTGGAAGAAAGTATTTAGAATGGTGCTATCAATCACCTGCTGGCAAACGCCTTACCGAATTATTAATTAAGAAAAAACTTTGCTCTAAAATGTATGGACTTTTCTGTGACACTAAATTAAGTACAAAGAAAATACCACAATTTATAGAAGATTTTAATATTGATATGGATATATATTCTAAGGAAGCTTCTGATTTTATAACATTTAATGATTTCTTTGCAAGAACGGTGCTACCAAATGCTCGTCCAATTCCAGATGATATTAATAAGTTAATGTCACCTGCAGATGGAAGACTCTTTGCTTATGAAAACATAGATATGAATAAAATCGTTCAAGTTAAGGGAATTACATATAGCTTAAAGGAATTGCTTGGAGGTTCAAATGTTGCTAAAGACTATGATGGCGGAACTTGTTTAATTTTTAGACTTTGTCCAACAGATTATCATAGATATCACTTTATAGATTCTGGTACCCCTGGACCAAATCACTTTATAAGAGGAAATTACTATTCAGTAAATCCTATAGCAGTTGATAAAATACCTAAGTTATTCTGCCAAAATAAACGTGAATGGTCAGTATTTAAATCAGATAATTTTGATGATGTACTCTATGTTGAGGTAGGGGCAACATGTGTTGGTAGTATAATTCAATCATACACAGTAGGCAAACACGTCAATAGGGGCGATGAAAAAGGATATTTTAAGTTTGGTGGATCAACAGTTATAGTATTCCTAAAAAAAGGGATAGTTAAAATTGATGATGATATAATAAATCAAACTAATTTAGGATATGAAACAAAGGTAGTTATGGGTGAAGAAATAGGTACCAAGATACTATAGTAAAATAACTCAAGATTTAATCTTGAGTTATTTTGTTTATTATATTCTCTAATGTTTTTTTAAAGATATTTATATCTCTATCAAGTATAACTAAGTGTATTCCCATCTCTCTTGCTCTATCTATCACTGATGATTTATTTGGCTTTTTAGTAGCTATTAGTATTTTTTTAGAATTTTCCCCACCAATTCTATCACTATATACCTTTAACTCATTAAGTGTATTTTCGTCATACTTTGCACTATCTTTGCAAGATATACATACCATAACTGAATCTTTAATAGCTACAACATCTAATTCATTTTTTATATTTCCGTGAAGCTCATTCCACATAAATACAACTCCACTTTTAACATCATCTATAGAATTTATTTCTTTAACTATACTTTCTGTAAGAATCTCAAGCCAAGTTCCACTTTTAAATATAAATCCTTTCAGATAATCATTCAAAAATGTAACTTTTATATCCTTATCTTCTTCTACATCTATTAAATTTAATTTTTTAAGACTGCTTATTACTTTAAATAAGATAGTTTTTTCTTCATCACATAATTTTTCTTTATTTATAGTAACTATTTTTTGATTAGTATAATCATGTGAAAATATTTCCGTATCATATAACCTTTGTTTGTACTTATGCCATATATCCATATTCTCATAGATTATCTTAGCAAAATCTAATATCTGATTATCATTTGTAAGTCTACACTCATGAGATATTATATTATTGCCATTCGATTTAAATATTTCCTCTATATCTAAATCTACAAGCTCCTCTTCTAATATATTTAAATTCTTCTTAAACCAATATTCCTTCTTTCTAGGTATATCAATATATACTCCATCTATATTAAGTTCCTTACACTTATATAAAAGTTTAAGAGCCTTTAATGTATCATCTAAAGTTAGGTTTATTATAAGTCTACCCTCTTTACCTTTAAACCTATCCATTATACTATCTATATCATCTTTCACTATTTCAATCTTACTATCATTATTACTTTCTTTATATATCTCCACTAAGTTATCAAACACCTCGTCTTTATGCACATTACATTCAGCAACAATTATATTTTCAAACTTATATTTTTTAGCTAAAATTATTCCACTTTCATTATGATTATTAAATACTGTAAGCAAGGTACCTTCTTTCATAATAACTCTCCTTAAATACTCTATTTTATAATTAATTTAACCCTTAAACACAACTTTAATTCAAAGAGAAGTGTAATACATCAGATAATTATCCCTATAAAAAAAGAGAAACCTATATAGGTTTCTCTTTAGATTCAAACTATAAATTATCTATAGTGTCATTTATAAAGTTGATAAGCTTACTATTATCAAATACGTATTCCTTTAAATCTATTTTCTTGTAGTTATTAATAGCTTCATTTAATGAATCAAAATCTGTACAATTAATTGTATATCCTTCTTTTGATAGCTTATTACATATTTCTAACTGGTGATCATCATTATGTTCATTATACTTTGAAAGCCTTGGCATAGTTATAACTTTCTTTCTATATCTAAGCCCAGTAAGTATTGAACCAACTCCTCCATGAGTTATAACAAGATCACTTTTATTTATATATTCATTGAATTCCTTTGGTGATAAAAAAGGTATTACCTTATATTTTTTTGAAGAAAACTCTGTATTCCCTGATTGGATTATAATTTGCTCGTTAATATTCATATCTTCTAAATACTGTAACATTCTTTTAAACTCTAGCTCATGAGTTCCTAAAATAACGAATATCATTAATATAAATCTCCTTTGTAAATTGCATTTTCATAGACATCAAGCATTTCTTCATGTTGAACTAAAAATACATCTGCAATTTTATTTATCATCCTACCAGACATACTTTGAGAATTTACTCTTGCAAATGTTTCAATAAATATTATATTCTTCTTAAATAACTTTGCAATATAACACATTGGTACCGCTGTGTGAGCTCCAGTTGTTACTATTACATCTGGTCTTATCTTCATATACAAAAGTAATGATTTTATTATGTTATATGGAAACTTAAACATATAACTAAGCATATAATTTCTAGCTCCGTACACTAAATAATTTATTTTATTTCCATACTCTT
Source organism: Clostridium sardiniense (assembly GCF_019753795.1). Lineage (NCBI taxonomy): Bacteria > Bacillati > Bacillota > Clostridia > Eubacteriales > Clostridiaceae > Clostridium > Clostridium sardiniense. Next base: position 38,829 of record NZ_JAIKTU010000008.1, on the reverse strand, counting down.
CTTTTAGTTTTAAAGTAGTATCATTCTTCTCAGTTATTATATGATAATCATAGTTTTTAAATATACTTTTTAATTGCATTAATTCAGATAAGTGCCCACCAGTTGATGATATAAATATAACTTTTTTCATGTATCTCACCTAAATATCCTTCTTTAAGATTATTTTATCTACAAATCTTTTAGATGCTAAACCATCAGTATAATCAAAGAATTTATTTTTAAATGCCTTTATTTTTTCATAATCACAATTACTGCTATTTAATACTTCTATAAGTTCGTCCGTATTCTTAACTATAGGCCCTGGTACAAAGCTTTCATATGGATAATAGAAATCTCTCTCATGCTCATATGAGTCTAAGTCATCAGCATAGAATATCATAGGTCTCTCTAGTAGTGAATATTCAAATACTATTGATGAATAGTCTGTAATAAGTAAATCTGTAATTATTAAAATATCATTTATAGCTGGATAGTCTGATAAATTAACTATTCTATCATTTTTTATATTTATACTATCTTTTACAAATGGATGCATCTTAAGTGCCAATATATAACCTTCTGGTAATGTATTTACTACTTTCTCTACATCAAAAGCTATATCCATTTTAGCATCTGATTGACTATTACCTCTAAATGTAGGCGCATATAATACAATCTTTTTGCCTTTGATTTCTGGATATTTATTATATACTCTCTCCATGGCATCCTGCTTCATTTTCTCATTAAAGAATATATCTGTTCTTGGTATTCCTATAGGATCGATATTATCCTCACTCATATTAAAAGCTTCAGCATAATACTTAGCTACCTCTTTTGAACTAACTAACACATGTGAGTAGTTACTGTGTATTGGTATATACTTAACATAACTATTATCTGCCCCAAAGTTTTTATCTAATATACTAAATCCAAACTTTTTAAATGCGCCACAGGCATGCCACACTTGAGCTACTTCTGTACCTCGTCTAAGTTTCCTTACCGTATATACCGGAAAGTAAAAATCATCTATTAAAAAATACTCAGAAGTTGCCATATAGTATGTAGCTTTCATCATATGAAGAAAATAAGTTACTATTCCTTTTACTCCTTTATTAAACTTTTCATAAAGGAATTTACACTCATATCCTGAATTTCTTGATTCTATTTCATCATGTATATATTTAAAATTACCATTCATAGTGTCATTTCTATAAGTTGCAAATATTATCCTCTTCTTTACAGGAACTATATAAGAACAATAATATACAATCCTTAGTAGGTACTTTAATATTACTCTTTCTAATGTTTTCATGTACTAAAATCCTCACCTTAAGATATATTTAAAGACCCTTATAAAAGGGCCTTTATTTTAATATTAAACTCTCCAATTTAATACTGTTTTAAATGGAGTTGTTAAGTCATGTTCAAATCCTTTTATTATATCTTCAATGCCTCTTACATCAATTACTGCTGAAATTAGTTTTTGTAATTGATTTTGAGCATCTTCATGAGCTTCTAAGAAATCTACTCCCTCTTGGAAATCAATTCTTCCACTTCTACTGCTTCCTACAAATGTTAGACCCTTCTCTAAAACCATTCTAGTATTTATAGGCACTGGATTTTCTGAAACTCCAAGTAGTGCAATTGTACCTTCTGGATTTATGTAATCTATTATTTGATCTATTGCATATTGACTTCCTTTTCCACCAACTGCTTCAAAAGCATGATCTACTCTTAAATCATCTGGAATATTATCTATTTGTATAGTTTCATCTACGAATGAGAAGAAGTTTAATTTTTCTTCGTTTTTACCGAAAACTATTATTTCTGATTCCGGGAATTTCTTTCTAAGTATTAATGCAGTTATAAATCCTACATTTCCATCTCCCCAGATTCCTATCTTATTTCTTCTCTTATGAGCTCTTCTATCAAATCTATCTATTGAATGAGCTGAAACACTTATAAGTTCTAGGAATGAAGCAACGTCATGATTTATATTATCATATTTTATAATACGATCTCTTTTCATAAATACATATTGTTGCATAAATCCATCATAACCACTGGCTCTAAACTTACTTGTTGTTAAGTAATTTTCTGCTATTACATTATCAACTTGAGTTGGAGTATTTGGTATCATAACTACTGTATCTCCAGGTTTAAATTCTCCCTTTGGATCATATATAACTTCGCCAACACCTTCATGAATAAGAGCCATAGGAAGTTTCTTCTTCATAGCTTCTTTTCCTCTTGTTCCTGTATAGTATCTTTGGTCTGCTGCACATATTGATAATCTTGTAGGTCTTATAATTATTCCTTCTCCATCTAAGCTTCTCTCTTCAAATTCTACAGTGATTTGCTTAGGTGCAATTAATCTATATACCTTATTTATCATTTATCTCATCCCTCACTAAAGCATTTGCTAGTTTTAAGTCATATGGAGTAGTTATCTTCATATTGAATACTTCTCCTTGTACTAACTTAACATGTTTTCCTTTAACAACGAATATCTTTGCAGCATCAGTTAATATTTGCTTTTCATCATTTGATAATGAATTATATAAATTAGTTAATTCTTTTATATTAAAACTTTGTGGTGTTTGTCCTTGATACATAAAGTCACGCCTTGGGATATCACTTATTATATCCCCATCAACTGATTCTACTATTGTATCGAAAGCTGGAACGACAGTGTCACAAGCACCAAATTCTAAAGTAGAATCTATGTTATCATTTATTATTCTATGAGTTAAAAACGGTCTTACTGCATCATGAGTAACTATTATATCTTCATCATTTATTCCGAATTTTTCTTCGATATACCTTATACCACTCATTATTGACTCATTTCTATCTGATCCACCTGCACATATAACTATGTTATCTATTAGATTTTTTGGTATGTATTTATTTATTAAATCATTAGTGTGTTGAATCCATTGCTTTGGTGTTGTTATGATTATTTTATCAAATCTTGTATTTAATAAAAACGTCTCAACAGTATGAATTATTATTGGCTTATCACCAATTTTTAAAAATTGCTTTGGCATTTCAGTGTTACCCATACGAGTACCTTTTCCACCTGCTAATATCTCTGCGTATATCATATTATCACTCCTATGCATATTTTCTTTTATGCTCATTCTTTGTAATTTAACGATTCTTTATCTAGTTTCTTATCTTATATTATCATAATTTAATAATATATTATTTTATGCTTTACTGTATTAAATATATATTACATTTACTTATTGTTTTCCATATTATTATAATTGTATCATAATTTTTTATTATTTAAAATAATAAGGATAGTGATAAACACTACCCTTATTTTAACTATTAATCTTTTTTTACCTTTAATCTGTTATTCTTTATTATTAGAGATAATTTATAGTCTTGTGCCATAAATTGTCCTACCTTATTCATGCACCATATCTGTCTTATAAACGGCTCATCATCAATATTTAAATATATCTCAGCATTGAAGTATCCCTTAGGTATATCCTTCAACTTTATATTTAACTTATAATTCTTTCTATTTGTTCCACTTACTTCTTCTACCTCAATGATATTGAATTTAATTTCAATATCATCTTGCTTTAATACAAGTCTATCTATAGTAAACTTTTTATTTTCTGGTTCAATTTCTACATATCCTTTTAATTCAACACTATCACCAAACATATTTATATCAGTTAGACTTTGCTTAATTTCCACTAAGTCTTTATACTTTTCAATATCATCTAATATTTTTTCAACTGATACCCCATTTAAATAATGTTTATACATATTACCTATTTCATCTATTTCTCCACTAGCAATAAGTTTACCTTCATGAATCCATATTCCCTTTGTGCAAAAGCTTCTCATCTGTGGAAGTGAGTGAGATACAAAAAGTATTGTCTTCCCCTCATCCCTAAACTTATCCATTCTCTTCATGCACTTTTCCCTAAATATCTCATCTCCTACAGCTAATGCTTCATCAACAACAAGTATATCCGGATCTATATTTACTGCTATAGCAAATCCTAAACGTGCTTTCATACCACTTGAATACATTCTAACTGGTTGCTCAATATATTCTCCAAGTTCTGAGAAATCAATTATATCATCAATCTTTTCACTGATTTCATTTTTTATCATTCCCATTGAATATCCCTTTAGATATATATTTTCTCTACCTGTAAGTTCCCCATCAAACCCTGCTGTAAGTTCCAATAAGGCTGATACTTTTCCTCTAACTAATATATCTCCTTCTGTTGGATACACAACTCCTGTAACCATCTTAAGTATTGTTGATTTTCCAGATCCATTTTTGCCCAATATCCCAATAACTTCACCTTCTGGTAACTTCAAATCCAGTCTATCTATCGCTCTATATGGTGTATATCTTTTTCCCCAAAACAAATCCTTAAATCTATCTTTATCATCTTTATATAATTTATATTCTTTAACTACATTTTTAAATTCAACTGCATATTCCATAAATCTTCTCCTTATAAAACATCTGCAAAGTCTTTGTGTAACTTCTTATAAATATGGCTTCCTATAAATGCAATAATTAAAATAACTATCCATATATATATCGTATATTTACTTTCAAAAAACCAATGTTTATATAAAAATGTATCTCTATAACCTTGAATAAAATAATTTACTGGATTTAATTTTAATATAAACTTTAAAGTTGGTGAACTTACATTATTTATATTCCAAAGTATTGGAGTAAGCCATAATACGGCTTGAATTGCTGCTTTAACTAGGTTTTCAAAATCTCTGCTTATAACAGATAATGATGATAAAGTCCATGATAATACTAAAAAGAATATATACATAGTCGGTATGTAATATATCAATTGCAAGTAGTATATATCAGGGAAATACCCTAAACAAGAAAACAATATAATAACAGCAGCTATTAGCATAATTTGTATATACATCTTAGACAATAATACAAATGTAGGTATTGTTGAGATTGGGAATTTCATCTTAGTAACAAAATGTCTATATTGCCTAATAGACATAGCTCCTGCAACAATTCCATCATTAACAAAGAACCAAGGTGTTAATCCAGCAATTAGCCAAACAAAGAATGGAAATCCATCAACCATAGAACTTGTTCTAATGAAAGTAAATGCAAATAAATAAACTAATATTGTTACCATAGGCCTTATAACTGCCCAAGAATATCCTAAAGCGGCACCTTTGTAAAATTTGACTAAATCCGTTTTAGATATTAATATAGTTTGTTTAATATTTTTTATATTTTCTACTATCATAGTTTTTAACATAATATCACCTATTTATCTGTACTAGTTATATAATCAACTAATCTTTTACTTGCCTTTCCGTCATTACTGTCAAAGAATTTATTTCTAAAGACTTCTACTTTTTTACTATCAAACTTATTATCTTTTATTACCTCTATTATATCTGTATTACTATAAGCTATAGGGCCTGGAACAAACTCGTCATAATCATAATAGAAGTCTCTTTCTCCTAAATATTGTTGTTTGTCATATGCGTAAAACAGTATTTTTTTATCTAACAATGCAGCCTCAAATACTACTGATGAATAATCAGTAATAACAATATCTGTTATTACTAATAATTCATTTATATCAATACTACTATCTAAACTTAATATTCTATCTGTAAATTCATTTGGAATTTCAAGTATATCATTCAATCCAAATTTTACACTCGGATGTAATTTTAATACTAATACATACTCGTCACCAAGTTCTCTTAATATTCTCACGGGATCAAGCTTTAATTTAAATTGCTGTCTTTCTTTTGCTCCTCCTCTAAATGTAGGTGCATAAGTAATTATTTTTTTATTTTCTAACATTGGATTTTCATCTAGTAATTTATTAGTTATATATTCTTTATAATCATTATCTAACAAATTATCTGTTCTTGGTACTCCTAATGCTAATACATTATTTTTATCAATATTAAAAGCTTCCGAATATTCTTCCTTTATATTTTTAGAACTTGCTATAACTTTTGTATAATGTGAATGAGCTCTTTCCTCAAATTTAGCCGAATTTCCATCTTTTTTTCCAATAGCGCTAAACCCAAATTTTTTAAAAGCCCCACACGCATGCCATACTTGAATTATTTCAACATTCTTTTTAAATTTTAGTCCATATAGCTGCCTATAATAATCATCTAGTAAAATAGTTTTTGCCGTAGCAAAATCATAATACATTTTTAAAGTCTCAATTTTGCTTCTCTTTGAATCCAAATATAACTTAACATCACTTATGTTTCTCTCTTTTAATTCATAATATATAGATTTCAAATTTCCAGTCAAGCTATCCGATTTATTACTAGCTAAAATAACTTTGCTTTTTTTTGTTGGTAATAAGCTACACATGTAAAACATTACCTTATTGCTATTTCTATCAACTTTATTTTTAAACTTAGTTATTCTTCTAGAAATATTTCTTCTTACTAAATAAAAATATATATACTTTTCACTATTATGTTTAACACTTTTTTCTACATATTTCATCATTCTTTTATAATTATATCTAAGCTGGTTTATATTATAATCATCTAATTTCTTATAAGCTTTTACAAGTAATTCTATGTATTGCTTCTTCGCATCACTGGATAAAAATAAAAACTTATCTATTACTCCATTTATTAATATCCACCTTAACTTTTCTAGTTGATTAAATATTATTGGATCAATAGTATCTAAGATTTCTATCATTCCTTTTATAGCCTCTATCTGAACATTTATATCTCTGCTTACTATAGCTTTTTTAAATGGCGGCCATATATTTATATCAATTAATCTTATTAAGTAAGCCTTTTCTAATTCCCTTGCTATATGCTCATTATCTATATATGAATTTATTTCTTCTAATGCTAAAATCCATGATTTCTTTATATCATTTATTACATTATGAGGATTAACGAAAACTTGCTGAGTTAATGATCCACCGGCCTCTTTTCTAATTCTATAATAATATGAAATATATTGTGAACTAAATATTTTTTTAGCTCTTATATAGGCTTTTGTAACAAAAACCTGATCTTCTCCATAATTTATTCCCTTTGGAAATTCAATATCACGTATAAGATCTGTAGCATATATTTTATTACAAGGTCCCATCATCCAAAATAATTCATAATTCTTTTTTATATCCTTTGCCCCTTCTTCAAAAAAATGAGTTTTTACAGGCCACATTTTCTCTCCATCATACATACAAGTAGCACATACAACTATATCAGATTCAGTTTCCTCAGCTATGTTATATCTAACCTCTAATGAGTCTCTTGGAAGTACATCATCTGAATCAACAAATACGATATATTTTCCTCTAGCTATCTGTATACCATTATTTCTTGCTTGCCCAGGTCCTGAATTATTTTGAAAAATACTAATTACATTGTTATATTTCTCCTCATATTCTTTTATGATATTAGGGCTATTATCAGAAGAACCATCATCTATTAGTATTATTTCAAAATCATCTAAAGTTTGATTTACAATAGAGTCAAGAGTTTCTCTCAAATAATCTTCTACATTATATACAGGTACTATTACACTCACTTTACACTGATTGCTCAATTTAATTTCCTCCTAGTTAATAAAAACTACATTAATATCTTATTTAAACTTTTTAATTAACTTACTTATTTTTTTTCTAGCCATAGCTAACTTATTACTTGTATAAACTAATGCCGTTATTGCATCAATCATAAATTTACCATCATTATCCTTATACAATATCTTGAAAACAACTTTTTTAATTTTTCCTAAGTTTTCAATATGCCTTATATCTACTACTTTAACAAGATTCTTTAAGCTATTAAACACCTTCTGTTTATCATCTTTTTTACTTCCTATAAATGCTTCCTTTAATGGTGGCCATATATTAACATTAACTAACCTATAAAAATATGCATTCATCAAGCTATTATACTCATTTTTATTATCAACTGCTTTTTTTGTATCATATGATACATATTTCCATAACTCAGTAATATTTTGTATCACTTTTGATGGATCAACAAATACTTGTTGAGTAAGTGATCCACCATCTCTTTTCCTAATCCTATAATAGTATCCAACATATTTGGAAGTGAATATCTTATTAGCTTCTAAATACGCTCTAAGAACAAATACTTGATCTTCTCCGTAATTTATATCTTCAGGAAATCTATTGTTTTTTATTAAATCTCTCTTATATATTTTATTACAAGGCCCCATGATCCATAGTAGTTCATAGTTTTTCCTTATACTTTTATATCCTTCTAAAAAATGACTTTTTATAGGCCATTTATTTTCTCCATCATACATACATGTAGCACATATACTTAAATCTGAATCACTTTCCTTAGCTTGTATATATCTTTGCCTTAAAGAATCCTTCGGTATAATATCATCAGAATCTACAAAGATTATATATTCTCCAACGGCCATATCTATTCCGCTATTCCTCGCAGCACCAGGGCCCCTATTTTTTTGATATATTTTCTTTATTATGTCATATTTTTTTTCATATTCATCAATAATAGCTTGGCTTCCATCAGTTGACCCATCATTAACTATTATTAATTCAAAATTGTCTAATGTTTGATTAACCACAGAATCTAATGTCTCTCTTAAATATTCCTCTACGTTATAAACAGGTATTATTACACTTACCTTACATCTTTTAATCAACCATTTACCTCCTAAAATATAGCTTAATAAAATATAACTTAATATTTAAACTATCTACAATCTCAAGTACATTTTATTATATTATATATTTTATACTATGTACAGTTACAAGAATTTTAATCCTTATTCTTAAAATTATAAGAAAATATACCAATATTTATTTAAAAAAAATGGTCTAACTTTACAAATTAAACCATTTTGGTAGGGCGTATAGGAATCGAACCCATAATGTACCGTCCGTAGCGGTATGTTATATCCATTTAACTAACGCCCCATATATTATTTTTTATTAACAGAAATATCTTATCATAATTTTTAATCCAGTGCAAATTTATTTGCGGTAAGATAAATGGAAAGAGGCTATACTTAGAAGCTTCTTTCCTTGTTATAATTGCTTATTTAAAGATATATATCTGAAAACTCTATTTCTAATAATTGAACCTTGTCACTATGTTCTTCAAACTTGACTTCTTCTTTTTCTAATTTAATATTAGGAAGCATAACTGTAAACGTAGAACCTTCTCCTAATTTACTCTTTAAAGATACTTTTCCATTATGAAGCCCAACTAATGATTTAACTAAATCTAAACCTATGCCGCTTCCTTTATACTCACTCTTTTCATTTCCTCTATCAAATCTATCAAAAATTTTCTTTTGCTCTTCTTCACTTACGCCTATACCATTATCCATTACACTAATTTTAATATATTCATCGTCTATCATAAGAGTTACATATATATAACTTCCACTTGGTGAAAATTTTATAGCATTTGAAATAAGGTTTATACATATCCTGTCAAGAGATTGAGGATCTACCGCAACTATGCATTCCTCTTTATTTGTATCAAATATAAGAGTTATATCTTTTTGTTTTGCATATTTATCTATAGAACCTATCGTATCCTCAAGGAAGTTTACTATTTCTATATTTTTCTTATTCATTTTAAAATAATTTTTCTCTAATCTAGTTACATCAATTAAATTATCTATTAACTTTAGCATTTTATAGCTATTTCTTTTTAACATCTTTAAATATTCTTTTTCTTTATCATTATAATTAGAATATTCATTCTTCTTAACACATTCTAGCATCTGATTTATGCTCATAATCACATTTAGTGGTGATCTTAAATCATGAGATATATTCAGTATGAACTTTTCTTGCATTTCCTGCTTACCTTTTAAATTCTCTATAAGTGATATCATCTCTTCTCTCGATAATTCATTTACCTTATGTTTAAATTTATTTTGGACCATAATTCTCCCTACCTTACCCCCTATTTTAACCCTAAATAAATTTTATCATTATTTTCGAATACTAACAACCATTTTTTTGTATAATATCCTTTAATTTCATTTTTGTTTCTATAAAATAAATTTTATAAAATTATATTATTTTAAGATTTTATTGATATAATTTAATAACTTGTATTTCTATTTATACTATTAGATAATATCTAAGTATAATAAATTAATAAAAGGGAGGTTTTTATTATTAAAAATTTTATTATAATGACAGATTCTAGTTGTGATTTACCAAAAGATATAATAGATAGATTCTCTATACATTATATTGGTCTTATATGCAATTTAAATAATACTGAGTATGTTGAGGACTGTGGAGAATCATTAAGCTATTCAGATTTCTATAATGATTTAAGAAATGGTCTAATGCCAACCACATCACAGATAAATAGTTTTAGATTTTATGAAGCCTTTGAAAAGTATACTAAAGAAGATATTTCAGTTATATACCTAGCATTCTCTTCAGCACTAAGTGGGACATATAATAGTGCATTAATTGCTAAAGAGGAAATACTTGAATCTTATCCTAACGCAGATATATCAATCATAGATACTCGTTCAGCTTCACTGGGAGTAGGACTTTTAGTTTATGATGCATGCACATTAAGAGAAAATGGAGCTTCAAAAGATGAGGTTATTAAATATATAGAAGATACTAAGCTTAAGGTAAATCATCTATTTACAGTTGACGATTTGAACCATTTAAAACGTGGGGGTAGGATCTCTCCTGCTATGGCTACTATAGGTACATTACTTCAAGTTAAGCCGCTTCTTTACATTCCTGATGATGGTACTCTTCAAAACTTTGGTAAAGTAAAAGGAAGAAAGAAATCAATAAAAGCTTTATTTAATAAATTTGAAGAAAAAGTAGTAGATCCTAGTAATCAAACAATTTTCATATCTCATGGCGATTGTTTAAATGATGCGAAAAACTTAGCAAATATGATAAAGGAAAAGTATAATACAGAAGTAATTATAAATTATATTGGACTTGCAATTGGAAGTCATGCCGGTCCAAATACACTAACTCTTTTCTTTAAGGGAAATAATAGAAATATAAATTAAACATAATCTTCTTTTAAATAGTTAATACTATAACGAGAACTATTTGAAAGGGGATTTTTTATGAAAAGTTTAAAAGGAAGTAAAACAGCTGATAATCTAGCTAAGGCATTTGCAGGTGAATCTCAAGCTAGAAATAGATATACATTCTTCTCAAGAGTGGCTGCAAAGGAAGGACATAAGCAAATTGAATCTATATTCTTAGAAACAGCTGAAAATGAAAGAGCTCATGCTAAGGTTTTCTATGACTTAATGATTGAAGGTCTTGGAGCAGCACAAGTTCACGTCGATACAGATTATCCAATAGGCTTTGGAACAACTCTAGATAATCTTAAGTATGGAGCTGAAGGCGAGAGAGAAGAATGGGGTACTGCTTATCCTGAATTTGCTAAAGTCGCAGAAGAAGAAGGTTATCCAGAAGTTGCATTTGCATTCTCAAAAATATTAGAAATAGAAAAGCATCATGAACAACGTTATTTAGACCTATATGCTAACTTAAAAGATGATCTTCTATACAGACGTAATGAACCAGAATATTGGAAATGTAGAAATTGTGGATACATCTATGAAGGGACTGAAGCTCCCAAAATATGTCCTGCATGTAAGCACCCTCAAGGATATTTTGAAATTATGTATGACACTGAAGCTCTTGGCAAAAGTAAAAGATATGCTCCTAAATAATTGAAGGTAAAAAAATGAGATACTTATAAAGTATCTCATTTTTATTATAAAACATTAAATTTTGCTATACTTCCATTTTTAGTTGCCTTTACTTCAAGTTTTGCATCTACCCTTTCTTTAAGCTCTTCAACGTGAGATATTATACCGACCAATCTACCCCCACGTTGTAAATCTAAAAGACTGTCTATAGCATTATCAAGAGATTGTGGATCTAAAGTACCAAAACCTTCATCAACAAACATTGTTTCTAATGATACCCCTCCACTATTTGACTGAACTACATCAGATAACCCAAGGGCTAAAGATAACGATGCCTTAAAACTCTCTCCTCCTGAGAGTGAGCTTACATCTCTTGAACTTGCTGTATAATTATCATAAACTTCAAGCTCTAACCCCTTTTGACCTGCACCTTTACTCTTACTTGTTTTTCTTCTAAGAGAGAATCTATCTCCTGTCATTTTTTCTAATCTTAAGTTTGCTGCATCTATTATATCTTGGAAGTATGACGCTAATACATATCTTTCAAATGATATATACGGAGCCTTCCTTCCATTTGAAAGCTCTGAGAGCTCTCCTATAACTCTATACTCATCTTCTTTTTCCTTAAATTCCTTATTTAATTCTATAACCTTTTTTAAAACATTCATATTATTATCTATTATAGAAAACTCTTGTTTTAATTTATCTTCTTTTTCTTTCTCATCTATCTTCATACACTTAATTGAATCATCTATTTCTTCTATAGAAACTACACTTATATTTTCACATTTTTTATTTAATGTTTCTTTAGCTTCCATTAATATTCCGATTTTTTTGTTGTATTCGATTATTTCTTTATCCAAAATATCTATTTTATCAATATACATTTTTGTATTATTATAGTCATCTACATTTAAAAATCCTTCTTTTCCTAGATTAACTACAAAATCTTCTTTGGCCTTTTTAATATCTTTTTTTAGCTCTTTAATGCTTTTTTCTATTTCTTTGCACTTTGATTTTTCACCTTCAAAAATTTTTATAGTATTATCTCTCTTTTTTACTAGTGTAATTAATCTATTCTTACTATCCTCTAATTGCTTTTCCTTATCTTTTATTGATTTAGCTAAACTATTAATAGAATTAACTTCATCTGGAATATCTTTTTTAAGATTATTACATGAAGCCTTTAAGCCCTCGAGCTTTGCAAAGGTTCCTTTGTCTTCATTATTTAGCAATTCAATTGCTGCTTCTAATATCTTTATATCTTCTTCTAGTTCCCTATTTCTTTTTTGAAGTGAATCTTTATTATTTATCTTAATTATAATATCCTTTAGCTCATTATTTATAGAATCAATTATATTCTTTAATTCAATTCCCTTATCTCTTATGATAACTTTTAAATTATCTTCATAAGTACTAAAATCATCTCCTATGTTTACTGACTTTAAGATATCATTGATATTTTGTAATGCATTATTTACGTTAGAATTTATTTCAGTTAGATTTATTATTTTTTCATTATTCTTTTTTTCATATTTTTCAAATTCAATCTTCTTTTTCTTTAATTCCTCTTCAGTTGGTATGCTTCCGCCACTTTTGCTTGCTGGATTTGGATGGTCTAATGAACCGCACACAGGACAAGGAATTCCATCTAATAACCCATTTGCTAATATACCAGCTTGTTCTTTCTTATATATTTCTTCTAAATTTTCATACTCACTTTTAATATTTTTATATTTAATTTCAAACTGAGAATATTCATTTTTAAAACTTATATGATCATTTTTTATACCTTCATATAATCTTATCTTCTCGTATAAATCCCTCAGTTCATTAATTCTTTTTGTTTCATCTTTTATGATGTTTTCTAAGTTAACTTTTTTGATTTCAAGCTCAGAAATATTTTTTAATATAGCTTCATTTTCTTCTCTAATTTTTTTATTTTCCTCTAAACGCAATTGCTTATTTCTTATTTCAGTAGTTATTTCCTTAATTCTATTTTCAAAAGTTATTATTAGCTTTCTTTCTTTTTCATAAGCCTCTATCTTAGGTTCTATATTTCTTAATTTACCTATCTCTTCAGTAAGTTCAACTCTTAATTTATCATTATTTTCTTCAACCTTTACAAAATCCTCTTGCTTGCTTAATTCATTTTTTAATCTTTCTATCTCTTTAATTGAATTATTATATTCTGTATCTTTTATCTCTAATCTTTTATTAAAATCTATATACTTATCTTCTATATGTTTAATATCTTTAGCCTTTTTTATTTTTAATAATAATTCTTTTTTTCTTTCAAAATCACCTTCCTTAAGTAATTCCTTTTCTAAATTTATTGCTGTTTCTTCTTTTTCTTTTAGTAAAGCATTATTTTGCTCTCCTATTAATTTTTCTTTATTCTTTTTCTCTAAAGCAGATTTTATTTCATTTAATGAATCCTTATTTTCCTTATACGAACTCTTCTCACTATTTATTAATTCAGTAAGCTCCTCTATTACTAAAGGAAAATCTATATAATCACCAATTAAAATATTATGTTCACCTTGTATATTTTCTAAATAAGTCTTCATCTTTTCCTTACATAAGTTTCTTTCCTTACTTAATTTAATAGCCTTATCTTTAAGTGATGACTGTATTTTTTCAAAGGCATACGTATTAAATATCTTTCTAAAAATACCTTCACGTTCTACAGAACTTGCAAGAAGTAATTTCTTAAACTCACCTTGTGGAAGCATAACAATTTGCTTAAATTGTTCCTTAGTTATACCTAAAATTTCAGTTATTTTATCATTAACAGCCTTAACCTTTGTAATAACTTTACCATTTGGAAGTACTAACTCAGCTTCTGGCTCTTTATCTGTAAACCCTTCCCCCCTAGTCTTTCTTTTCTTTTGTTTAGGGCTTCTTACAACTTTGTATGTATCTCCTCTAAGTTCAAAATCTAACTCTACAAATGTTTCCGTATCATCATCTGCAAAGTGGCTTCTAAGGGAATCATTTTCTCTAGATTCTCCGCTTGCCTCTCCATATAAAGCATAACTTATAGCATCAAATATAGTAGTCTTACCTGAACCTGTAGTACCTGTTATAACAAATATATTTCTACCTTTTAATTCTCTAAAATCAAGTTCTTGCTTTTCTGCATATGGTCCAAATGCTGATATTACTAATCTAACTGGTCTCATAAATTACACCTCCTCTTTTAAAATTTTATTTATAGTTTCATCTATAATTTTACTTTTCTCTTCTGTAAATTCTCCATCTGATAATGCATTATAAAATTCTTCAAATAAATCTTTTTCTGATTTATTTTTATATCCTTTTTTAGCTGATGTGCTATTCTCATCATGTTCTCTTTTCTTTTCTCTAGTTATTAGCATTACATTTGGATATACTGCTCTTAATTTTTCTATTGGATTTATAAGTTCACCTTCATCTAATAGAATTGCCTGTATATAATCTTCTCTTCCATCTACTACACTTCTACCGATCTCTATAAGTTCATCTATATTTCCTTTTATGATTCTTAAATCCCTTATTGGCTTTAATTCTCTTAAATCTAAAGTTACATTCTTATCCTTATCTATATCGAATATTGTAACTCCCTTCTTTTGATTAACTTCCGAGAATGAATACTTTAATAATGAACCCGAATACCTTACTTCTTCTCTTCCTATTTTTTGCCTTCCATGAAGATGTCCAAGTGCCACATAATCAAAGTCATTAAATATATTACAATCAATGAGATCTGTTCCACCTATTGATAAAGGTCTCTCTGATTCGCTCACCTCAAGATTTGCAGCCTCATATTTATCTTCACTTGATTCTTTAGCCTCTTCTCTATACATAGTTACATATCCATGTGCTACTAGTATATTTCTATCACTCTTATCAATATTTTTATTTATATTTTCTACAACTGCTTTCATTGCATCATTATGATTTCTAATTTCACTATTATCTAAAAGTTTCTTAATTACTGATGGATCTTTATAAGGTATTAAATAAAAATTCACCTTACCATATTCATCATCTATCTCTATTTTTCTATATAATTCTTCGTCACGACCTACGATATATAATCCTTGTTTTTCTAATATATTACTAGCAAAGCATACTCTCTCTCCACTATCATGATTTCCTGATATGGCTAAAACCTTTATTCCTTTTTCCATTACTAATTTACTTAAAATATTATTTAGTAATTCTACCCCATCAACAGGTGGGATTGATCTATCATACATATCTCCAGCTATTATAAGTACATCTGGCCTTTCTTTATCTACAAGCTTTATTAATTCATCTAATATATATTTTTGATCTTCTAAAATTGAAAATTCATTTACTATTTTCCCAATATGCCAGTCACTTGTATGAATAATTTTCATATTAATCCTCCCTACCATTTTTACTATATAAATTAATTATATCAAAAAAGATGATTTCTAACCTTTAGAAATCATCTTTATATTTTATATGAGTCCATTTTACTAAATATAGTAATTGCTTTTAATACTCAGATTTTTAGAATATTTATATCTCTATCTGTTATATTCATATTTCATACATCAATATAAATTTCTAAAACCATATTCTAATAATTCATCTATTATCTTTCCCACAACTGTATTAAAACCTTTCCTCCAATTTCATTCTGAATTCTTTAGTATTCATTGGGAAAGTAATTATTTCACTGTTCCATGATGACAAATATGCCCCATTAATTATATATAATGAATTTATAGCTTCTTTTACAGGACACAACACATTTGTATTACCTGCAATAGAACCTATGAAGTTGTTTACAATAGCAGCTTGCTGTATTGAATTATCTGCATCATCAAATGTAAATTCTTTCTCTTTGAACGGAATTTTTCCGTAGACTTCATCTGTTGTATTTGCATAATTTTTTTCATCTTGTTCTAATTCACGAAATAGCAAGTTTTGATCATCAGATAAAATTACCTGTCCTTTACTTCCTATTATCTCCAAACGGTTACTTCCTGGAAATTCCCTTGAGGATGCGATGAACTGAGCAGTTGCACCATTCTGATATTCCATATGCAACATTACATCATTTTCTACTTCAATTTTACGCTCAGCACCGTAATAACAAAATGCATGAATATTTTTTGGCATACCGCATAGCCAGATCAACAAATCTAATTGATGAGAGGCCTGTGTCATCAATAAACCACCGCCTTCTCCCTTATATGTACCCTTCCAAGATTGTGCATTATGGTATGCCTGAGTACGATACAGGTTTGTAATTATCCAGTTAACTCTCTTTAACTCTCCTATTTTTCCTGAAGAAATCAGATCCTTTATTTTGTTAAAGGCCTGACTGGTTCTTCTACAATACAGTACACCACTTAAAATATTAGGATGCATTTCTACGCACTTCATAAGTTTTTCCACTTCATCTGAAAATACTCCAACAGGCTTTTCAATTAATGTGTGAATGCCTGATTCAATAGCCTTGATTGCCATTGATGGATGGGTAAAATGTGGTGTACAAATCATTACCATATCTATCCTTCCAGACTTAACCATATCTTCATAATTTGTAAATAATGAAACATTTGTCAAGTCATATTTTGAACATATACCTTCCATACGTTCAAAATTTCTACTTGATAAAGCACAAATACGACACCCCTTAATTTTATTGCTGACAATTAATTTTATATATTCCTCAGCAATATATCCAATTCCCGCAATCCCTAATCTTATCATTTTTTTCCTCCCCAAATTATTATTTCTTATTAGTTCATAACAATACATATGCTTTCTGTTACTACATCACATAAGCTGGTCTACATATGGAAAGTGGATTTTATTTTTTCTTTTATAATTCTAACCCTTATAAAATCATATCTTACAACTTTTGTATGTACAAAAAACTATATTTAATTCATTTATTTTATAAATTACTTCTATAAAAGCATATTATAAACCTTTATTTTTCTAATAATATTTTTCTATTTAAGGTATTTCTTTTTCTTCTTCTAAATAAAATCTTTTTTCAATAACTTTATTTTTAAAAATAGGATATCCTTGCTTATATAATTTTAATTTAGAAAATAATACTATAAAATTAAGATATTATTTATAATAATGTAATAAAGGTGATCTCTAAGAATTAGAAATCACCTTATATATTATAATTTTATTTTCTTTAAAAGATCCTTTTTTATATACCTTAATATAAATGACACGTATATTATTGTCCCTGCCATAAATGCTGTATCAAAATATATATCTGGCCTTATTAAGCTAAATGGTAGCAATATTAAACTTGGAAGTGTTGCTGCATAAACAGATAATGAATACATTGCTGATGCCTTCATTCTTAACCCCATTATCATTCCGATTATTATTGAAAAAGCTGCTATTATTAAGCAATTAAGTAAGTATGTTGTGAAGTATTGGAATATTGTAAATCCTACTGTAATCGGAAGTATAACAACCGATGCAAGTTTTAATTGTTCGACAATAGTTTTATTAGTATATTCTCCTGTAAATGCATCTTTATATAATATATCTTTATTAACTCCTCCTGAACCTAATTTAATTCCATCTTTAAGAAGTAATATATACATGTCTCCATGAACATATGCATCCTTTAATCCTTCTGCTTGATTTAAATCTTTATTACTATCTATATAAACAACTATATTATCTTGATTAAATTTAACTGGACTATTTTTCATTTCTAATATTCCATTTTTTATTGAAAAATCATACTTAGGTTCATTAAGTTCTATGATACCTTCATTTATATTATTTTTAACCCTAAATCCCATGTATACACCTTGTATGCCACCGATTATAAGACTTAGGATAAGTGCATATAATATAGCTTTACCAAGTCCATATCTTACATATTCCGAAAATTTTTCTATGTTATATATATTATTTTTTAGCTTACTAAAAAAACCATCTCTCTTCACGTTCTCTACTCCTTTAAACTACTTTTCTGTAATTATTTTTTCCTAAATCCTCTTTAACTATAGTAACATACTCAATTACATTATTAAATGTTTTATGTTTAATATTCCAAAATTTGGTCAAGTATTAAGATAAATATTATTTTAGGAGGGATCAGCTTGTCAGATATGAAAGAACTTAATAATACACCAGATGAAAATATAACCAATATACAAAAAGATAATGCCTTACAAGAAGATAAACATAATATTAATGATTCAAATGAACCTATTAATGAGGACAATCTAAATGAATTAGAAGATAGATTTTATAAAAGGTTTAATCCTAGAAAATTAATTCCAGCATTAATAATTATTATATTTATAACTGCAGGTATAGTAAGTTATCAAGCTTATCAATATAAATCGCTAATGGCTACCTTTAAAGATAATTTTGATTCAAGCAATTATTCAGAAGCTAATAAATATATTGTAACTTCAGGAAATTCTAATATATTTAAAACATTCTTTTTAGAGGATGATTTAGAAACTTATTTTAGAGTAAAAGCAACAGATCTAAAAAATAAGATAAGTCTAAATGAGATTTCAAAAGATGATGCTTTAATAGTATTTAATGAAATGAATAGGTATGATCTATTGAGCACAGATTTACAAAATGATTCTTCTGTTTTATCTCAAGGTACAAATAACGATACTCCCCTATCTAAAGGTATCTCTGAGTTTGAAGATGGTAAATATGAAGATGCAATTGCAACATTACAAAATGTCCCATCTAGTGATCCAAGCTATCAAAATGCTACAAATTATATAGCTAAATCTAAAGAAAAACTAAAAGAAGATCTTCTAAAAACAGCTAATGACTATGAAAAAAAAGAGTATTTTACAGCTGCTATTAATTTAATAGAAAGTAAGCTTAGTTTACTTTCTAATGATAAAGATTTAGTTAAAAAAATTGAAGATTTAAAGACTTCTAAAGATAATTATCTAGCAAGTCAAAAATCTTCTGCTGCCCCAGCGAGTTCTTCACAATTAGTTAGTGCAATAAATGCAGCAAACATAAATTCATTAGATATTGAAAGCTTAACTGATTATCTAATATATGTAGATACTACATCTCAAACCACTAATGTTTATACTGGTTCAAAAAATAAATGGAACTTAAAGAAATCAATGAAATGCTCTACTGGTATAAAAGGGAAAGAAACTCCATCTGGTGTTTATACTATTCAAAATAGAGATGAATGGTTTTTCTCAGAAAAGTTTAATCAAGGCGGTAAGTATTGGGTCCAATTTGATGGAGATTATCTCTTCCACTCACTACCTTATGATAAAGGTAAGCAAAATGTTCTTGATACAACATTAGGTACACCTGCATCACATGGATGTATAAGATTATCATTAACAGATTCTAAATGGCTTTATGATAATGTAACAAAAAGCACTAAAGTAATAATTAAGTAGTCCCTTTATGTTTTAAATACCTTATCTATTAATTTATAATATAGATAAGGTATTTTAATATTATAGGAGGAAATTATGAATATAAATATTCCTGATAAAGTTAAATTTATAATAGATACATTTTATGAAAATAATTATGAAGCGTTTATTGTAGGAGGCTGCATAAGAGATTCTTTACTTTTAAAAGACCCTAAGGATTATGATATTGCAACTTCTGCTACACCAACAATAACCGAATCACTTTTTGACAAGACAATCCCAACAGGTATCAAACATGGCACTATAACAGTACTTATTGATAAAGATCCTTTCGAAGTTACAACATATAGGGTTGAAGGTAAATATAAGGATAATCGAAGACCTGATGAAATCTCTTTTGTTACAGATATTAAAGATGACCTTTCAAGAAGGGACTTTACTATAAATGCCTTTGCTTATAATTCTAGAGAAGGTCTTAAAGATTATTTTAACGGACTAGAAGATCTTAAAAATAGAATTATAAGAACAGTGGGTAATAGTGATAAACGATTTAATGAAGATGCTCTTAGAATAATGCGTGCTATAAGATTTTCTGCTCAATTAAATTTTGAAATTGAAGAAAATACTTTAAATGCCATTAAGAAAAATAAAGAGTTACTTAAAAATATAAGTGCTGAAAGGATACGTGATGAACTTTGTAAGATATTAATATCCGATAATCCACGAAAAGGACTTATTCTTTTAAGAGATTGTGGAGTTTTAAATATAATAATTCCAGAATTAATACCACTTATAGGTTTTAATCAAAGAAATAAATATCATCATGAAGATGTATTTAAGCATACACTATCTGTAGTTGAGAATACTCCAAATAATTTAATATTAAGACTTTCTGCATTATTTCATGATATAGGAAAACCAGATTTTTTCTTTATTGATGATGATGGTAATGGAAGGTTCTTTGAACATAACAATATTAGCGAAGAAATTACTGAAAAAATATTAACTAGATTACACTTTGATAATAAAACAATTAAAACTGTATGCATTCTTATTAAAGAGCATATGAATGTTTTAGATAATCCAAGTAACGTGGCAATAAAAAGGCTTATAAATAGAGTATCAGTAGATAATATTCACTTACTATATTCTCTTCAGGAAGCAGATATAAAATCACTTAAAATTCCTGACGAAGCATTATCTAAACTTAATATTATGAAGGATAAAACCAAACTTATTTTAGAATCAAAAGCTCCAATGTCTACTAAGGACTTAGCTATAGATGGAGGTACATTAATAAGCGAATTATCTCTAGTCCCTGGAAAAATTATTGGAGATACACTTAACCATATTCTTCAATTAGTTCTGGATGATCCCGATTTAAATAATAAAGATATTCTATTAAGAGAAGCGAAAGAATATCTAAAAAATCTAGATAATACAAAATAAAAATCTTATTAATAAAAATAATAAGGTTGTATTAGAGCTAAATTAATCTAAATAGGCCAAAGAAAGAGCTTAACTTAGAAATCTAAGTTAAGCTCTTTTTTTAAATACATATAGTTTACTTAATATATAATTTAATATAATAACAATAATATTTATTATAATCTTACTCGCCATATCTTCTATATGAATAACCGATACAAACAAATACATAAGTCCCATATCTAAGACACCTGTTGCTCCTCTTGATATAGTAAAATCAACTAATTCTTTAGTTACTACCTTTAAACTATAATTTCTACTATCAAATACATATATTTTATTAGTTACAAATGCAAAAATTACAGAAGCTATCCATGCTATTATGTTACTTGCCATTAATCCAATTCCAAATAATCTTGTACATAAGAAAAAGCTTATGATATTAATTGCTGTAGTTAATACGCCAAATACTATATATAATATTTGTTCTTTAAACTTATTATATAATCCAATAAATTTCTCCAACATAATTTCCTCCTAAAAACTCCTTAAGAACTACTCTACATTAATCTATAATATCATAACTCTTTCTTTTCATCATATTTTATTTAAAATTAAATCTCGATTTCCTCTTCTGGATAAAATAGATAAAGATATCTACTCTTTATTTTTTTACCTGTTATTTTTTCTAATGCTTCAGTATAATAATCAAGCTGAACCTTATATTTCTTCTTCATCTCTTCTTCTATATTATCTTTAACATAATCAGTTTTATAATCTACAAGAACTATCTCTCCATCCTCTTCAAAGAAAAGGTCTATTACCCCTTGAAGTCTTACTTTCTCATTAATTGATTCATCTGATAAATCCTCTTTTACTTCTTTAGCACTTATACTTGTGTAGAATGGTAATTCTCTATGAACCATCCCCCTATCTTTGTATACCTTTAGTATTCTCTTTCCTATTTCACTTCTAAAGAAATTAAATATTTTAAATGGATTAACAGCCTTAAATTCATCCTTAATCAAAAGCTCATTTTGGACCATTTCTTCAAGTTGTAATTTTATTTCCTTTAATGAATCTATTCTTTCATAATCTATCTTTTGCATTACAAAGTGAACTGCTGTACCTTTTTCAGCTCCTGATAATCCCTTTTCTTCTTGAAGGAATCTTGGCTTTAAAACAACCTCTTCTTTAAATAATCTTTCCCCACTATAATCGACTTCAGCCTCATATCCAGCCTTTTTTAAATCTGAAACAGAAAAATTACTTTTAATAGTTGTTGATTCTTTAAATTTGTATCTATATCCAAGTCTTCTTTCTATTTCTTTATCCACAGTTTCTTCTTTGCAATTTATAAACAACTCATCATCAATAGAAATTTCATCCACAACCTCTAATTTTTTTTCCACAATTATATCATTTCTATCCCATAATTTAACCTTCCATGTGGATAAGTCGTCTTTAGCTATTTCATTTGATACTCCTATTCTTTCCCTAATTACCTCACCATCTTTATGTTGGCAAAGAGCCATTCCAATCCAATCTAAATAACTTTTCCCCTTAAATACTTCAGCTGGGGATATTCTTTTTTGTTCTATGCTTGCAGATTGAAACCACTTTTCCACAGCTTTATCTATATCACGAGTAGCTCCAGTTATAATTAATTTCTCTTTTGCTCTAGTAAATGCAACATATAATATCCTCATTTCTTCAGATAAAGTTTCCAACCTAATTTTCTTCTTTATAGCTTCCTTAGGTAGCGTTCCATAACTAATTCTCTTTTCTAAATTTATATAATCTGGACCAAATCCTAAATCATCATGGTGAAGAATTGAATTATTTAAATCCATTAAGTTAAATTGTTTTCCAGCTCCAGCTAAAAATACAACAGGGAACTCTAATCCCTTACTTTTATGAATACTCATAATTCTAACTACATCTTCATTTTCACCTAATATTTTTGCACTTCCCATATCTCCTGATGATTTTCTGAGCTTATTTATGAAATTTATAAAATTAAATAGACCCTTAAAACTAGTTTGCTCATATTGCTTTGCCCTTTGGAATAGTATCTTTAAATTTGCCTGTCTTAATACTCCATTTGGCATAGCACCAACATATCCATAGTAAGCAGTATCCATATATAGATACCAAATAAATTCATCTATTGGCATGTATACAGATTTATTTCTCCACTTATCAAGGTAATTAACTAGCTTATCACACTTACTTTTAAGTTCATCGGTAGCCTCTTCTTCATCTTTTGAAATAGAAATTATATTTTCATAGAAATATTTATCTCTATTTATCATTCTAATATCACTAAGTTCTTCAGCTGTAAAGTTCATAAAAGGTGATTTTAATACTGCAATCATAGGTACATCCTGAAGTGGATTATCTATAATTTTAAGAAGTGACATTATAGTTCTAATTTCTATTGATTCAAAATATCCAGAACCTGTATCTGCATAAACAGGTATCCCTTCTAATCCTAATTCATCTAAAAATATTTCTGACCAGTTTTTTGTTGCTCTTAAAAGTATTACTATATCTTTATATTTAAGGGGTCTGTACTCTCCTGTATCTTTATCTAATACCCTAAAATTCTTTTCATTTTGCTGTGACATAAGTTCATTAATCCTTTTAGCTACAACTCTAGCTTCTAAGTTTATTGAATCTATATCTTCGTCATCTTCTATTTCATCTAAATCTCTAGTATCATTTTTATCTAATATATGAAGTTCAATAGGTCCACCTGCATAACACTTATCTTCTTTCACTTCTTTAAAACTTGCACCTAAATTTAGAGATTCTTCATCTGTATATTCAAGCTCTCCAACACTAGTTGACATAACTTCTTTAAAGATAAAATTAACTCCATTTATAACTTCTTCTCTACTTCTAAAATTCTTATAAAGTTGTATAACTCTATCAAGACCACCTTCTTCTTTAGAATAAGTATTATACTTTTCTAAAAATAACTCTGGCTTTGCCTGTCTAAATCTATATATACTCTGCTTAACATCTCCAACCATAAATACATTTGGATTATTAGTACTCTTTCTTGATACAAGATTTATAATAGCCTCTTGGACATTGTTTGAATCTTGATATTCATCTACTAACACTTCATCAAAGAATTCTCTAAAATTCTCAGCTACTTTAGACGGCTTTATCTCTCCATCTTCATCTTCTTCTATAAGAATCTTTAAACATAAATGCTCTAAGTCATTAAAATCAAGCATATTTCTTTCTTTTTTACTCTCACTAAATCTCTTAGAAAAATCTAATGTGATTTCTACAAGCTTTTTCATAAATGGATATGAAGCTTTTATTCCATCTAAAGATTCCTCTGGAGTCATAGAAAATACTTCATCTTTAAGCTTTCCTATCTTTTTCTTTACTTGATCTCTAATGCCCTTAACTAACTCTTGTGCTTCTGGATCACTTACATTATTTTTTCTTATAGATTTAAGTCTTCCAAATGATACCTTAGAAAGCCCATTATAAATATCATTAAGCCCTTCATTTAAACCATCCTTTAAGTTAATAAGTGCTGATAATTCGTCGTTAAATACATCTAAGTATGGTTCTATTCCTTTAGTATTTGATATAACATCAATCGCTTTATGATACATATTTATAAAGCTATCAACTTCCATTCCTATATCATTTTTTAGCACTTTAACCCACACTGTATCATCTAGTTCATCCAAAGATTTAATATTAAATTCTTCAGCCTTTTCCTTAAGCCATCTTCCTGGCCAAGGTCCACTCATTGAGAATCTATATAAACCTAATATTATCTCTTTAAGTTTCTCATCATCCTTACTTCCTGAGTAAGCTTCAACTAAATTGAAAAACTCTTTATCATCATTTTCATATAAGTCCTCAAATAACTCATCTATGATTTCATTTTTTAATAGTGTACCTTCTGTCTCATCACCGATTCTAAAGGCAGGATCTAAATCTATAGTATGGAAGTTATTTTTTATAACATCTAAACAAAAGGAATGCATAGTTGTTATATTGGCTCTACTTAAAAGTGTTAATTGTCTTTGAAGGATTTTAGAGCTAGGGTTTCTTTCAAGCTCTTTTGTTATTGCAGCAGCTATTCTTTCTCTCATCTCTGAAGCCGCTGCACTTGTGAATGTAACTACTAAAAGCCTATCTATATCTATAGGATTCTCTATATCTGTTACAATCCTTATAATTCTTTCAACTAATACAGCAGTCTTACCTGAACCTGCTGCAGCTGCTACTAAGAGATTACATCTTCTAGTTTTTATTGCTTCCAATTGTTCATTGGTCCATTTTGTTTCTCCCATTACTATCCTTCCTCCTCCCCTTTAACTTGCTTCTCAATTTTTTGCCATACCTCATCATCACTCTTCTTTATAATAAGCTTATATTTATTATCTTTTATACTAGTATCAAACTGACATATAGCTGAGTAATCGCAATAATTACAATATACTCGTTGACTATTTTTAGTTGGCTCTATTTTTATCTTTCCACTTAACATATCAGTACAAAGCTCTATCATCTTCATATTTACATATTCTCTTAGTATGTTAAATTGCTCCTCTGTTGCAACAGAACTTCTTGATGAAAAATCTCCATCTTTTTTGAAACTAGCCGGAATTATAAGAGAATATGTTTCCATAGTGTTATCCATTGCCCTTACAAGCTTAGCATCCTTTAATATAAGACCATTCATTTTAAGTCTATCTAAAACTTGCTTTTGAATTTCTTCATCATCTAATCCTTTATTACTCTTTATTATAGGGTCATCTATTTTAAAATAAAGTATTGCACCTGGTACAGCACCTGTATTTAAAATATGTTCTGAATTTCTAAGTAGCGCATCTAAGTACACTAATAATTGAATTTGAATTCCATAATATAATTCTGTTAAGTCAAACTTCTTAGCTCCAGATTTATAATCTATTACTCTAAGATAAGTATTACCATCCATATTTAATGTATCAATTCTATCTATTCTACCAGTTAGATAAACTCTTTCTCCAGTAGGTAAATCAAGCTTTATTGGCTCTCCACCATCCATTGATCCAAATTCAAATTCATTTCTAAATACTTCGAATTCTCCTCTTTTCATTTGCTCCGAAATAATTGATACTGATTTTGTAATAACTCTTTTAAATCTATCAGTAAAGTACTTATATCTCTTTGTACTATTAAGTATTGAATTAGCATCTTCTTTAAGTTTCACATCAATTAAACTTCCAACTATTTCTCTGCATTTTTCTCTATTTAATTCTGACCATGTTAATTTTTCTTCTTTAACTTTATTAGTAAACTTATCTAATATTTCATGCATAAATGAGCCCAAATCTGGTGCAGAAAACTCATATATCTTTCTATCTTTAGCTTTCAATCCATATTGAACAAAATATGAAAATGGACATTCCGCATACTTTTCAAGCCTTGAAACACTAAATCTTAAATTGCCATTTTCATTTTGGTACAGTTTCCTAATCTTTTCTCTTGGAATAACCTCTCCTGTGTTGGAATAATCTATACCTTTGAATATTGTACTAGTCTTCTGTTCAAAACCTTCATGCTTCATATACCAGCTAAATACATCTCTCCAATAACCATCAACTTCTTCTCTATCAGCCTGCTTTCTAAGTGCTAATATAAGTTCATTAAAGGTTGGTACCGGAGTTGTTATTTTATTAAATTCATCATATTTTTGAGGGTAATTGAATATATCACTCTCTTCTTTTAAATTGCTAAGAATTCTTTTTAACCTAGGTATTATAATTGATGGTCTAAGGGACTTACCTTCAAAATCTGCCATAGGATAAGTAACCATTAAATATCTACTTGGTATAGTAAGTGCAGTATAAACCATATACTGTTCTTCAAATACCCTTGCCTTAGTTGTTGATGCAAGCTCTATTCCCATATCCTTTAATATATCTCTATCTCTATCTGATAGTATCCCTTCATCCTTACTTGCCCCTGGTAATACCCCATCATTAACTCCAACAATATAAAGTGCCTTTACTTCTCTTCCCTTAACTCTTGCAATATCACCTATATTAACTTGATCTAAAGCAACTGGTATAACACCTATCTCCTTAGTTTCAAATCCTGCATTTAGGACCTTATAAAACTCTTTTGGTGATACCTCATCATCTCCAATTACATCGACTGCTT
Source organism: Clostridium sardiniense (assembly GCF_019753795.1). Classification (NCBI taxonomy): domain Bacteria; kingdom Bacillati; phylum Bacillota; class Clostridia; order Eubacteriales; family Clostridiaceae; genus Clostridium; species Clostridium sardiniense. Next base: position 11,130 of record NZ_JAIKTU010000008.1, on the reverse strand, counting down.
GATCTAATATCTCCATAACCATTGATGGAACTTGCTCATACTCTTTAATTTTCCCCTCTAGGCCTTCTTCACTAAATGTTTCTATCCACTCACCTATTCTATTAAATACATCTAATTCTAGTAATAATTCATATATAGCAGTACAGACTTCTCTAACAGATTTCTCACCTTTTATTTTTTTATGGAATGTCATAAGAGGTGCTCGTACTTCTTCCATTATTTCTTTTATTAATAACTCATCTTGATTCTCATAAACATCCTCACTCCCAAAATATCCATCATTAACTTCTGCCGTAGTCCATCTGTATCCTTTCAATCCATGAGCTAATATATAATTCTCAAGAATATCAATGTAGTTCCTATCAATTTTTATAAGTCCACTTTTTAAATACTTAAATACACTTTCATATGACCAATTTTGTATAAAAATCTCAAAGGCTGACATTATTAATATAACTAATGGATTACTTAAAACTTCTATCTTTTTATCTAAGAAGTATGGTATATCATATTGATTAAATACTACAGAAGTTATCTTCTCGTATGCTCCAATATCTCTACAAACAACCGCTATATCTTTATATCTATATTCTTTATCTCTAACTAACCTAATAATGTCTTTAGCTATCATATCAATTTCATCATAACTATTATTAGCTTTATATAATCTTACATCTTTATTTTTTCCACTATAAATTCTAAAAGGATAAGTAAAGAAATGCTTCTCTATATGCTTTAATTCCTCACTATCTTTAAATCTGTAAGGATATTCCTTATTTAAATTTATAGGCTCTAAGTAACCTATGTTATTTTCCTCCATAAGCTTAATAATTCTATTTTCTGTACTCTTTAATGCATTAAATATATCTGTTACTTCAGAGTCTTTTCCATTACCTGACTCATCCATACATAAAGTTATATTTATTTTGCTTGCACTAAAGGCTAATTCTCTAATCACATCAAGCTGTTGTGGAGTAAATGTTGTAAATTCATCAATCCATATTTCCGCACCTTCATAAATATTACAACCTTTAAGCTTATTAGCTAGTATAGTAAGCTCATCATCTCCATCTATTACATTATTTTCGATTCTTCTATTATATTCATTATAAAGATCAGCTAAATCATTAAGCTTTTCTTTTAATTCTTCATCTTCAGCTCTCTCCGCTCCATCTAATAATACTTCCTGGGAAATATTATACTTTTTAAATTCCGTAAGAGTTTTTGATACTATATCAATAAATCCTTGTTGTCTAGCTATCTTATTAAAGTACTCAAGTTCCTCACCTTTTTCTTGAAGAAGCTTATAAATAAGCATACTCTTTCCTTCATCTTTCATATTTTGATGAACTCTTCCGCCACATTCATCAAAGACTCTTTGTGCCATACTCTTAAAGCTTAAAACTTGAGCTCTTAAAAGTGCCCTTTCTCCAGCTATATCTAAAAGTTTATTTTCTGTTTGGAATGTATATTGTTCTGGAACTAATAATATTAACTTATTTTGTTCTTTATTATCTAATTTTTTTCTTATCTGGTCTAAGCAAAATCTACTTTTTCCACTTCCTGCTCTCCCATAAATAAATCTTATTCCCATAACTAAACTCCTATTTCTTTAATTTACATATTTTAATTATATCCTAATTACATAATTTATCTAACAAAATAATTTAATATATAAAAAAAGCACCTAACAAAAAGTTAGATGCTTTATGGCGGAGAATCCGGGATTTGAACCCGGGCGCCAGTTGCCCGACCTACGCCCTTAGCAGGGGCGCCTCTTCAGCCACTTGAGTAATTCTCCAAGTGCCTTCTATATTAAAAAATATATGTGGCGGAGAGAGTGGGATTCGAACCCACGGTACCCGTGAAGGTACGCCGGTTTTCAAGACCGGTGCCTTAAACCAACTCGACCATCTCTCCGTATCAAAGACATTTACTATTATAGCAACAAGGTAATATACTGTCAACACTTTTTCTAAAACTTTTTTTCATAATAATAAAATAGTAAAGACACCAAGATAAATCTTAGTGTCTTCACTTAATATATTTTAATCACTAGGCTCTATTTTAATAAAGTTAACTATAAAATATAAACTGATTATGTGCTCTTGAATCTTAAATATTAAAATCATTATGCAAATTTATATTTTACATATCACTCTATACTTTTTATCAGTTTTATATTCTTCATTAATCAACTTATTTTTATATGGAAAAAACCTGTTCTTACGAACAGGTTATGCTCTCTGGCGGAGAGAGTGGGATTCGAACCCACGGTACCCGTGAAGGTACGCCGGTTTTCAAGACCGGTGCCTTAAACCAACTCGACCATCTCTCCATGCGAAATACAAGTAGAATTATATCAACATATATTTTTTATGTCAACTAATTTTCGAAACTTTTCCTAAAAAAACTTTTATTGCTGAATATTCTATTAAATAAATACTAGATATCTTATGTATAATTTATAAGATATCTAGCTAATATTCTTTAATTTATTTATATGAGTCTTCTAAATATAAATTTATATATACTTATATAAATTAATTACTTCTTTTTTTCTTATAAAGACCTCCTATTATTATTACTCCTAATGCTACTATTGATATTATACTCCCTAAACGTAGACCTTCAGGAACAAATTTAAACTCAACTTCATGTACTCCAGTTGGCACATTTACTCCTATTAATGAATCAAGTAATTTTATTTTTGGAACTTCCTTACCATCAATACTAACAGTCCATCCCTCATCATATGGAATTGATGTGTATAACACATTTTTTGAATTAGATGATTTTACAGTTCCCTTTATATTAGTATTACTAAAGTAACTTATATCATATTTATTTTTAGACATCTCTTTATAATCTTTTTCGTAATTATTTATATTTAAGTAATAAAAATATTGATTTTTTATATTAAATTTATCTCCTTTAAGCTCAATTTTAAAATTCAATTTCTCACCAATCTTTTGCTTACCTAAAGGTATAATTTTATAATTATTAGATGAAAAATATGTTAACTTATTATTGTTAATATATATTTGTGCTTCATAAGCTTTATTAGTTTGAATAAAGGCATATAAAGGACCACTATTTCGATTCTTTATAGTAAATTCTATATATGCTGGCTTATTCTCATTTTTTTTAGTATACTCTTTATCTCCATTTATATCTTTAACATTTAAGTTCGTTAATTTGACGTTATAATCATCTATTTTATAATAATTATTTCCATCATTATCCTTAATCATAGAATCTACTATATCCTCTTGTAACTTAAATGGATTCTTTTCATCTTCTACATTTAAATTAACAATATTCTTATTTACCATAAAACCTAATGGAAGATAATAAGGATTTTCATATACGTTTATTCCATTATCATTCCCCAATAGCTTATAATAATCATTATATAAGTTTTCCTCTCCCTTTTTAGATAATATATATTTAGCATCTAATAATGAATTTGATATTATTGTTGAAGTCATACCATCCAAAAACCAAACATCATTTGCTATATATCCCATTTTACCTAAAAAATCTTTTACATATACCTTATACATTGAGCTAAAGTGAGATAATCCATTATAATTTAAAAGCATAGGGTCATTAATATTATATCCAAAACTCTTACTTACTCTATAAAAACTATTATCTTTGCTTTTTATATCACTTAAAATATTGTTTAGCTCTAAATTATATTCTACAAATTCACTTCTTTTAGCATAGTCTAATCTCATATTTATCTCTAATGCATGTATCCCAAGTTCTCCAAGCATTAGTATAATTATAAAAAATGTAAGTATATTATCTAAGCTCATTTTATTTTTATTAATTATAAGTAATATACAGTACACTATTGCTAATATTGTACTTACTATAATATTAAAGTTTGATAGATAAACATAATTCATTTTAAACATAAACAATGACGTTATGCAGATCAATATTAATGTTATTAATATTGATCTATTTGATGTGTTCTTTATGTTTATATAAGCCTTGTATGCTAGTAATATCATAAAAAAACTAAATATAAATGAATACCTATACGGGAATCCAACAGGCTTATTGAATCCATGCCATATATAATCAATTTTATTTACATAAAAGCTAACTAATAAAATTCCAACAACTATAATTGAGCAAATTTTTTCTCCTCTTTTTATGCCTTTATTAAAGAAATATAGTATAAATAAAATAGCTATAAATATACCACAATATATATTAGGTAAACCCTTTAATATATCATTATTAACTAATCCATTTATATAGAATTTAGATACTATATCATATATTTTAAAATTTGAATGTATTGGCGCTGAGAAAAATTCAAATTTAGCTTTTCCACCTGATAGTGCATATACAGTTGGTATTAATACAAATGAACTAAGAGCTCCACCTAAAATAGAGCCTAATAAAAAGTATTTAATTCTATTATAAATAACTAGTTTAGAAAATTTTTTTTTATTATACGTATTTTCTACAGCAATTTTATATATAAAATATATAACTGAAAAAATACATATTATAAATCCTATATAAAAATTAGTTATTATGCTCAGTGCTAAAGTAAATATATACAGTAAAATTTTCTTATTATTTACAATATTATTTATACCAAGTAAGACTAAAGGAAGTAATATAACTCCATCTAACCACATAATATTTGATTGATACATCGTACTGTAAGCCATCAGTGCATAAGCTGATGAGAATATAATCGAAAAATATCCAAACTCTTTAAATGATTTTCTTAAAAATATTGATAATGTTAATCCACACAATCCTATCTTTAATAAAGTCATAACTAAAATAGCTTCGGTAATCATTTCCTTAGGAAATAACAATAAAATTATATTAAATGGGCTCATCATATAGTAAGCTGTAAGCCCAAACATATTTCCACCCATCTCCTTTGTAAATGAATATAATAAACTCCCGTCACCTAATAAGGCATTTCTAAAAGCACCAAAATAACTTATATATTGTCCTCTTAAATCTCTAAATAATAATGTTTTATCACCAAAGGGATATATTTTAGAAATAGCATAAACTATTATCATTATTATTATAGGAATTAAAAATGCTAGTAAGTATATGCTTACATTACTTTTTTTATTTTTTTTCATTTTTTCGCCTCCACTACTATATATTATTATCCATAATATTACATTTAATTCATTATCATCGAATTATATTATAATATTTATTAATTGAATAATACAACCATTTATATTATAATTATTGGAAATTTATCTTTTAAATGAAATCGGAGGAATTTTATGAATTTATATATTTCAGATTTAGATGGGACCTTGTTAGATAGCACTGCTAAGCTTTCTAACTATACAAAATCCAATCTACAAAATCTTATAAAAAATGGCTTGAACTTTTCTATTGCAACAGCAAGAACTCCAGCAACGGTTGTACCTATATTATCAGATATTGATATCAGGCTACCTGTAGTCGTGATGAATGGTGCTGCAATATATGATATAGAAAATAATAAATATTTAAAATTTAATCCTATTTTACCTAATCCAGTAGATAAAATACTATCTATATTATCAGAAAACAAAATTTCTGCATTATCATATACACTTTGTGATAATCATATAAACGCATACTATGATAAAATTAACAATCATGTTGAAGAAAAATTTATAAAAGATCGAGCAGGAAGTCCTCATAAAACCTTTATAAATGCTTCTTTGCCTAAAGATTCAAATGTTCTATATTTTTTACTACTAAATAAAAAAGATATTGTAATGAATATATATAATAAAGTAAAAGATATAGAAGATATATATGCTATTGCTTATAAAGATGTTTATAACGAAGGTTTTTATAATCTAGAAATATATAGTAACAAATCTTCAAAAGCTAATTCCATAAAAGAAATCATGAGCCTTTTTAACTTCGATAGATTAGTCTCTTTTGGTGATAACTTAAATGATATTCCTATGTTTGAGATATCTGATGAATGTTATGCAGTAAAAAATGCTGCAAAAGACATAAAAGACTTATCTACTTCTATAATTGACTCAAATGTTAATGATGGAGTTGTTAAATACTTAGAATCATTATCTTTATAAAATTATTCATACAAAATAGCAGGGATTTATTAAATTCCTGCTATTCTGTATATAAATTTATATTACTTTATTACATCCACACCCATATATCTCTTTAAAACGTCTGGTACTGTAACAGTTCCATCTTCATTTTGGTAGTTTTCAAGTATAGCTGCTACTGTTCTTCCTACAGCTAATCCTGATCCATTTAATGTATGAACGAATTGAGGCTTACCCTTTCCGTCTCTAAATTTAATATTAGCTCTTCTAGCTTGGAAATCCTCAAAGTTTGAACAACTTGAAATTTCAACATATCTATTGTAACTTGGCATCCAAACTTCTAAGTCAAACTTTAATGCTGCAGTAAATCCTAAATCGCCCTTACATATTCTAACTTTTCTATATGGTAATCCTAGCTCTTCTAGAACTTCTTCAGCATCTCTAACTAACTTTTCTAATTCATCATATGAATCTTCTGGTCTTGAGAATTTAACCAATTCAACTTTATTGAATTGATGTTGTCTTATAAGACCTCTAGTATCTCTACCTGCTGATCCAGCTTCTGCTCTAAAGCAAGCTGAGTAAGCAACATGCTTTATTGGAAGGTCCTCTCCATTTAATACTTCATCTCTATACATATTAGTTACTGGTACTTCTGCCGTTGGTATTAAGAAGAATCCATTATTCTCTACTTTAAATGCATCATCTTCAAATTTAGGTAATTGGCCAGTTCCAGTCATACTATTTCTATTAACCATATAAGGAGGTAATATTTCAGTATAACCATGATCATCTGAATGTTTATCCATAAAGTAGTTAAGAACAGCTCTTTCAAGTCTAGCTCCTAATCCTTTATAGAATGTAAATCTTGAACCTGCAACCTTTCCGCCTCTTTCTGCATCAAGTATACCAAGGTCTGTTCCTAAATCCCAGTGAGCCTTTGGTTCGCCTTCAAATACTCTAGTTTCCCCCCATCTCTTAATCTCAACATTATCAGCATCAGAGTCCCCTTCTGGTACTTGTGGATTTGGTATGTTTGGAATTCTAAGCATTATATAATCCATTTTCTCATTAACTTCAGCAAGCTTAGTATCATGTTCTTTTATTTCATTTCCAAGCTCTTTCATCTCAGCCATTATTGGAGCTACATCTTCTCCAGCCTTTTTAAGCTTTGGAATTTCCGCTGAAACTTGATTTCTCTTACTCTTTAATACTTCAACTTCACTTAAAATATTTCTTCTTTCCTCATCTAATTTAACTAATTCATCAATAATAGTTACATCAAAATCTTCTCCTCTGTTAGTTAAAGCTAACTTAATTTCTTCTGGATTATTTCTTATTCTTTTTAAGTCTAACATTTCTATTTCCTCCTAAAATCTATTTAATCATTTAATTTTTTACATATAAAAAGAGCCTATTATCCCTAATACAGGGACGAATAGACTCCGCGTTGCCACCCTAATTGATAAGAAAATTTTCCTTATCCTCTTAATAAATTTAACGATTCACACCGTACTGCTTGTGTTCACAGTCCCTCAAAGGTGGATTCATGTTAATTAAAACTATCAGTTTACACCAACCACTGACTCTCTTAAAGCCTAATTAAAATTACTTATCCTTATCATCGGTTTAAAGTATTTTATACGATTATCTCTAATATATTACATTCCAAGCTTCTTTGTCAATATTTTACTCAATATATTTGTTACTCATTATCTATTCTTTTACTACATACAATATCTATACCTGTATTTAATATATTTTTACATATAATATCTCCAGTATTAATAGGTGTACTTGCATATATTCTCCCTATAACTTTAGAAAACTCTTTCCATAAAGCTATATCAACCTTATCACTACTCTTTACAGGTACAACCTTATGCTTAATATCTCCTTTAATTCTCACAACACTAGTGAAAATATCTTTCTTACCCAAAAGTATTCCTCCCTAAACTAGACCTCATCAAATTCCTTTATTCTTCCTGATACAATTTTAGAATCCTTTGAATTTCTAACTATATCAGTTGGGCTTTTATCCATTTCCCTTGCCAATATATTTACTATTTTTCTAATACAATATGATCCATGGCAATTACCATATCCAGCTCCTGTTCTTTTTTTAACTCCCTCAACTGTTCTAGCACCAAGTGGTCTTCTAATACAATCTACAATTTCGCCTTCACTTACTTTATTACATGCACATATAATATTTCCATATCTTCTATCTAGATTTATTATTTCATTTATTTCATCCCTATTTAAATTTTTAAATCTATAAAATTCTCTTCTCTTATCAACAAAATTTTTCTTTAATGTAGAATTCATTCCGTAGACTATATCATTTCGTATACTCTGCGCAATAGCTGGCGCTATAGTTACTTTACCATAATGCTTACCAGTAACTCTTATATATCCATCATCGAATTTACTATTATCAATAACCATTTCGTCTCTTTTATATACTTCTCTAATCATTTCACTAATGTCTTCCTTAGTTACGCTAGGTACGATACATTTACTAAAATAAACACCCTTATTAGTATCTAATACATTTGTATTCTTAACACCAAACATAGTACCACCATTAATCATAGGAGAACTTATAACAAATGTTTGCTCATCAATAACATTAACAACTATCTTTTTAAGACTATTTTTAATTTTATCCTCAGCTAAAAAGTAGTTCATTTTCTTTTGAATTATTTCCTCTGATTTTTCTTCTATCCTGTTATTATCATAAACATATATTTCGTCTGGAATAGTATTTATAACTACCTTACATTTAAATTTATTTTTGCTTGTAATTACATCAAATCCCTTAGTTGTTTTGGTAGTTATTTTAGATATATTTAAGACTTCCTCTTCTAGCCTAAAATTAACCCCGTTATCAGCCGCTACTTCTGCATATGCTATTGATAAGTGATAAGGGGCTATTATAGCTGTATTTTTTGAATATAAAGCCTTTTTTACCTCTATATCTAAATTAGGCTCTATCTCTTTTATTTCACTATCATTAACTAATTTAACTCCAGATATACCTCTATCTTTTGCATTTAAATACATTTCCTCAAGCTTAGCACATTGTGCATCATTAGTAGCTATTCTAAGAGAGCCTACTTTCTTATATGGAATTTTAAATTTCTCACAAGCTTCCCTAATAAGACCGCTCCCTATATTCTCAAATCCAGCCATAACTTCATTAGAAGTTTCTGACCCATCATATACAATAGTAGTATTTACTACAGCAATGTCATCTGCAACATCATATCCTTTTTCAATTAATGCTATATTAAGGTTATACTTTGAAAGCTCATATGCAACAGCGCATCCAACTATTCCTCCACCTAGTATCAATACATCATAATCCATACTTTTGATATACCTCCATATTTAAAGTGTAGTCATTTAAGAAACTACAAACCCCTTATCTTTTAACTCTTTCTTTATCAAATCCATATTAACCTCATCATCAGCCGAAATGGTATGTATGTGAACGCCATTTGTTAATACTGATAGCGGCTTAGCATGGTTATTCTTATATTTATCTACAAAGTTATTTATATCATTCAAATTTTTTATCATTAGCATAGCTTTTATTTCTCCATACATAGGATGTTCAACAATTACATCTTCTATAATTCCGCCATACTTTATAACTATCTCCAATTCTTCTCTAATACTATCACTATCATGAGACACTGCAATTATAGATTTAACTCTATTTTCTTCTTTAGCTATAATGTACCCATCTGGAGTAGCTATAATCTTATTTCCTCTTGCCCTTAATATAGCGATGTCCTTAACTATTATCTGTCTAGTAACTCCATATACTTTGGCAAAATCAGTACCTTTTATAGGACCATTATTTTCTATTAATTTTAATAAAATATCTTCTCTTCTTTTCTTTGAATCCATTTTTCTCTTATATATCCTCCTTAAATAATTTTAGCATCCTTAATTTTTGTTATCACACTCTCTTATTATTTTAAGATATATATTATCTTCTGATTCTTCAGACTCTTTATGGTGCTTCTTTACTACTTCTAGGAACTCATTATCATATCTATATAAGTCCTCTAATATTCTAACACCTTCTTTAGGATGATTATAATACACATCTATTTTTTTAATATTAGTATAATTTCTAAGACTTCCTTTAGTGAACTTATCCAATATTACCATTATAGACTTATCCATTACATTTAATGATTTTATAGTCTTTCCTACATCATGTAAAAGAGCCACCTTTGCTAATTTATTCTTATTAATATCTATATTTTCTTTATTAACTTTTTCTAATGCATCATTACAAACTCTAATACAATGTTGCTGTTCGGATACATTTAATCTATTAAATATTTCTATTTCTTTTTTGTTTAAATATTTTTTTATTAGCTTATTGTCTATACTTTGCCATCTAGAAGTTACATGCCAAAAAAATTGTTTAACTCTATATATCATTTTTAATTCCTCAAAACTTTAAATTCATTAAAAATATTTTATTTCTTACTTTATAATATCATTTAGATTATATCTTATCAATTTTATATAAACAAAAAAAGCTATGAACCTAAGTTCATAGCTTTCCACCTATTTGGTGGAGATAAAGAGATTCGAACTCTTGACCCCCTGCGTGCAAGGCAGGTGCTCTCCCAACTGAGCTATACCCCCAAAATGGTGGACCTTCAGGGACTCGAACCCCGGACCTACCGGTTATGAGCCGGTTGCTCTAACCAACTGAGCTAAAGATCCAATTGGACCTGGCAACGTCCTACTCTCCCACACAGTCTCCCGTGCAGTACCATTGGCGCTATAGAGCTTAACTTTCCTGTTCGGAATGGGAAGGAGTGTTTCCTCTATGCCATCATCACCAGATTTCAGATTGTTCTCTGAAAATTGCACATGAATTTTTGTTGATCGTCTTTTTTATTGGTCAAGCCCTCGACCTATTAGTATCAGTCAGCTGAACATATTGCTATGCTTACACCTCTGACCTATCAACCTTGTGTTCTTCAAGGGGTCTTACTAGCTTACGCTATGGGAAATC
>NZ_JAIKTU010000072.1:0-248 GCF_019753795.1 Clostridium sardiniense | reverse complement strand
AGTAACAGTAAATCCAAAAATGGTTGAAATAAATAATGCACCAGTAATAAAAGCAGAAAACAAAACAATAAAGGTTGGAAGTAAATTTGACCCAATGACTGAGGTAAGTGCTACAGATAAGGAAGACGGAAATATAACAAATAAGATTAAAGTGATAGAAAACACAGTAAATGTAAACAAGCCAGGCACTTACAAAGTAGTTTATGAAGTAACAGATAGTCAAGGTGCTAAAACAATAAAGACAATAA
>NZ_JAIKTU010000007.1:0-225429 GCF_019753795.1 Clostridium sardiniense | reverse complement strand
AGTTGTTGACTCTCAGACAATAACATCAGGACTTGGTCTACTTGTAATAAAAGCAGTTAAACTTAGAGATCAAGGCCTAAAAATTGAAGAGATAGCTAAAGAGTTAGAGGAAATTAAGCCTAGTATTTTTTTATTATTTGACATATTACTAATAATAGTTAACAATATTATTGAGAATGATAATCACTTTGTTTTTTTATATTATCATATTCTTTATCCTTAGTGTTTAACTGTATATAGTTTTTTTTAACTATATGTTAGTTTTTTAATATTTTTTTAATATTATTTTTAATATTGTTGAAAGGAGTTTCTATGATTTTTATAAATTCTGTAATAAATATTTTTTTTAGCTGTTGTTACTTACCCATCTGTGTATTAGATGAAAATCTTAATACTATTTGTAAATGTGGATACACTATCGAATTAGAAGACATTCTTAAAGAAATTGATATGATAGTAGAATTAAAAAGATTAAATTTTAAGTCCTTGAAAAATACTGATAATATTACTTTTTTAGATTATCCTAAAGAAATAAAGTTTGTAGTAACGCCTTATTTTAAACATAATGATAAGTCTATATGTTTTTTATTAGGCCCATTTACATTTGAAGAAAATTCTTATAAATGCACAATATCAACTAAAAATTTAACCAGTATAAAATATATATATGAATTATTAAACTTGATATTTAAAGATACTGTTAAAATATCTACTATAAAACCATATTCTCCATATGTAAGACGATCTTTAAATTATATAAAGGAAAACTATCAAAATCCCATAACAATAGATTTTATTTGTAGTCAATTTAATATAAATAAAAGTTATTTTTGTAATATTTTTAAGAAAGAAACTAATTATACATTTACTAATTATTTAAATTACTTCCGGATTGAAAAGAGTAAAGAACTTCTCTCAAATACAGATTTATCTATATTAGATATTGCCTTAATGGTTGGATATACAAATCAAAGTTATTATAGTACTATGTTTAAAAAATTTACTAACATAACTCCTGTAGATTTTAGAAATAGATCATTACATAATATATAAATTTAAATTAACAAAATTAGAAACATAAGTATCTAAAAAACTTGATAATAGTATTCTCTATTAATACCAAATAAATCAGTCCTTTACTATTTCAAGTCAATAAGCATTTTAGAAGTGTTTCATATATACATGAAACACTTTAAAATATTTGTATAGTTTTTGAAATCTATTTATAATTTTTATAATAGCTCTTAAGGAGTTATGGTATGATAAGATTTTTTATGCACATGTATGTAGCGCCGCTCAATCTTTATATCTGAATAAGATTAACTATATCTTTTATCTTTATTCATAAATATCTAAAAGAATATTTTTCTATTTAAAATTAAAGGAAAATAAGTAAATATATAGAATTTATAATATTGTCCTAATATTTAATTAATAATTTATATCTTAAAGATTGGAGGGAATTTTTATATCATTTACTTTAATTTCAATTAATATTATTAATTGAATATTTTTCCCCAAGCTTATCTAAACTTAAAGTCTACTTTATAAACCTTACTTATATAAACCTTTCTTATTTTAAAAAAAATTTTTAAATGGGGGAATATTATGAAAGCTAATCTTTTAAAAAAGCTAGCAATTGTCCTTACTGTATCTTTAACTACACAAACTATGGTATCTTATGCCGCTACAACTGATAAAAGTAAAAGAGATAATATTATTTCTGCTGATACTAATGTTACAGGTAATAAATTAATGTTATGGTATGATGAGCCTGCTACTAATTGGGAAAAACAAGCTCTTCCTATAGGAAACGGTTACATGGGTGGTATGATATTTGGTGGTGTTAAAACTGAACAAATTCAATACAACGAAAAAACATTATGGTCTGGAGGACCTGGTTCTGTAGAAGGCTATAATGGAGGTAATAAAGAAGGTGCTTATAATGCACTTAAACAAATAAGAGAAAAACTAGCAAATGGCCAAACTCCATCCAATGCCTTATATCAAGCTGTTTGTGGAGATGTTAAAGGATATGGATCATATCAAAATTTTGGTAATATATTTATGGATTTTGATATTCCAAATAATGCATCTATATCAAATTATAGAAGAGAATTAGATATAGAAGAAGCTGTTGCAAGAGTTAAATATACTTATAATAATGTAAATTACACAAGAGAATATTTCACTAGTTACCCTGACAATGTAATGGTTGTTAAATTAACTTCTGATAAACCTGGTTTTATTTCATTAAATGTTAGAAATGAAGGCGTTCACGAAGGAAATAAATCTAATGAACAAGTAACAGTTTCTAATAATACCATTACTTTAAAAGGAGCATTAACTCCTGGTGTTGTCTATGGTAGTGATGGTAATGTTGGTAATGGTATGAAATATGAATCTCAAGTTAAAGTAATTAATGAAGGAGGTACTATCTTAGATAAAGATGATAGAGTTCAAGTAAGTGACTCTAATTCTGTAACTCTAATAATGTCTGCTGGAACAGATTATAAAAATGAATATCCAACTTACAGAGGTGAAGATCCTCATAATGCAGTTACTAAAAGAATAAATGATGCTAGAGATAAAGGTTATACTGCACTTAGAACTTCTCATGAAAACGATTATAAAGAATTATTTAATAGAGTTACTTTAAACTTAGGTGAATTAAAACTTGATAAACCAACTAATGACCTTTTAGCTGACTATAGAAAAAATCCTTCTAATAGTTTAGAGGTTTTATTCTTCCAATATGGTAGATATTTATTGATATCATCTTCAAGAGAAGGATCACTTCCAGCTAACTTACAAGGTGTTTGGAATAATAGTAATGCTGCTCCATGGCAATCAGATTATCACTTTAATGTAAATCTTCAAATGAATTATTGGCCTGCTGATGTAACAAATCTATCTGAGTGTGCTACTCCATTAGTTGAATATGTTGATAGCCTTAGAGAACCTGGTAGAGTTACAGCAGAAATGCATTGTGGAATTTCTGATGATGGAACAGGAGAACCTGGATGGACAGTTAATACAATGAATAACCCATTTGGATTTACTGCAATGGGTTGGAGTTTTGACTGGGGTTGGGCTCCTACTTCCAATGCTTGGATCTCACAAAACCTTTGGGAAAACTATCAATTTACCGATAATAAAGATTATTTAAAAAGTACTATATATCCTATTATGAAAGAAGCAGCTAAATTCTGGAGCAAATTCTTAGTTGAGTATACTCATTCTGATGGAAAAACTTATTTAGTTTCATCTCCAAGTTATTCACCAGAACATGGTCCAAGAACTATTGCAACAACTTTTGATCAACAATTAATAAGACAATTATTTAATGATACAATTAAAGCTATTGATACTTTAGATTTAAAATCTGACGAAACATTTAAACAAGAATTAATAAAAAAAAGAGATAGATTATTACCTACTCAAATTGGTAGCCGTGGACAGATACAAGAGTGGAAAGATGATATAGTAGCTGGAGAGCAGCAACACAGACACATTTCTCACCTTGTAGGATTGTATCCTGGCAAAGAAATAAATAAAGATACTCCTGATCTATTTGAAGCTGCTAAAGTTACAATGAAAGAAAGAGGAGATGGCGGAACTGGTTGGTCAATGGCTAATAAAATTAACCTTTGGGCTAGACTATTAAATGGTGAAAAAGCTCATATGTTACTTGGTAATCTGTTAAAAAACGGTACTTTAGATAACTTATTTGATACTCACCCACCATTCCAAATAGATGGTAACTTTGGTGCAACTTCTGGTATAGCAGAAATGCTAATCCAAAGTCATATGGATTATATAAGCTTAATACCAGCACTTCCAACAGCTTGGTCTGATGGCTCATTCTCTGGATTAAAAGCTAGAGGTAATTTTGAAGTTTCTGCAACTTGGAAAAATAGCAATTTAAAATCTGCTACTATACTATCTGGTTCTGGAAATGATTGTACTGTAGATTATCCTGGAATTAAGGATGCAGTAGCTAAAGATTCAAATGGAAATACTGTAGATACTACTGTAACTACAGAAGGAAGAATCACATTTAAAACTGAGAAAGGTATGACTTATACTATTGAAAATATATCAAATCAACCAGTAGAAAAAGTAACTGGATTAAAAGTTTTAAGAGCTGATGATTCCTCTATAAAGCTGACTTGGAATAATACTAAATTCGCTGAATCTTATAATATATATAGAAAATCTGATGGTAATGATTTTGTAAAAATAGCTGAAAATGTTACTGAAACATCATTTATAGATGAAAGTGCGCTTACAAATGACTCTTTCAATTATGTTTATTATATAAAAGCTGTAAATTCTCTCGGTGAAGGTGAAGCTTCTGATTTAGTATCAGAACAAAAATTATTATACTTAAGTGATCTTAACTGGACCTCTGCAACAAATGGCTGGGGAACTATTGGTAAAGACGTAAGTATTGATGGCAATAAATTAACATTAAAGAGTGAAGATGGTTCTAATACAACTTATGATAAAGGACTTGGCGTTCATGCAGTCTCTACTATAATTTATGATTTATCTGATTATAAATACTATGATTCATTTGAAGCCTATGTTGGTGCCGATCAAGAAATGGTTGCAAATGCATCAGTAGATTTTAAAGTCTATCTAGATGGTGAAGAAGTATTTGATTCAGGATTAATGACCCTAAGAACTCCACAAAGGCATATTAAACTTGATATTAAAGGTAAAAAAGAACTAAAATTAGTTGCTGGTGATGGTGGAAATGGCATAGGCTCTGATCATGCAGACTGGGCTGATGCTAAAATTATAAAATCTATAAATCTTATTAATAAAGAAGATTTAAAAGCTCTAATAAATGAAGCTAATAAAGAATTAGAAGTTGCTGAAGGAGTTTATACTCCATCTTCAATTAAATCATATAAAGAAGCTATAGACATAGCAACTGATATTTTAAATAATGAAAATGTAACACAAAAACAAATAGATGATGCTTTAAGTTCCCTTTTAGAAGCTCAGAAAGAATTTCAAAAATCATTAATTATAAATAAGGATTCCTTAGGCATATCTATTGAAAAATCTAAAGAAATAATTAATGAACTTGAGAAATATGATGGAACTTCTGAGTTAGTTAGCCTAATTAAAACTTCTCTTAAAGAATCAGAAAAAGTTTATATTAATGATGATGCAACAGAAGCTGAAATTCAAGAAGTATTAAATAAATTAAATGAAGTAATAAAGGCTGGCGAAGAAAAATTAGAAGAACTTAAAAGTGAGGTAAATCCACCTGAAATTAATAAAAGTGCATTACAAACTTTAATAAATGAAGCTAATAAAGAATTAAAAAATGCTGAAGGTATCTATACTCCTTCCTCAATTAAAAAATATACAGAAGCAGTGAATGTAGCAACTGGAATATTTAATGATGAGAATGCTACTCAAGATGTAATAGATAATGCTACACATGAATTATTAAAGGCACAAGAAAAATTTAGACAAGCTCTAATTGTTAGTAAGGATTCTTTAAAATCTCAGATTACTAAGGCTAAAGAACTAATTGATAGATTAAAGAAGTATCCTAAAACAAATACTTTAATAAGGAATATAGAAAAGTCTATTTCTTCTGCTGAAGATCTTTGCAAAAATGATGAAGTAACAAAGCTTGAAGTTGATAAAGCTTCTAACGATTTAGCTAAGTTAATAGAAGAAGCTGAAAAGAAATTAAAAGAGCTTGAACAAAATGATACTAATAAGCCTGGTGATAATAATAATCAAGGCAATGGTAATAATAATTCTACTAACGTGAATAACCCTAATAACAGTAATCCTAACAATGGAAACAACTTAAGTAGCGGCAGTAATTCCAATGCTTCTAACAATCTTCCAGACACAGGTGGACAAATCTCAACTGGTGGACTTATATTAGGAGGATTAATGACAGCTGCTGGTACAATTTTAATACTAAAAAAGAGAAAGTAATATACTCTATTTTCATTTACTACATTTATGTCTTTTACTTTAATCAAGATTTATATTTAAAATCTAATAAAGCTTAAATTTAACTCAATTAAGATTAAATACTAGATAAAGTAAGCTTAGACTGTAGATATATCTAAAAAAGACTAGTAGATAGATTTGCTTAAAAATAAATCTATCTACTACTTTTTAATTTATATAATTAATTTTTTATATTATTTATTTTTATCTAAATATATGTATCACCTTCAATATATTTAGAGCGTATATACTCTTATATATTATTTAGTAAATTTATCATTTCAATAGCTGCAACAGCTGAATCATATCCTTTATTTCCTGCCTTTGTACCTGCTCTCTCTATAGCTTGTTCAATTGTATCTGTTGTTAACACTCCAAAAATTACAGGTTTTTCTGTAGATAGTGATACACTTGCAACACCTTTAGATGCCTCTGCACACACATAATCAAAATGTGGTGTTGCGCCCTTTATTACTGAACCTAAGCATATTACTGCATCATATTTTTCATTCTTTGCCATCTTCTTAGCAACTAGCGGAATCTCAAAAGCCCCTGGAACCCATGCAACATCTATATTTTCTTCTAATACCCCGTGTCTTTTTAGCCCATCTAATGCACCACCTAATAATTTTGATACTATAAACTCATTAAATCTACCTACTACAATTCCAACCTTAATACCTTCTGCTACTAAATTTCCTTCTATTATTCTCATTTTTCTTTCCTCCACTCTCATTTTTATTTTCTCCTGCAATTTAATAATTTAACATATGATTTAATTTTATTTGCTTAGTTTTTAAGTAAAATTCATTCTTCTCATTATGATTCATTTGAATAGGAACTCTCTCAGTTATCTCCACTCCATAACTTCCTAATCCATCTATTTTCCTTGGATTATTAGTCATAAGCTTAACCTTTGTAGCTCCTAAATCTTTTAGTATAGCAGCCGCCACATCATAGCTTCTCATATCTGCTTTAAAGCCTAATTTAATATTTGCCTCTACTGTATCAAGTCCTTCATCTTGAAGCGCATATGCTTTTAATTTATTTATAAGCCCTATACCTCTTCCTTCTTGTCTCATATAAAGTAATATTCCAGTACCTTCTTCTGCGATTCTATTCATTGCTGCATTATACTGTTCTCCACAATCACATCTTTTAGATCCAAGTGCATCTCCTGTTAAACACTCTGAATGAACTCTTGTTAATACTGAATCTACTTTTGATATATCACCTTTAACTAAAGCTACATGATGTTCCCCATTTATCTTATTTATAAATCCGTACATTGTAAAATCCCCAAATCTTGTTGGCATTTTAACTTCAGTTACTCTTTCCACTAATTTTTCTTGTATCTTTCTATATTCAATTAAGTCTGCTATAGTAATAATTTTTAAGCTATGTATTTTTGCAAATTCTACTAATTCCTTTGTTCTTGCCATCCTTCCATCATCACTCATTATTTCGCATATTACTCCTGCTGGTTTAAGTCCTGCAAGTTTAGCTAAATCCACAGCTGCCTCAGTATGCCCTTTTCTAACTAAAACGCCATTATCTTTAGCTACTAAAGGAAATACATGGCCAGGTCTTCTAAAATCAGTTTCTTTACTACCTTCTTCAAATATCTTTTGTATTGTTAATGCTCTTTCAAAAGCTGAAATTCCAGTCTCAGTATCTATATGGTCAATTGATACTGTAAAAGCAGTTTCATGATTGTCTGTATTGTTATGTACCATTGGCCCTATATTTAATTCTTTAATTCTTTTTTCTTCTATTGGCATACATATAAGTCCTCTTCCATGCTTTGCCATAAAGTTTATAGCTTCAGGAGTAACCTTCTCTGCTGCCATTAATAAATCTCCCTCATTTTCTCTATCGGGGTCATCAATTACTATAACTATTTTTCCTTCTTTAATATCCTCTATTGCCTCTTCAATACTGTTAAATTTAAACATAATTAATCCTCCCTTTATTTTTAAAAATTATCATTTATAAAAAACCATTATTTTTAAGAAAATCTTCTGTTATGGTATTTTCTTTTACTTCTGTCTTTTTATCATCTAACTTTAAAAGTTTTTCTACATACTTTCCTATTACATCACACTCAAGATTTACTGTTTCTCCAGTCTTTTTATTGAGTAGTATTGTCTCTTCACCTGTATGTGGAATTATTGATACTTTAAATATTTCATCATCAACATACGCTACTGTAAGACTTACACCATCTATTGCAATAGATCCTTTTAATACAACATATTTTAATATTTCAGTTGGAGCCTTTATTGTTATCCATACTGCATTGTCCTCTTTAGTAAAGTCTACAATTTTTCCTACTCCATCTATATGGCCACTTACTATATGTCCACCAAGCCTACTTTTAATAGACAAAGCTCTCTCTAAATTTACTTTGTTTAATTTCTTTAAATCTCCTAAATTACTTTTTCTTAATGTCTCTGCCATAACATCTGCCTCGAAGCTATTAGAACTTATACTTGTTACAGTCAGGCAAACTCCATTAGTGGATATGCTATCCCCTATCTTTGTATCTTTTAAAACCTTATTAGCTTTAATTAAAAGTCTTGAAGATTTATCTCCTTTTTTTATGCTTTGGATTTCTCCTATTTCTTCAATTATTCCTGTAAACAAACACTTCACTCCTTATCTATATAGCCTTCAAGCAATATGTCTTCTCCTACTACTCTTGATGTTATGTCTTTTATTTTAAAAGCTTTTTTTAACTCTTCTATACCTTGTCCACCAACAGGTGTTTTAGATTTTTCTCCTCCAATTATCTTCGGTGCTATATAAATCTGTATTTTATCTACAATATTTTCTTTAAGGGCTGAAAAGTTTAATGTAGCTCCACCTTCTAAAAGAATACTATCTATATTCAATTCATATAACTTCATCATAAGGTCTTTTAGATCTACTCTATTATTTTTTGACTTAGCAATTATCACTTCAATCTCTTTCTTTTCTAGTTCTAAAATCTTATCTTTATCTGCAAATTCTGTTGTTGCAATAATAGTTCTAACTTTACCATCTCTTATAACTTCTGAACTCATAGGAATCCTTAAAGTGCTATCTACAATAATTCTTATTGGATTTCTTCCATTTTCAAGTCTACAAGTTAATTTAGGATTGTCTTTTATAACAGTATCAACTCCTACTAATATTCCTGTTAATTCATTTCTTAACTTATGCACTTCTTTTCTTGAGTTTTCCCCTGTAATCCACTTTGATTCTCCTGAATATGTGGATATCTTTCCATCTAGAGACATAGCTGATTTTAAAACTACAAAAGGCTTTTTCTCACTTATGTACTTAATAAAAACTTCATTAAGCCTTTTACATTCATCCTCTAATATTCCTACAGTTACTTCTATTCCAGCATCTTTAAGTTTTTCAATTCCTTTTCCAGATACTAAAGGATTATCATCAACTGATCCAATTACAACTCTTCTTATATTCTTTTCAATTATTTTGTCTACACAGGGTGGTGTTTTGCCATAATGAGAACAAGGCTCTAATGTTATATACATAGTTGCGCCTTTTGGATCTTCTTTTAGGCTATTAAAAGCATTTATTTCAGCATGCTCTTTGCCATATCTTTCATGATATCCCTTTCCTATAACCTTCCCGTCTTTTACAATAACTGCTCCAACTAATGGATTGGGATTAACTTTTCCTTTGCCTTTTTTAGCTAAATCTAAAGCTAGTCCCATATAGTCTTCATCCATCTAAATCAACTCACTTTCTAATAATTTGTTTTTAACAAACCTTCAGTATTATTAGAAAAATAAAAGCCCTGAGTTTAAAAACTCAGGGCTTTTATGCACAAATTTTCTATATAAGTATTTATTCAATCTTTAAATCTAAATATTTATATAGCTAAAATATACATTTTCATATAGTAATCTAATATAAACACAATTCACCTATTTAGAAAATATTTTATAGAATTCTTAAACTGATTTAATAAAAAATCATAAGTTAAATACTTTCTTAATAAAATAAAAAAACTCTGAAATACATAATATTTCAGAGCTAAATATACTAAATAAACGTAATTATATTTATAATATATTACTAATTATTACACTTATCTTCTTTCATCCAGACTATACTGTCGGCCTCGGAATTTCACCGAATCATGCTAAAAATAGCTCGCGGGCTTTACCGCCGGTAGGGACTCACACCCTGCCCTGAAGATCTATTAAATTTATACTTATATACTATTCCCTTTTTTATCCTGTGTCAATATTAAATATTTATTTCATACTATATTAAAAAAACTACTTTATCTGTCGTAGTAATTATGATATCATATAATTACTACGACAGATAAAGTAATTGAAAGGAGAGTTTATATTGATTAGCAGTGATATTATTCGTGGTTATAATGACACAATAATTTTAAGCATTCTTCTTGACGGAGATTCATATGGTTATGAAATATCAAAGAATATAAAATCTATTACGGATGATAAATATGTAATAAAAGAAACTACCCTATACTCTGCATTTACTAGGCTTGAGAAAAATGGCTATATAATATCATTTTATGGAGATGAGACTTTTGGAAAGCGCCGTAAATACTATAAAATAACTCCACTTGGTGTCGAGTACTACAAGGAAAAATGTAATGAATGGATAGTTACTAAGGATGTTATTAATAAATTTATAAAGGAGATTGATTAGAATGGAAACCATAAAAAATTATTTAGATAATATGTTCTCTAGACTACCTAAAACAAAAGAAATAGAAACATTAAAATATGATCTTTTATCAAATATGGAAGATAAATATGAAGAATTAAAAAAAGAAGGCAAAACAGAAAATGAAGCCATTGGTGTTGTTATCTCTGAGTTTGGTAATATCGATGAATTATTAAATGAATTAGATATAAATATTAATAATACTACTTCTATTAATATAAAAGACATCTCTCCATCTACTGATACTAACTTTCCAACTATTGGAGAAAAAGAAGCCTATAATTACCTAAAGGTTAGGAAACAAACAGCTTTATTTATAAGTATCGGTGTATTTCTTTGCATAACAGGAGTTTCCCTTTTAATATTACTTTATCAACTTATAGATAATAAAATAATTTTACAAGGCTTTTCTGACAATGCAACTAGCACTATACCTTTAATACCATTATTTATATTAGTTATTCCTGCTATTGCTTTATTTGTATATTCAGGACTTAAACTAGAAAAATACAACTTTATAGAAAAAGGTGAATTCTCTCTTTCTAGTAATGTTAATTTTTCACTTAATCAAGATTATGATCTATTTAGACCAAAATTCACTAAAGGAATTATATTAGGCGTTTGTCTTTGTGTTGTATCTCCACTTTGTATTTTTATAGGTAATATAATTAGTGAAAGTGCTACTGTATATGGAGTTTCTCTTTTATTATTCATAGTCTCATTAGCAGTAATTATATTTATTAATTTAAGTGTAATGCATGAAAGTTACAAGTTGCTTTTACAACTAGATGAATACAGCCCTAAAAATCGTGAAGCTAATAAAGTTATTGGTTCTGTAGCTTCAGTTGTTTGGCCAATAACAGTTGTGGTATATTTATTTATAGGCTTTGTATTTAAAGCTTGGCATATTTCATGGATAGTGTTTCCTATCGTTGGTATACTTTTTGGTTCATTCACTTCTATATATAAAGGCATTAAGAAAGTTTCATAGCAAAAATATTATATTATGCTAAATATCTATAGTATTTATCGTAATAATTATAAAAGCAGGTATACTATAAAACTAAAATAAGATTAGTTTTATAGTATACCTGCTTATTTACACAATTTTATATCATTTTCATAATTTAAAGTATATATCCCAATAAAATAATTCATAATAATTTCATATTCATTATAATAGTATTTAATTTTAATTTTTAAATCTATTTATTCTTAATATAATTTTTATTATAGCAATCTATAAGTTCTAATACCTTTATACCATCTATAGTCATTCCATCTATATTACAGTTCTCTATCTTTAAATCTCTTAAATCAGAGTCGACTATTTTGCTGTTAGTTAATTTACATCGCTCTATAATTATATTAGTATCTTCTTCTTTTACCTCTAAGTTAATATCATGTATATGAGCTCTCAATAATGAAACATGGCATATCTCAACTTCATTCATTCTAGAATCAACAAATATTGAACCATTCATATTTACATTTGTAAAACGGTTGTTCCCAAGATATGAATTTGAATATATATTCC
This sequence comes from Clostridium sardiniense, assembly GCF_019753795.1. Classification (NCBI taxonomy): domain Bacteria; kingdom Bacillati; phylum Bacillota; class Clostridia; order Eubacteriales; family Clostridiaceae; genus Clostridium; species Clostridium sardiniense. The sequence goes on along the minus strand of NZ_JAIKTU010000007.1, from coordinate 213,179 downwards.
CAAATAAATTAGTATTTGAAAATCTTGAATTACTCATATTAGACTCATATAAATCAGAAGATTCTATATTACATTCCCTAAAATTAGAATGGCTTATATCTTTATAACGTATATATTTAGATGAATCAGGTATATTCTTATTCAATATTTTAATATAATGTCTCTCTTCATCATCCTCCCCAATTAGCTTATATCCCATCTTTTCATAGAATTTATGATTTCTTGTACTTTCTTTTATTGTATCTAAAGTCCATATCTTCACATTATGGAAAATATCTTCTATAAGGTTAATTACTTTCTTACCTATACCTCTCCCCTGATATTCTGGAATAATATATAATCTATCAATTCTTGCATGTTCTTTTCCTGTATAAGATATAAGAGTTACTCCTATTAAATTTTCATTATATATTATCTTATAGTATTTATTATCCCAAGTATGATATCTTTGCATATCTATAGAATTATATCCTTGAATAAAAGGTTTGTTCCCATCTTTAAACCATCTTAAAGTTTCATTTTTTAAAATTTTGACCATCATATCTCTTATTTTTTCTAAGTCCTCGTCTAATACTTTCTCTAACTTTATACCTTTTAATTTTATATCATTTTCTTTTATTTTTAACTCTTCTATTCCTTTGATATTAATCCCCCCTTATAATCCTATTTTCCTTATGACTCTATATTATCACACTTTCCTTATTTTTCCATAAATTATTTGTATTTAATTAATTTATTATCCTAAAATAAAAATAACACTATATTTATTTTAGATATCATTAAATTTATATATATATATTATTACACTATCGCTTTAAGTAAATATAACTCAAATTAATATTAATTCGAGTTAATTACATAAATTTCAATTTTTTATTGACACAGTATTTGGATAATGATACCATATGTACATACCGACAGTATGTATGAAAACAAAGGAGTGATAATGTGGCAAGAAATAAACACCCAGAAGTTACTGTTAATAGGATTCTTGATGCATCATTAAAACTTTTTTTAGAAAAAGGTTATGAACAAACTACTATTCAAGATATAATCAATGAGCTTGGTGATTTAAGTAAAGGTGCTATATACCATCACTTTAAATCAAAAGAAGATATAATTGATGCTGTATCAGAACGACTTTTTGAGAGTACAAATAACGAAATACTTAGGATAAAATCTGAAAAAGGGTTAACTGGACTTGAAAAGATCCGTCGTATATATTACTTATCAATCCAAAATCCTAATCAAGAAAAACTAATTACAGCAGCACCAACACTTTTAAAAAATCCAAAATTCCTTGCAGAGCAAGTTATAACAAGTATAGAAGATGTTGCTCCACTGCTTAAGGATTTAATAGAAGAAGGTATTGAAGATGGATCAATTAACGCAGAGCGTCCAAAAGAATTATCAGAAATGTTGATATTATTATCAAATATATGGTTAAATCCAATGATTTTCTCTAATACATCAGAAGAATTAAAACAAAAGTTTTTATTTTTAAAAGAGCTTACTGATAATTTAGGTCTTCCTATATTTGATGAAGATATGATTAATATGATAGATAAGTATAGGGAACTTGTTTCTATATCTTAATATAACCAAAATATCCTGTCCTTTTTTGGGCAGCATATTTTTTAAACTTATACATACCAAACGTCGGTATATAAATTATGTAAATAATATTTTTTATATTTTAGGAGGATTTTTATATGGTCGAAAACAAATTATTTCACAGAAATTTTACACTAATTATTATAGGTCAAATCATTTCATTACTTGGAAATGCAACTTTAAGCTTTGCAATTCCTCTATATCTTTTAGATAGGACTGGATCTGGAACTATCTTTGGAGTAGTTATGGCTATTTCAATTATTCCTACTATCCTATTATCACCAATAGGTGGAATAATTGCAGATAGAGTTAATCGTCGTAATATCATGGTCATCTTAGATTTTATTACTTTTATTATTGTTTTATTATCAATTGCATTTATTAAAAACACCCCAATATTTTCAGCTGCTGCAACACTTATATTATTATCTATAATTAGATCATTTTATCAACCAGCAGTACAAGCGAGTATTCCTACAATAACTTCTTCTGATAATTTATTAAAGGCTAATTCATTAGTAAATATGGTTAATGCAGTATCTATGTTAATTGGACCTATTCTTGGTGGATTTTTATATGGACTTTTTGGAATTACACCAATTATACTTTTAGCTTCTATTGCATTCTTGCTTTCTGCTATTATGGAATTATTTATAAATATGCCTTTTAAAAAGAAAGAAATTACTACAAATATTTTTACGTCTGTAAAAAATGACTTTTCAGAAAGTATTTTATTTATAACAAAAGAAAAACCTTTCATAGCCAAAACTATAGGTGTAGCTGCATTTATGAACCTTACCCTTTCCTCAGCATTAATTATAGGTATCCCATATATTATAAATATTACATTAAATCTAAATAGTGAATTATATGGTATTGCTCAAAGTGCTATAGGAATAGGTGCATTAATAGGCGGTATATCAGTTGGAGTATTCTCAAAAAAATTAACTCATGATAAATTCCATATTCCATTATTCCTTGCAAGTATATTTATTCTGCCAATAGGAATTGTATTAATGCTTAATCTACCTGCTATGACTTCATATTTTGTAATAATCATTTCTGCATTCTTAGTTATGGCTTGTGCCACAGTGTTTTCAATTACAGCTATAACTTTAGTACAACAAGTAACTCCAAATGATATGATTGGTAAGGTTATGTCTTTTGTTACAACTCTTAGCATGTGTGCTCAACCTATAGGTCAATCTATGTATGGTGCATTATTTGATAAAGTATCAAGCCATATTTATATAATAATTTTTGTAACAGTTGCTCTACTTATTGGTATTGTTGCATTCTCAAGAAGGATATTTAAGAACATAGAAATACAATCTCAACCTTCCTTATAATTCTATCTAACAATCTATATTATTAAATGAAACCTCTAAGGATTATTTGTATCCTTAGAGGTTTTTTAATTATTTTAAGCCTATAAATAGTTATACATGTTTGTAAAAATTTGACTCAATTTGTAACTAAATTCTATTCAAATTTATATAATATATTATGTATTTAAACACAAGATTAGAAACGCTAATGAGATATGTAAAGCTAAAAAACATTAAAATTTATTAAATTAAATAATACGATGAAAAGGTGGAACAAAAATGGCTGAATTGATTACAAATAATTACCAAGGAGCAAATATTACAATAGCTCTAACTGGATTACCAATGACAATTACTGGTGAAGTTATAAGAGGACAAGCTAATGCAGTAACTCTTAGATTAAAAGATGGAAGATTAGTTACTATAGCACCAAATCTTATCGCTTTCTTCTATTAAATAGTATACTGTATTTAATAATCATTGGGCTGTTATTTAACCTATCAGCCCATTGATAAATTTATGTATATATGAGTTTCTATAAATTTGTATGTACTTAAATTTATAAAAATAAATTATTTTCATAATATTAGGAGGGCTATAAATAAAATGCCACATGATTTCGATGATTTAAAAAATATTGGAGATCCTCTAAAAGAATTATTTAATGATTCTAATAGTGGTTTTCAGGATCTTTCTTCTATAAAAGATATTATAACTCCATTAAAAGAATTAACAAAAGACGATTCTTTTAATGAATTATCTTCATTAAAAGAAGGTTTTGCTCCTCTTAAAGATCTTAAACCTGGACCTAAACCTGGACATGGTAAAGACGGTAAAGGTAAAGATAATGATAAAGATGGTAAAGACGGTAAAGATAAAGATCATGGCAAAGATGGTAAAGACAGCAAAGACAAAGACCACGATAAAGATGGTAAAGACAGCAAAGACAAAGACCACGATAAAGACAGCAAATATAAAGACCATGTTAAAGATGATAAAGACGGCAAAGATCATGACAAAGATAGTAAAGACGGCAAAGATAAAGATCATGGCAAAGATGGTAAAGGAAAAGATCACGAGGATAAAGACCATGACAAAAAAGGAAAAGAGCACTAGCATAAAGAGAAATATAATAACAATTATAAAGAACGTAATTGTTATTAATTATAGCAAAATTTCTTGCTATGATAGGTGAATCAACAATATTCATGATGCAATTACTTCAATAAAAGTTACTTTAATTGATAAAAAAATATTCATTATAATATTATATATTTTTCTTTTAAATATTATATTTTTAATGTGTTAGAGGGCTGTTAATAATCACCACAGTCCTTTAACAATTATTATTTTTATAGGTATTATTCTGCCTATCTAATTAACATATCTTATTATATATCAATCCTTTATTACCTCATATAGTACTTACTTTTTTATTATATTCACAAAGAATCCCTCTAGAACTCTACATATATTTTAAATATCTATATATGTACTAAACAAAAGATTGGAGGTAGTCACTTTATGGCTGTTATATTAATAATAGTTATAGCTATATATATAGCTATGATATTCTCAGTTAAATATCGTACTGCGATAGCTACCTTAGGTATAGGAGCTTTACTTTTATATACAACTATATTTGAGGGATATTCTTTTGCAGATGCTTTTAAATCATTTCCATTTGAGATAGTAGTATTAATCCTTACTCTTGCATTATTTTCTAAAATATTTGAAAATAATGGATTCCTAAAATTTATAGGAGATAAACTCAGTGAATTATCAAAAGGTAAAAAATTATTTATTATGATTGTTCTACCTTTGGTTATGTATGCAACATCGCTATTTATGAATAATTTAAGTGTAGTACTTTTATTTACTTTTATTTCTTTAACCCTTATACGAAAACTCGACCTCCCAGTCATACCTGTTTTAGTATCAGGGCTTATTGCTTCTAATATTGGAGGATGTCCTCTTCCTTGGGCTGATACTCCAGCAGTAATTATTACACTATATACAGACTTTACTATTATTGACTTTTTAACTAAAGTATTTGTGCCTTGTGCTATTTATGTTGTGCTCCTTATAATATATACCATTATATGGACTAAATTTTCTAATAAAAATTCAGAAGTTTGCTGTGATTCTAATTCAAGAGGCTTTTTGCATTACCATAAACCAAAGCAATTTCCTAGACCTCCTCATGCTAAAATTGGAATTGCTATTCCACCTCCACCCCCACCTTATGAGCCAGCACCTCATATAAAGATTCAGATGAAAGACTCTCGATTTAAGAATGTTTATCTACCTTTAATATTATTTGCTGGACTTATTACTGGTATTTGTATTGCACCTTTTTTCAATATCTCAATTTCTTATATTTGTATATTTTTCATGGGACTTACTATAATTTTTGTAGCAACAAATCCTGAAGAAATATTAAATTCACTTTCTGTTAATGACTCTATTATATTTATTTCTTCACTATTTATGATATCAGGTATTCTAGAGCACTTTGGTATACTAAAGATTGTAGTAACCTATATTCTGTCTTTTACAGGTGATAGCAAAATTTTAATTCTTTTATGTATTTTATTCTCTGCATTTATTATATCTACATTCCTTTCTGCTGGTCCTGCTACTGCAACTATTCTGCCTATATGCGTGCAACTACTTCCTGTAGTAGGTAGCAATTTTATATTTGCAGCATTAGCTTTAGGTATATTAGCAGGAAGCAGTATGTTACCTTGGTCTGCCACAGGTGGCCCGATAATGCTAAGTGAAGTAGATAGATATTTGCATCATTATAATATATCCAATGAAGAAGAAGTTAAAATAAAAGAAGTTTATAATCTAAAAAATTATATATCATTCTCAATACCTTTTGCACTACTTATGTTAATATGCAGTGCACTATATTTAGTAATATATATATCTATATAAAGTCTATTCAAAAAGTAACAAACCTTTGATAAGTTATATATATTATTATATAAATCCTTAGTAATTGTTAATATTTGTAAAATTTTCATTTATCAACTTACTAATTAATATTTACTAAAAATGTTTTATGATAAGGAAGATTTGTAAATAAGCTGACTTAAATTTTGATATTTTAAATATTAAAGAATATATTGATCTAAAGAATGTAATTAAAAGTTATTTTCAAATTCTTCCTATAATTAAATATTTCCTAACTTCATAAAAAATTATAATAAATTTAAATGAAATAAGGTGAAAATATGGATATTATAGTATTGTTACTATTAATATTAAATAATAAATTAAGCTATAACTTCTTTAATAGAACTAATACTTCTTTCTTTTTATTAATTATATTACTTTTAAATACTAGAAACAGAAATATTTCTTCTTCATCCCTAAAGAAAAAGAATAACTTTAATACAACCTACTGCAATTCTAATAAAGTTAATGCTAATGACCAAAATAAAAAAAGAACCCCTAAACAAAATAAAAAAATATTTATTAACCAAACCCCAAGTAAAAGCATAAGATCAATTAATAAAAATAATGATATCCATACTAAAACTAATAATTCAAAAAATATTTCTAAACCGGTTGTATCTAATTATAATTCTATAATTAGATCAAATCCTATGAATAATAAACCTAAAAATTATTATAATAAAAATTATAAATTTAATACTGATAAATATATGTCTATATTAGATGAACATACTGAAAAACCTTCTATTAAACCTAAAATTAATAACTTTAAAAATACTTATAAAAAATCTATATTAAACTCTGACTCTGTAATTAAGTCAAACTCTGTAAATAATAAAATTCAAAATAACTATAGTAAAAATAAATATGATAAAATTAATTCTAATAAATTTGTACCTACATTAGATAAACACTCTAAAGAAGTTTCTAATAATCCTATAATTGATAGCTTTAAAAAAACTCATGAGAATCCTACAACTAACAACTTTAAAAATACTTCTGATAAAACTACATTAAATTCTAATTCCACAACTAAATCAAACTCTAAACATAATTATATTAAAAACAACTATATTGAGAGTGATAAAATTAAGTCTAATGAAATCGCATCTATATTAAACGAATACTATAGAGGTTCAACTGTCTCTATTATAGTTCGTGATTTAGGCGTAATTACAGGAAATATTGTATTAAATTTGGACTCTGTAATTGCATTAAAGCTTAAAAATAATATAACTGTTTTTATTAATAAGGATTTGATTTCAAGCTTCTTTTAGATAGAATTTTATAACTTAAATATCACAAAGGGACTGTTTTAAGACAGTCCCTTAAAATTTTATAATATTGAGCTTATATAATCTGCTGCTTTTATTACATCTTTCTTTGATTCTTCATTAAGTGAAAATCTAATTCTTATTGGGAAATTAACATCAATCATACCTGTTGATTTTATTATTGAAGATGTACTTAAAACATTGGCATTAGTATTGTTTAAATAGTCTTGAATGATTTCAATAGGCTCTCCACTCCATCCAAATGATCCAAATGCACAAGCTGCCTTACCTTCTAAGTCCATTTCAGGTAGTTTCTTTAATATATTTTCAATTGAACCTATTAAATCACCATATCTTGTTGATGTACCAAATAATATTGCATCTGACTCTTTAATAGATTCTAATATTTCTTCTTCATTACTCTTGTCAGCATTAAATATAGCTACTTCAATATCTTCTGTTTTAAATTCTTCTTTGAATTTTTCTGCAATTACTTTTGTAGAATTTCTCATTGTTGTATAAACTATTGTAGTCTTCTTACCTTTTTTAGTCGCCCTACTTCTTTCATCATATATTGAAATATACTTTTCAACATTTTCGTCTATTATATATCCATGAGATGGTGCTATCATATCAATATCTAAATTCTTTACTATAGCTATCATTGGTCTTACATATTTCTTATGTGGTGACATTATAAGATCATAGTATACAGTAAAAGCTTCTGTTATGTCTAAATCTGTTTTGCTTAGTAAATACTCTTTAGCTATTAAATGTGTACTAAATATATCACAAGGAAATAATATTTTATCGTCAATGCAATACGTAATCATTGTCTCTTCTGTATGAAGATATGGAGTCATTCTAAATAGTAATGTTTTTCCTCCAATATCAAGAGTTTCTCCATCCCCTACGACTAAAAAGTTTCTATCATGTAATTTATATAATTCTTTTAAGTGGTAAACAGCTTCTTCACTGCAAACTATAGTTGCATTAGTAGCTTGTCTCGCAAGTCCTCCTAAAGCACCTGAGTGATCTGGCTCTGTATGATTTATTACTATATATTGTATATCTTTTAAATCAATAAATGATTTTAAATTTTCTATATATTCTTTTGTGTATATTAAATCCACTGTATCTATTACTGTTGGTTTCTCTGTCTTTAATAAGTAGCTATTATATGTAGTTCCATCTTCTAATATTAATCTATGAAATGGTACCTTTCTATCATCTATAACTCCTACTGAATAAATATTATTCTTTAATTCAACTTGTCTTTTCATTACTATTCCTCCTAAACTGAACAAATTCATTTGCTCCTGAATCAATCTTATGACCTTATTATAGTTAATCCTATTTAGGCTTTATGTGATTCAAAATAAAATATATAAAATAACTGATATCTAATATCAATTAATTTATATAAATTGATATCAAATAATTTTAAAAGAAAATAAAGCTATTAAAAGCTAATATTATGATAAAAAAATTAGAATTTAATATTTGTTTAAATAAAAGGCAGATCTGCATTAACTGTAGACCTGCCTTTTATAATATGTATTTAATTTATTTTGCTATTAATTTTCCAAACTTAATACATCTAACTTCATCTTCACCTTCTGGTAATTCTTTAACTATTAAACCTTCTGCTATAAGTTTTGCACCATAAGATTCAATCCTTTCTTCTAAATCTTTCATCCATGCGCCATCACCCCATCCCCATGAACCAAATAGTGCAACTTTTTTTCCTGATATATTACCTTCTAGTGCTTCAACAAAAGGTTCAACTTTTGTATCTTCTAGTTCTTCTGCTCCATATGCTGGACTACCAAATATAATAACTTCTTCACTCCTTAAATCATCAACTGATATTTCTGATAGTTCAACTAATTCTGCACTCTTTCCTTGCTCTTCAATACCTTTTGCTATTAACTCTGCCATTCTTTTTGTGTTTCCTGTTTGACTCCAATAAATTACTTTCATATTTCTTACCTCTTTCTTGATTCCTACTTTAAATTTATAACAACTGCTTTTGGTCTCGTCATTGATTTAATTGAGTATCTTATACCTTGTGTTCCCATACCAGAATTCTTTACTCCTAAGAAGGGAAAATGATCTGGTCCTCTTTCAGTTTTATTATTAACTTGTACAGTTCCAACTTCTAATTTATTAGCCACATAGAATGCATAATTCATATTTTCTGTAAATACTGAACTTTGTAATCCCTACTCTGATTCATTAGCTATTTTTATAGCTTCTTCAACATCTTTTACTCTTATTATTGGTAATACTGGTCCAAATGGCTCTTCCCAAGCAACTCTCATATCTAATGTCACTTTATCTAATAAAGTAGGTATAATTAAGTTTCCTTCTCTTTCTCCACCTTTTAATAACGTTGCGCTTTTTTCTTTTGCTTCTCCAATTAGTCCCATAACAAAATCTGCTGATTTTGAATCTATTAATGGTACTACATCTAAATTCCCACTATCCTCAATTGGATTTCCTACTGTTAATTTCTCTATCTCTTTAGATACTTTATCTACTAACTTATCTGCTACCTTATTTAAGACTAAAACTCTCTTAACAGCTGTACATCTTTGTCCTGAATATGAGAATGCTCCAGATACTATATTTTTAGCTGCTAAATCTAAATCAGCATCTTCTAAAACTATTGCTGCATCTTTTCCACCAAGTTCCATAAGAAGTGGTTTCATAGTTGTTATTTTTGAAATCCTTTGTCCAACTTCTGTACTACCTGTAAAGTTTACAAAATTTATATCCTTATGAGATACAGTATAATCTCCGATTTCGCTTCCCTTTCCTGTAATTGTATTTATAACGCCTGCCGGTACTCCTGCCATATCAAATACCTTTGCTAAGTATAATCCACTTAAAGCTCCTTGAGTTGCTGGCTTAAACACTACAGTATTTCCTGAAACTATAGCTGGTGCTATTTTAGAGGCTGCTAAATTTACTGGATAATTAAATGGTGATATTGCAAGTACTACACCAACTGGATCTCTATTTACAATTAAGATCTTATTATTTCTACCTCCTGGAAAACTATCTCCTAGAATACTTTCTCCTTCAATATTTTTAGCTGAATCTACTGTAAATCTTATAAAATCTGCTGTTCTAACGATCTCTGATTTTGCACTCTTTCTATCTTTACCAATTTCCATTATCATAAGATCAATTAATGGTTCTTGATTTTTAAGTAATATATCTGCTGTCTTATATAGAATTTCACATCTTTCATTTAATGGCATATCACTCCATGCTTTTTGTGCATTCTTAGCACCTTTTATAGCTTCATCAACATCTTCCTTTGACATGGCTTTAACTTTTCCTATCACCTCATTGCTTAAAGGTGACTTTATTTCAATTAGGTTACCTTCACTTGGAATCCATTCTCCATTTAATAGATTCTTAAATGTATCCCCATTTTCTTTTATCGTGTTTATCATATTTATCACTCCATTTATAATTTTCTTCTTAAGTTGTACTTACATGTTTTTTTCCAAAACTTAATTTATGAGCTAATTATAAATGCTAATCTTTCTTAAAAATATGATTCAAAATAAAAACTGAAAGTTTATATATAATTTCTTAATCCATCTTCATCTAATATACGTATTTGTTTTATTTTTACTATTTTTATTAAACCTTCTTCTTCAAAACTTCTAAGCTTTCTACTTAACGTTTCTCTAGTTACACCAACGCAGTTTGCCATATCTTCTCTTGACATTTGGATCTTAATTTCATTTTTATCTCCATTAACTTTATCGCTCTTTTCTAATAAATCTATTAGTAAATATGCAACCCTTGAATCTGCATCATTTGTAGCTAAGTTTTGTGCTAAATTTTCCATATTAGATAACCTTTCTCCTACGCTTTGTAATAACTTTATACCTATTTGAGTATTCTTAATTATTATCTTTTTCATTTCTTCGTTACTAAGAATACATATCTTAGTAACTTTTATTGCTTTAGCACTAAAGTTATGGATAGAGCTATTTACTAAGTTAAGCTCTCCAAAGAATTCACCTTCAGATAATATGTGCAATATTTGCTCTTTACCGTCTCTTGTATATTTATATAATTTAACTTTTCCTTCATTAACAAAAAACATATTATTTGCTATACTTCCCTCATCAAACAATATTTCACCCTTTGAATACTCCTTATGATTAATACTCTTTACTATTTCAGAAAGTTCATCACAATCTAAATTTTCAAATATAGGAACTTTGCTTGCGCAGTACTTTCCTCTACATTCATTACAACAATTCATACAATTACTATTCATATTAACCACCTTTTCATAAATTATTTTTTAAATCACATAAAGAGTAATCAGATTTAATTCCTAATTACTCTTTATCCATAATCATATATTTTAATTATATACTTTATTTAGTTTTAATTACGTAACATATATTACAGTATTATTTTGTTATATCATCACCCTTATCAAACATTTCAAAGTTTATATCTTCTTTATTTATTCCCATAGATACTAAATTCCTATACACACATCTCATAAATTCTGTTGGTCCACAGAAATAAAATTCACTATCTTTATCTAAATTCTCTTCCATCCACTCTCTACTTATTCTTCCAGATATGCACTCAGAATTATTTGATTCCTCTTCAGCAGCTCTTGTATAGAATATAGTACTTGTTATATTAGTATTTTCCTCACATAATTTTTCTATCTCATCTTTAAAACTATGATTTTCTAAGTTTTGTGTGCTATATATAAACTTAACATTCTTAGAAGTATTAGCTGCTTCATATGCCATAGTCAGCATTGGCGTCACACCTATTCCTCCCCCAATTAAAACAACATTTCTATCGTTATCTTTTAAAAAGAAGTTTCCAAGTGGCATAGTTATCTCAATAGTATCTCCTTCATTTACTTCATCAACTAATACTTTGCTTACATATCCATTTTCTTCTCTTTTTACACTAATTCTATAAAAATCATCTTTGTGATTCATAGATAAAGTATATTGTCTTGGCTTTGTATATGTATTGTCTTTATTTTTAACTCTTATTGCTATGAACTGACCTGCTAAGAATTTAGGTAGTTCTTTGCTGTCTAAATCTTTTATGTAAAATGAGTATATTCCAATGCTTTCTTCTATTTTCTTAACTACTTTAACTTCTTTGAATCCCTTCCATTTTAAGCTTTCCATTTTAAGTATACCTCCAATTATATTTCACTGCTTTTTAGCATTTGTCATCATTATAACTACAGGTATAAAAAAATAATGTGATTTAAAATAAAAAAGAGATACTTATTTAATTATGTATCTCTTTTAATCAGATCTATTTTATTATATTTCTATACTCCACATTAATAATTACGGAAACTTCAATATAATTTTCAATTTCTTTACTTATGTTTTTAGCTCCTAACCCCTATAAATTCTTGTAATCAAATAATTAATACATTGATAATCTTATTATTTGTTTTTGTTCATTCGTAACTTATACACCCTCTCTTAATAAATAATATTCATTAATTGCCTTTACAATACTATCTATCAATTACTATTACAAGATGATAATTTTAAAATATATTCATTGTATAATTTTTAGGTATTAATTATTTTATCTATTCCTTCATTTGCATAGATATACGTTTAATAAATTCACTTTTTGCTTGTTCAAATTTATTATGATCTTCAATATTTATTCCATCTATAAAGAAAGCTGTTTCATTTCCTGATAATTCAAATAATGATGTACTTAAATTATTTTTAATTTCACCTATAAATGGATATATCAATCCACCACATAATAAATTATTTTGCCTTAAATAATAACTCATATAAGTATGAATTTGAAAAAAATCACTCCGATCTACATCATCTTTCATAAACTTCATGCTTTTATATTTCGCATCAAGTACTATTACTCTTTCTTCTTTTTTCATGATTATATCTGGTATCATTTTTCTTTTAAAGAATGTATCCTTATAAACCTCTATTTCATCAGATGATATTTTCCACCCTTCATTTTTAAATCTTTTTTTCAAAATAGTCTTTATATAAATTTCCCATATTTCAGCCATATCAAGAAAAAATCCAATTCCATTTTTAACTTGCTGATTATTATATAGTATATCTTTACTTTTTATAATTAGCCAAGAAAAGTCTATTATATCTTTATATGGTAGATAAATTTTTTTATACTTAATACTGTTATACTCTTGTTGCGTTACTTTCTTTTTACTCAAATTCATGCTCTGAATCTCATGAATAATATCTTTAATATTTTTAGGAAGATTCAATATTGAAATTGAGTAGTACTTATTTAATTTATAATATGCTTCCATGATAATTCTAGCAATTACATAATCAACTTCTTTTTCATGGCTCTGAGATATTACTTTTCCTTCTGTATAATATGGTATTACTGTTTTCGGCATCAAAATTCTACCTCTTGCTCTATATCCTTTATGTTGCTTCTTTACAGTTTTTTTAGGTAATCCATGTTTATTTACAGAGCTTAATTTTTTTAACCATATTATTGCAATTAGCTTCTTTATTAAAATCTCTGAATTATTATTTTTACGTATACCAATCTGATTGTTTACTATTTTAATGTTAAAAATTTCTTCTACCATCTTAAAAAGAATTAAGTTCCCAAATCTAGGTTCAATAACCAATTCATATTCTTTATCATTGTAAACGAATTTACTCCTACCAATAAACCTCCCCGCTCTCCACTTTCCCTGTCTATAATCGTACTCAGCTAAAATAATATCTTCGTTTTTTTCTTTTCGTTTATCAAAATTAAATATATTGTTATCAAAATTATTATTTTTTATGAAGTATTTTAATGCTTCCTCCTCTTCATTATTTAAATTAAATTCTAAGCAATCCTTTGCTGATAATATTCTATTTTCCTCCATTTAGAAATATCTCCTTAAATGAGACTAATACGTTCTCTAAGGTATCTTTTTCTAAACTTCCTAAAAAAGCTTCAATTATAGGTCTAATAGATATATTCCATAATACTTCTGCAGGTCCATTCTTCTTAAATAAAGGGATATTCCTACTATACCCCGTCTTTCCATTAAATCCATTAGCTATATCAATTATTTCACCAAAGAAAGCATGACCTATTTCGTACTCCTTACCTAGCTCGTCCATTTTTCTTATTTGCTCATTAATCAACTTTGCATTTTCTTTAAATCTTTCTAAATCTAATTCTACTATCTTTAATCTGTCTATTTTTTCTCTTTTGCTTTTTATGATATTATTCAAAACATCCTCATTGAAACCATAGAAGAACCAAATAAAACGTCTACGTAATGCAAAATCTATTTGTTCTAATGAAAAATCTATTTCATTCATTGTCCCAATAATATATAAATTTTTTGGAACTTTAATATTAAATCCACCTATTGCCAAATCTATTACTTGCTCTCTATTCTCAATTCCTGAAAATAATTCCCCAAATAATCTAGCAACGTCAACACGATTAATTTCATCTAATATAAGAATATGAGGTATTGTGTCATCTTTTATAGATTCACACAAATTAAGAAAATATCCCTTAACAGACTCTGTCTGCCCATTTTTTAATTGCATTCCTGCAATAAAGTCTTCATAAGAATAATTATTATGTAACTGTAAATGATGTACATAATTTTCAACTTTTATATCTTCCTCAATATACTTTTTTATATTATCTTTATCTTGCAAAATATATTGTTGTAGTATAAATGACTTAGCTATTTTTTTAGCTGAATATGTTTTACTTGTTCCTGGAGGTCCATATAATATAATAGATTTTTTGTATTTTAAAGCTTGATACTCTGAGTAAGTTTTATCACTCATAACTGGATTCCATAGTTCTAATATTTTAGGATCATAAAAATTAAAGTTCTTTTCACCCTTATTATTATTTTCTATTGCTGACCTAATAACAGTAATCTTTTCATCTATATTTTCTTCTAAATCATTCTCATCTAATAATGATTCAAAAGTTGAAATCAATTGTGCCTTATGATTTTGAGCTATTATTGGTTCATATTTATCAGAATTACAAAGATGAAGCAGAATATTATACATAGCACATGATTTTTCAGTATCATCATTCCAAAACTTTCTAATTTCTTCATATTCAACATCATCACAATACATATCTGTATATTGTTTATAAATACAAGTACGCTCTATTATTAACTTACATTCTTCTATATCTTTAGGTTTATATTTTTCAAGAAACTGAAATAATTTTATATTGAAAACTATCTCGTTATATTTATTTTGTTTATGATATGTTCCCCCAGATCCAAATCCATTATCAAAATATTCCTGATTTAATATAGTCGCCTCATTTAAACATATTTTTGTTGCCTTTTCCTTACCATATTTACTTATATCACTAACAGCCATTGCCCATAGCCAGATAGCATGTGAAAGCACTAACTTTTCACTATCATTAGCATTTTCAAACTGTTCTTTAATTTTTTCATCAAAATTTCTTTTATCCAACATAGAATTATCGATAAATAATCTAATGCATTCATTAATATTTTCTTCAGATAAAATATCTTTATGACTTGTTAATATGCTATTTTTCTTTATAATAAATTCATTTATAAATTTATCAAAGTTCTCATAAATTTTCTTGCAATTTTCAATTCTCATTTCTCTCTTTCCTCTCACTTTATCTTAATATAAGAATACTATTATTTAACAACTTTTTCTATATTAATAATTAATCTATGTTGCATAGTATTTACCACAAAATATAAAACTCACTATTTCTACTCTGTATAAAGTACTTCCCTATTCTTCATTTTTACATAAAAAATAACTAAACAAAGAACTTGCTCGACTCTTATATTTATATTACTTTAATTCAAAATAATTATCCTCCTTCACTTTCAGTCACAGCCCTTTCCACTAACTACGCCTAAAGTCGTATATTAGGCCTTGAACATACGACTTTTTATCTGCTACTCTTGAAAGAGTCTATATTATCTATTGTAAGATACTCTAAAAGTCTATCTTTTTCCAATTTATGTACAATACATTCTTTTATTTTCTTCATATTTTTCCAAACAGTATCAACATAATCCCCCCCTACATCCAAACTCTATATATTTATATTTCATATTTCTCATATCCCCTCACCCTTTAGAACTCCCATAAAACTTTACACATTCATCCTTGTCGGAATTTGTATTATCAAACAAAAGCCTCGACTTCTATTATATTTACACCTTTTCATATACATAATTTTCTTAATATTACTCCTATCTATAATATTTTTTCTTAATAAAATACTTTTCTTCGATACTTCATTACAAATATCACATTTTTATTATATAGAAGAAGTTTTTGTTACGCACATAACTATAAACGCTTTTGAACCCCACGTCTAACGCAGGGTTTTCTAAACAAAAGTACCCGCTAATCATATTTATGATAGCGGATACTTCTATACTACTTGTGTAATTTGAATTGTTTTTTCGCATATAGAATCATTTGGTCTCTCTAAATATATATTAAAGTTAATAAAAGCTGATTCTATTGTTTCAACCATTTGTTGTATTTGCTTTTGCTTATTTCCAATATAATGATACATTAAATATCTAGTATCTACTACAATACCTTGTACCTTTTCAAATGTATGTCCATTTGATTTCCAATCTCCTGTAGCTTCTCCTATGAACGCATAATTGCTAGATAAATTAAAATAATTTTCATTTTTATTATAAGGTATAAGAAAGGCATTATATACAACTATATTTTCACCGAACTTTTGTTTAAATTTGTTTTCTGTATGAACATACTCCCCATACGTAATTTGCTTATTTATTGATGTAGACTCTGGTAAATGTTTTAGTTCTCCTGTAATACCATAACGATAATATTTTGCATCCAGAATATATATTTTATTTTCTTTAACCATAATAGTATCTGGTTCTAATGCATTATTATTTCGTATTTTTCCACTACTTAATGTCCACGTAGTTCTAGGGAAGTACCATTCTTTATTTTTTACCCCAAATGCCTTATCTATAAGTTTTTCCCATACATATTCAAAATAATCTGTCCCAAAATAAAAATTTTTTTGAGAAGAATGTTCATCAATATAATTTATCATATCAATCATACTCTGAAAAAGCCTCTTATCCTTATCATTAAATGTATGTCTCAATTTGTCATTAACAATTGAAAGGAACATATTTTTTTGAAATGGTAATGTTGGCTTTTTAGGCATACTTGTAGTAAAAAGCCATCCTAACTTTGTAAAACTCTCATAAACACAATACTCATGTATTTGTGTTATTAGATTTCTATCCTTTTGTGCTGAATCTCTTATTTGTCGTTGTAAATATACAGGTGATCCATTAGCTTGCATAATTGGCCTTTGATATTTTATTGTTCTCCCCCAATCAGTTTTACCACGATCTCCAACCTTAAACTGTTGTTCAGTCTCTGTATAGTAGTTCTTTCTTTGCATAAAATAATCAATAATAGTCATATATGCATTAATAGGAAAATTAACTGTCTGAGCCTCAATAAATTTTCTTATAGATATTAACTTGTCTTTTTGTTTTGTAAACTCAGCTAATATAGAAATTA
The DNA here is from genome assembly GCF_019753795.1 of Clostridium sardiniense. Lineage (NCBI taxonomy): Bacteria > Bacillati > Bacillota > Clostridia > Eubacteriales > Clostridiaceae > Clostridium > Clostridium sardiniense. Next base: position 195,377 of record NZ_JAIKTU010000007.1, on the reverse strand, counting down.
AATTAATAATATCACGTCTAAGTTCTTGATCTGTGTTTGGCAACTCATATCCAATTGGAAAGTATACTGCCGCATTATTTTCATCTACCTTAACTCCAACAAACCTGTCTCCATCATCATTTGTATTAACATGACACCTTTTAAACAAATCCAATTTATCCATCTCTACTAACTTCCTATTCTTCATTTATACCTAGATTAAATAAATCTGTTTTAAATACCTTAAATCTTCTGTTTCCTCTTTCTTTTTTAAATTGCTTTATCACATCTTCTAAGCTATGATATTCTTCAATATTAAAAATTATTTCGCGTGAAAATCTAAATGCATCATCCCATAAATATTTAAGTATTTTTTCTGGGAATTTTGAATTTTGTCGTATTGCAACTATTCTTTCATTATCAGTTGCATTTTCATCAATTTCTTTTGAATCATAAGTTAAATCATTTTCTCTAACAAAATATGCACCAAGGCGTTTATCTTCTGCAGATGACATTCTATAATTTGTTTCTAATATTAATGAATTTATTATCTCATTAAATTGTAACCATGACACATTAGTATCAAGTATTTTTTTATTCGCATATTTAACTAATTTAACATTATTTTCTATTATCCTCATGCTCCATCTACGTTGAAATGCTGTATCAAGCGTAAATACATTTTGATCTGATGTATTCATGGTAGCAAGAATATTCATATTAGATGGCAGTTCTACTAAATGATTTTCATCATTATACACAACCTTAGCAATATCAGCATTTGAAATTCCATAAACACTTTTTCCATCTTCATCTCTATCAAGTAATTGAAATACTTCCCCAAAAATAGCTGGAGCATTTCCTCTATTAATTTCTTCAATAATTAAATAGTATTCATTTGATCCATTATTTTCTGCTTTTTCAAGCAATCTCGTGAATGGTCCTGGATTAAAATTATACTTGATCATACCATCTTCATTTAAACATGGCAGTATTTGACCAACAAAATCAGAATATGTATAATCAGGATGAAATACAATACGTTCTATTTTATCACGTTCATTACAATAATTATTTTTAATTGTATGACTTTTCCCACTTCCTGGAACTCCATAAAGCAAAATATTCTCTCCACCTTTTATTCGGTTTTTCTCATTAATTCCATTGTTATAAGATGTATATTCACCTAAATTATACTGTGATATATGTTCATTGAGTTCGTTTATATTCCCATCATGAATCCATTCAGAATTTTGAATATAAAAATGTAAAAATTCCTTTCTAAATGCACATGCTAATTCATTATTTCCTTTTCTTTGCTGCGCAAATCCTTCAATTGTTGCTTTCCTAATTGTTTCATTTTTAATTTGTTTTGATAAAGTATTGCTAGCTGTAGAATACTTTAATTTCCATGCGCAAATAATAAAATCATTTATATTACTATCAAATATTAATCCTAATAATATTGCTTTTTCACCCTCAATCAACTTATTATATGCATAATTATTAGATACCCCTTTAATCTGAACGCGTTGTTCATAAGATAAATTTTCTCTTCCACCAAATGTTAATCCTTTAACACATATTATTATAGGATTATTAAAAGCACTACTATTGATCAAGTAAAGTTCAGGATTATTATCTATTTCCTCTACAGTTGAAGTTTGTCCATATAAATTAAAAATACTTTCTAATTTTGTTCTCATAATTCTTTTTTCCCCCTAATTACCTATAGAAATATTGTTTTTTTATTTCCTCTGCTATTTTTTGTACCAATAATGGTGGCACTGCATTCCCAATTTGTCTCCATTGGTCCTTAAAGTCACCATAAAACAAATAGTCATCATCAAATGTCTGTATACGCTTTATTTCTGATATTCTTAGAAACCTATTTTTCCAATGGAAAGGACCCATATTATTAGAAAAGCTAGCTTGTATAGTCCAAGAAGGTCGCTCTGGAGAAAGTTTTAATAAAAATGACCAATATCTTGACCTCCATTTAAAGATAGGATCTGGATAACCTCTTTCTTTAGTAAAATATAAATAGTTCTCCCCAGGCGGAACTAACTTTAATAAATCTTTATGTTTAGACCCAGCTTGCATTTTGGCATCTTCTGGTAGATCATAATCTATATCACCAATTGCTTGCCCACACGTTACCCAAGGCTTCATTTCATTATGTAATAACTCACTATATTTTTCTGGATTATAATGTGTAGATTCCGGAAAAACAAATGCATCTCCAAATTCCTTCTTAACTCCTACACAAATAAATCTCTCTCGTGTTTGAGGGACTCCATAATCTGCTGAATTAATAACTTTATATGATATATGGTATCCTAAATTTTCTGCTTTCTCTTTAAGCAAATCAAAAGCTGCCTGATGAGGCTTAAATACAAAGCCGTGTACATTTTCAAAAAAGAATACCTTAGGATTTAGTTCTTCTAATGCTCTGAAATAATTATATAATGTAAATGAATTCTCATCTTCAAGTGCTCTTTTCTTATCTGTCAAATAAAATCTTGATTTTGAATATGCAGGGCAAGGTGGACCCCCTACTAAACAATCTATTTCCTTTATACCAGTTCTCTCTAAAATAGATTTAAAATCAACATTTCTAATATCATTACACTCAATAATCTTATTGTAGCATTTCGCTCTATTATTGGTATTTAACTCCAAAGTTTTGCAAGCAGGTTCCCAAAAATCTGTAGCAAAAATTATATCATACCCCGCTTTTTCAAACCCTAAATCAATACCTCCTCCTCCTGAGAAAATACTTACTACATTTATCATATCGTTTTGTTTCTCCTTTAATTTTAATTAAATTTAGACCTAGTTATTAATAAATAGTTAAATATTTCTTCTAACATATAGACTGGTATACTATTACCACTTAATTTATAAATTTTGTTACCCATATCTTTAATTCTTTCATAATCATCTAACTCAAAACATTGTAATAACAAAGATTCTTTTGGTGTTATTTTTCTAATGAACCCCTTACTAGAGATAATATTATACCTGCCATTTAATTGTGCTGATAAGGTTGTCATTATCCCATTTTTAGAATATACTCTATATTGTTGACTAGGTTGTTTATTATATATATTTTTTGAATTTAAACATATAACCTTATTTTTAATATTTTCCTTTTTTTCAGGAATAGCTTTTCTTATAATATTCGTTTTACCTTCATTCATTATTCGTTGCTTTATTTCATCTTTTATGTTATCACACTCATCATCTACCAATAATTCATGCAAAGTCGTCAAATGTCGACTTGATTTACTAGGAATATTAAAATCTCCATCTAAACTTCCAATAATAAATACTCGTTCTCTATTTTGGCACACACCAAAATTTTTAGCATTTAGCAATTGATATCTTACAGTATATCCCAATCCTTCTAAAGTTGTAATTATTCTATTAAAATCATTTCTAAATCTTTCATTTAGTAAATTTTTCACATTCTCAAATACAACATATCTAGGCTTTTTACATGAAATTATTTCCATAGCATTCCATATAAGACCACTCCTAGTACCTTCTTTCATTCCTTCTTGTTTCCCATTATGACTTATATCTTGACACGGAAAGCCAGCAACAAATAAATCAAAGTCTTCGAGTTTATCTATTTCAATTTTAGCTATATCTCCTAAATTATTATTTTCACCATATAATTTTTTATAGGCTTCAATAGCATCTTTATTTATTTCTGATGTATATACCACTTCAAACTCAATACCTAAATTAAGTAATGCTTTTCGTGGTGCTCCTATGCCAGCAAATGCCTCAAATACTTTTAATGCCACTTCCTCACCTCATACGTTATTTCTGAATAATATTTACGTAACTAATTATATAAAATAGTTTTTTATTATGCGTTATATTACTTCTTCTTAAAAGTATATTATACATTAAAAATTCTTAAAGTAAAATGTAGTATTAACCCTAAAAATAAATTTATTCCCATATTAATTTAAAATATACATTCGCTATACACTTAATTTATCACAGTAAGTATTTTTCAATATATTTTTTATAAAAACAATACTTTCATATAATACTTGATATGATCTTTGTGTGTAATACCTAAAAACCTATTTTTACTTCTTTTCTTATTTTTCTATCAAAAATAAGAACATATAGATACATAGAATTTAATAGAAAACTAACCAATATTGAAGATACTAATTTTTATTATTATGCTCACAATTTAATATTTTTATATACATGCATGAAAATTCCTATTAAATGTATTAAAACTTATCTAAGTATTTATATAAACATATATTATATTGTAATTCAACTACATTAAATTTTGTTATATAACATTAAATCAATTAGCGTGTTTATTAAATCTTCTAAACACAAAAGTTCCCCAAGACCTAGTCTTAGGGAACATAAAACACATTTCAATATTCAATTAAAACCTGCTGAACCTTTATTACTAAAAGGAACATCTTACTCCATTCCCCTCTGTAAGATGGGCTTTCACACTAAGTTCAGCTATCGCTTTACTAAGTGTTCAATATCTATTTTTTAATTAGCTTTACAACAGTCTCACCATGTGGCGTGTTAGGGAACATATCCTTAACTCTTGTCTTCTCTATCTTGTATCCAGCTTCAATTAATCCCTTAAGATCATTCACTAAAGTTTTAGGATTACATGATACATATACAATCTCCTTTGCATTAAATCTTATTACATACTCTAATGCCTTAGGGCTTACTCCACTTCTTGGTGGGTCTAATATTATAATGTCTGGTTTATCCTTAACTTGCTTTATAGTCTCAGCAACATCACCAGCTATAAACGTACAGTTATCAAGTCCATTAAGCTTTGCATTTTCACGTGCTGCTTCTACTGCTTCTTCAATAAGCTCAAGTCCAATAACCTTTTTAGCCTTAGGTGCAACTATTTGACCTATAGTTCCTGTACCACAATAAAGGTCAAATACCACTTTATTTTCTGACTCTCCCATGAATTCTCTAACTATGCTATAAAGACTTGCTGCCCCTTTAGTGTTAGTTTGGAAGAATGAGAATGGTGATATCTTAAACTTTAGTCCTAAAAGTTCTTCCATTATATGATCTTTTCCATAAAGAATATTAACCTTTTCAGGTATTACTGCATCTGATAATGAGTCATTCTCAGTATGAAGAACTGAAACTAGTTCACCATCAAAGTCTAATCCTTTAATTATATTAACCCATTCTGTTAAATCAAAATCAACTTGTGTTGTTGTTACAAGATTGACTAATAATTCACCAGTATTTTTAGCTTTTCTAATAACTAAGTGTCTTAAGAATCCTTCTCTCTTCATTACTCTGTAGTAAGGAAGATCTGTTCCTCTAAAGTATTCTACTGTAGCTTTTATAACTTTTCTAAAATCTTCATCTACTAATTTACATTTATCAACTGTTATAATACCAAAGCTTGCATTTTTCATGTGCATACCAAGGCAAAGTTCTCCACCTTTATACTCATCACCAAATGTAAACTCCATTTTATTTCTATATTCCCATTGATCATCGCTTCCAGTTACACCCTCATACTCTCCAGTTGTAACTTCAGCATCTTTAAATAACTCAAGAACTTCTTCACTTAAAAGTTCTAATTGCTTTTCATAAGTAAGATTCTGTGATGAACATCCACCACATATTCCAAAGTGGGGACATTTAGCTTCTATTTCATAAGGTGCCTTTTCTAAAACTTCTAAAAGTTTAAGTTCTATAAAATCTGCTCTGCTCTTTTTAACTCTTCCCTTTATTGTCTCTCCTGGGAAAGCATTCTTAACATATATTTTCTTATCCTCCTGAGTTCCTACACCTACTGATGGGAATTCAGTTTTTTCTATTTTAACTGTAATTTCTCTTGCTCTTCTTCTGCCCACTCTTTGTTTCTCCTATTCTTTAAATTATCCGATTCCTAATATTCTCTTTCCAATAGTTCTTATATTCTTTGCTTCAAATATAGGGAAGTATAATATATTAACTATTACATAAATTATAAGTAAAATTGATGTTGGTTCAACTACCATGTAACCTATAAATCCTATTAATAAATCAAATACTAATAATAAAATTGCTGATACCCCTAATATTACTGCTTGATCTAAGATATTTGAAAATAATTTCTTTATAAATGATGGATTTGCATCAACTTCTACAATAATTTTATCTTTATTTTTTTCTTCAGCTTCTTCCTCATCAGTTGATTCAACTACGATATCCTCTTTAACTAATTCTTCCTCAGGACCTTCTTCTTTCTTTAATTCTAAACTCTCTACTACTTCTTCTACGTTAGTATCTTCTTGATTATTAATATCCATACCTTCTTTTTTACTCATTATAGTCCTCCTAAATTTAATTTATTTAATTATTTTATTCCCTCATTTGTCTTTTCAACAAATTTATATACCTTAGTTGATAAAGTATACACTATATAATCTTTACTTACTGCAAACTCCTCAGCTAATCCATTAATATTATCTTCTATTATGCCTTCTTTTTTATCACTCTTAATTATATCCATTATCTTTTTATTTATATCATCATAATTTCTATCTTGAACACCAGTCATTATAGCTGCATATTTAGCTATTGAAGTATCTCCTAGATTGAATTTATCATCTTTTATTGCACCTTCCCCATCAAACTTAAGTGAAAGTTTTAATTGAAGTCTTCCTGAATCTTGTGCATCTCCTAAAAGTTGTGATTGGAATTGCATACTTTCAAGTTTGTTAGCTTCTGGATTTTTATTATCTAGATATATTGATTTAATATTAGCTGTAACTCCATCTATTTGCTCGACCTTATCTTCTTTTTTATAATCTAACCCAAATTCTTTGGTTTTATCTTCAATAGAAGTCATTAAACTATTACTCTTATCAACAAATTCATCATGAGTGAAATCTCTAATCCAATCCCCTTTTAAATCTTTAAATTGCTTTTGATTATCTATATTAATTTCTGCTTTTTTTGTACCTTCATCTGCAGTCTTTTGCTTTTCATTGCTTCCACATCCTGCTAGTGAAAATAATAATGTAGTTGTTATCACTAGACCTATAATCTTTTTAGTCATATATTTACCTCCTAAATAGACCCTCTATTATTGAAATTTGTTCATATTTTTTAATTATAACATTCTTGCTGCTATTCTTACAACATTACGCGTCTATTTTCAACTCTTTTTGTTATTTTTCTACAATCTAACTCTTCTAAAAAAGCTAAGGCTATCTTTCTACTTGTTTTTAAGATATCCCTACATTCTCCAAGAGTTATCTCTCCTTTATCCTTTAAATACCCTTTTACTTTTAATACTCCATAATTAAAGACTTCAACTTTTATTATCACATCATCATTTAACTGAAGTACTTCCCCCTCTTGCTCTAAAATATTTATAATTTTCTTATACTCTAATTCACTAATATTATTTCTCTGTTTTATAAAATCTAAATCAACATTTATAAATCCAATTTCAAGTTCTTTTAATAAATCTCTTTTAAAGTTTTTCTGATTTAAATTTAATCTTCTCTTGAAATTAGATAATGAGATTATTTCCCCGGAAATTGTCATAACTTCGTCTTTGTTTAATAACTTTAAAATTTCATTGAATTCTTTAGATTTAATATCCTTCTTTATTATGATTTTTCTTAATGATTCCTTGGGCATTCCAATTTCTAATGGATTTTTATTATGATAGTCTGAGAGTGACTCTAATAACTCATCTTTTATTATACCTAACTGTTTAACTGAGAATATAATATTTTCCTTACAATTTTCAATAATTACTACTTTTTTCCTATAAAGTAATTTTTCTATAGCCTTATCTATATTAGTTTTGTTAGAATCATTCATATTAAACAGTTCACTTGTATATAAAAATTCCTCTTTCCCCAATCTATCTAGTATATTATCTTCAAGACTTCCCTTTTCTTTTAATATAATATTATCTAAATATAACTTATCACTTTCTCTTATCTTATTTCCATTAGGCTCAATTACTCTTCCACCACCAATATTATACATAGGAGAGTAATTTCTTAAGTAATAGTAATCTCCCTTTTTACTTACTATACCTTCTTCTAATCGTATTTGTACGTACTTCTTATCTTCATCAAAAATATATATTCTTCCCATAACTTCTTTTGTTCCATGATAAACTCTAACTCTTTGTCTATTCTTTATATTATGTACTTTATTGTTCGTTATGTTAAAGGAGCAATCTAATATAAATGATGCCTCCATATCTTCTTCACTACTTATCACTTCTCCGCGCTTAATATCCTCTTTTGCTATTCCCGTAAGATTAATTGCACATCTATTTCCACATCCCCCTATGCTCTCCTTCTTTCCATAGCTTTGAATCTCTCGAACTCTTACAACCTTATTTGATGGATACAATTTTAATATATCTCCCTCTTTTACTTTTCCTTCAAGAGCTGTTCCAGTAACTACAGTTCCAGAACCTTTTATAGAAAATACTCTATCTATACACATTCTAAATGGGAGATCGTCTAAATCATTTTCCTCCTTATTATCTAAGGTTTCCTCAAAAAACTCTATTAGGTCTTGTATACCTTCTTTTGTTTTTGTTGATGTTTTTATTATTCTTGCATTTTCTAATATGCTACCTTTAAAAACATCTCTTATATCATCAATAATTAACTGTATAAGCTCCTCATCACTTTTATCGCACTTTGTTAAGGCTATTACTCCATTTTTTATATTAAGTCCATTTATTATTTGTAAATGTTCTATAGTTTGAGGCATTACCCCTTCATCTGCTGCAATTACAAATAATACTGTATCTACCCCAGTTATACCTGCAATCATATTTCTTATAAACTTTTCATGCCCTGGAACATCAACAAATGCTACTCTTCTCTTTGACTTAAGTATTAAATCAGTAAATCCTAAATCTATTGTTATCCCTCTTTTTTTCTCTTCTTCTAACCTATCAGTGTCAACACCTGTAAGTTCCTTTATAAGAGATGTTTTTCCATGATCTATATGTCCACAAGTTCCTATCATTAATGTTTTCATATCTTTTCTCCTATACTTTTAAAGGCTTCCTTTATTACGTCTATATCATCAAGTATAAGACATCTTCCATCAATAATAATCTTTCCTCTGCTAACTCTAACAACTATTGGTATATGATTTTTCCTAAGTTCTTCTTCTATTACATGGTCCTTTAAAAACTCACTATTAATCTTTAAAACATATGTATCAATCTCTAAAAGTGGCAGAGAACCTCCTCCAACTAGGGATTTTTCTAAGCTTTTCTCTATATTAAACTTATCATCTAAAAATGATAATTCTTTAATTAATAAATCAATTTTATTTTCTATATCTTTAAGTGGCATAGTTAACATATTTATAGTTGGTATATTGAAGCTGCATCCTTTAACATATTCTTTAAGAGTTCCTTCAAGGGCAGCTAATGTAAATTTATCAACTCTAAGTGCTCTATTTAATTGATTTTTCTTAATCTTTTCTATCCACACCCTTTTCCCTACAATTATTCCACACTGTGGACCACCTAAAAGTTTATCTCCGCTAAAGGTAAGAATATCAACACCATCTTCTATACATTCTCTTGCTGTCTTTTCATCAGATGCTCCATCTATATCTAATCTTTCAATAAGTCCACTTCCTAAATCCTCGATTATAGGAATATTGTATTTTAGACTAACATCTACAAGTTCCTTGGACTTAACTTCTTTTGTAAATCCTAATATCTTATAATTTGATGTATGTACTTTAAGTATTGCTCCTGTATTTTCACTTATTGCTTCTTCATAATCTTTAAGATGTGTTCTATTTGTAGTTCCAACTTCTACAAGAGTTCCGCCACTTAATTTCATTATTTCTGGTATCCTAAAGGAACCTCCAATCTCAACTAGTTCCCCTCTTGATATTATTGCTTCTTTATCTTTACATATCGTATTTAGAACTAATAAAACTGCTGCTGCATTATTATTTACAACTAGTCCATCCTCTGCCCCTATTAAATACTTTATATCTTCAATTACATTCTTATATCTACTTCCACGCTTTCCTGATTCTAAATCATATTCCAAATTTGAATAATAAGTTGCTGCTTTAATTAAAGCCTTTTTACTACCTTCTGATAATATTGACCTTCCAAGGTTTGTATGTATAACTATTCCCGTTCCATTTATAACTCTTTTAAAATTCATATCATCTAATAAACTAATAATCCTTTTAAATTCCATTAAACATTCTTCCTGCAAAGAAAAAATGGAGGAAGTATCCTCCATTTTTAAAATTCTTTTTCTTATAATGTCTATGGAGAGTCTTAATTTTTCTACAACTAAATCCCTTGGTAATCTATTAAGATACTTTTGAACCTCTTCTTCTTTTAAAAGAGTATCAACTTTTGGTAATCTTCTTAATAGTTCCATATAAAACTCCTCCGCTAAACTTTTATTTGACAACTATATTGTATTCTTCTTTTTCTATTACATGCCCTACTACCCAAGACTTTATATCCTTCTCTTTAAATTCTTTTAGAATATTATTTCCAACATCTTCACTACAGGATATAAGAAGTCCTCCTGATGTTTGAGGATCGAATAGTATATCTTCAAGCCAATTTGGAACATCATAAAGCTTATAGCTATTACTAATATAAGCTTTATTTTGGTAAGCACCTTGTGGTATAAGACCAAAGTTTGCATATTCCTTTGCTTCTTTTATGTAAGGTATACTTTCTTTGTATAACTCAAAAGTAATATTTGATCCTTCAGCCATTTCATTTACATGACCCATAAGTCCAAATCCAGTTATATCTGTACAAGCTGTAATATCATACTTTCTTATAACTTCTCCAGCATATTTATTAAGAAGTGCCATCCATTTTATAGCTTCATCTAAGCCTTCCTTTGATGCCATCTCCACTTTAGCTGCAGTATTTATAATTCCTACTCCTAAAGGCTTTGTAAGTATTAATATATCACCTGGCTTAGATCCACAATTTTTCAGGATTTTATCTGGATGAACTACTCCTGAAACTGAAAGTCCATACTTTGGTTCATCATCTTGAACAGAATGGCCTCCAATAACAACAGCACCAGCTTCTAATACTTTATCTGCACCACCTCTAAGGATTTCACCAAGTATACTTCTATCTAAGCAGTTAGGGAAGCATACAATATTTAATGCTACCTTTGGTTCTCCTCCCATTGCATAAACATCACTTAATGAATTTGCAGCTGCTATTTGTCCAAATGTATAAGGATCATCCACAACCGGTGTAAAGAAATCTAAAGTCTGAATAAGTGCTATATCATCACTTAATTTATATACTGCCCCATCATCTGAGGTATCAATCCCTACTAATAAGTTGTCATCTACCATACTTGGTATACTTTTTAAAATATCTGAAAGAGCACCCGGCTCTATTTTAGCTGCTCAACCAGCAGTCTTTGCATAATTGGTTAACTTAATCATTTATGTCACCCCTTCTCTAAAGGTTTATATATTTATTGTACATCATGATTATAAAATCTCAAAATACTTTATACTGATATAGAATCCTTTATCTTTAAGAAGGTTCCTTCACCAATTCCACTTACATTTTTAATATCTTCGATAGATTTAAAACTCCCATTTTCTTCTCTATAACTTATGATAGCCTTAGCCTTTGATGGACCTATACCATTTATTTTAACAAGGTCACTCTCATCTGCTGTATTAATATTTATTATTCCATTACTATCATTGCTACTATTTAAACTTCCATTACCTGATACTATAGGTATAGATTTTTCTTTAGAATCATTTTTAGTTTCTTTAATCTCTGCACTCTCTTCCTTACTTGGTATTACAACACATTTATTATTTGTAAGCTTTTCTGCTCTATTTACTAAATCTAGTGATGCTTTTTCCGTAAGTCCTCCAGCTTCTTTTATAAGATCCTCAACTATACTACCTTCATCTAGATAATACACTCCTTGATTCCTAACTTCTCCTTTTATATCAACAGCTATTTTATTATCTTTAAGCTTTATAGCTTCTCCACTTTCTTTGTTTTCACCTTTTGATTCATTCCCACTTGATATTTTCTCTTTACTACTTTTACTTTCAGACTCTTCTTCATTAATATCTTCTTCAACAAAAATGCTATCATTATTATTTTTATTAAGCTCTCTTCTACCACTAAATAAGTAATTTATAAAAAGTCCACTTCCTAAAATTATAAGTATAGCTACTAATCCAATACTCTTCTTTTTTGAATCCATATAAAATCTCCTAGTTTTTTTCTAGATTATTAACATTTTTTAAATAATTTATGATACAATTGTGGAAAATAAAAGAACTTTTTGTTAAAATAAAAAAATCAAACTTAATAATAAGGAGAGCTTATGAGTAAAAAATTTAAATCTGTGGTAAAATTTCTATTTTTTATACCTATTTTCTATAGTTTAATTTTAACTAGTGCAAATGCACAAGAAGCCCCTCCAGAGCTAAATGCAGAATCTGCAATATTAATTGATAGTAAAACTGGTCAAGTTTTATATTCTAAAAATGATGATGTTAAACATTTCCCTGCGTCCACAACTAAAGTCCTTACAGCATTAGTTGTACTAGAGAATACAAAGCTCAGTGATATTGTTACAGTAGGAGCTAACCCTCCTTTTGCAAAGGGCAGTTCAATTGGCTTAAAAGAAGGAGAAAAGTTTAGTGTTGAGACACTTCTTACAGGTCTTTTACTTGAATCTGGTAATGATTGTGCTGAAGCTTTAGCTGAACATGTTGGGGGATCTATTGATGGATTTGCAAAAATGATGAATAAAAAAGCAAAATCTATTGGCTGTAAAAATTCTAATTTTGAAAATCCAAGTGGTTTACCTGATGATAAGCATGTAACAACGGCTTATGATTTAGCTTTAATAATGAATGAGGCAATAAAGAATCCTGATTATATTAGAATTTCAAAATTATTATCTGTAGAATTGCCACCTAGTAATTTAGATGGAGCTAAAAGATGGGCTAATAATCATAATTACTTAATTAATCCAAATTCTAAATACTATTATCCTAATGCTCTTGTTGGTAAAAGTGGTTATACAGATGTTGCTAGACATACCTTTACTATATCTGGCCAAAAAGATGATCAGGTATTAGTTGCAACATTTTTGAAAGCAGAAGATAAAGATGCAAATTATAAAGATATGGCAAATCTTTTAGAGTATGGATTTAATAATTTTAAGGAGCATAAGTTATATTCTAAAGATCAAGAAATCGATAATATAAAGGTTACAGATGATATTAACATACCTATAGTTATTGATAATGATGTATTTTTTACTGCTGAAAAATCTAATTTAGATGGTATAAATCCTACTTTAGATTACAAATTACCTAGAATGATAAAAAAGAAATCACTAAAAAAAGGTGATGTAATAACAACTGCTAAGGTCATGGTAAATGGAAAAGCTGTATCTGAAGTTAATTTATTAAGTGGTATAGATAGAGAATATAGCTTTAAAATAGCAATATCAGAAATGATTACAAATAATTTATTTAATATTATTGGGATATCATTAGTTATACTTATAATTTTAATAATTATTAGAATTATTATAGTTAGAAATAGAAGAAAAAAGAGAGCTTTCTATAATAAATTAAAGCGTATTAAGAAGAAAAAAAATATTTATTAATATAAAAAACATCAATTACTTAATTGTAATTGATGTTTTTTGATTTATTTAATCTTTTCAATTAATTGTTTTAAATCATCTGGAAGATTTGCTCTTAAGCTCAATGGTTTTTCAGTCTTTGGTGATTTAAAATCTAATCCATAGGCATGAAGTGCCTGCCTATTTATAAAATCCTTCTCTTCATCTCCATCGCCGTATAAGAAATCTCCATATATAGGATGACCTAAATGAGATAGATGAACTCTTATTTGATGTGTTCTACCAGTTTCAAGTAGACATTCAACTATATCTCCACCTTTAAAGCTTTCTAAAACTTTATAATGAGTTATACTTCTTTGTCCTCTATCATCTACAACTCTCTTTATACTATCAAATCCATCCCCTTCTTGAGGCTTATATATTGGAAGATCTATAGTTCCCTCTTTTTCTTTAAGGTTTCCATGGACAACTGCAATATATCTTTTTTTAATATTGTTTTTCTCCATCTCCTTTGATAGTGCCATATGTGCAAATTGATTTTTGGCAATTAAAATAAGTCCTGAGGTATTCATATCTAACCTACTTACAAGTCTTACTATACAATTTGATCCAGTTTCCTTAAAATAATTTATAACACCATTTGCTAAGGTTCCTGATTGATAACTTTTTGTAGGATGAACAACTAGAAATGGTCTTTTATTCACAACTAGTATTTCCTCATCTTCATATACGATATCTAAATCCATTTTTTCTGGTGCAATATCTTGGTTTTCTTCTCTATCCAAGTTTATCTTTAGGTTATCCCCTGTAGATACCTTAAAATTCATTCTAACTACTTCATCATTTATAAATATTCTTTCTTCCCTAGCTGCTCTACTTATAAGTCTTGATGAAAAGTTTAATCCCTCTTTTAAGTAATTTCTAATTTTAACTCCATCATATTCTGATGGGACAGTTTTTTCTAAGGTACTCAAAGCTTAAAGTCCTCCTAATTTATAAATCTTAATAATTTTTAGCATCATTTCCAAGTATAACTATTACATCATACCCTGTATCTGCGTACTTTGAATTAATACTCTCATAATCAGTTATTGATTTAAAATTCTTTTTAAGAGAATTCTTTATATTGTCATTGTCAACCATGATTACACTCTTATCTCTAAGATCTGTATTTCCTGTATCAACATTCTTATAACCAAGTTGTTTAAGTTCTATTTGGTAAGTTGCTGCAAGTCCACTTATTTTTGTTGCATTTAACACCTTTATTCTTACATCTTGAGGCTTTATATCTGCACTTCCAGTATCTGATGAGTTAAGTGCTTTTATTAAATCTGCATTTGCTTCTTTATTAAATATAAAGTAAGATTGACCCTCTATCATTTTAGAGTCTCCTTTAACTGTAGTCATTTTAATATTACTTGGCTTTAATGTGGCTAATTTTAGTCCATATTTAAATATTGTACTTCCAGTCATATTAGTCTCTACATTTTGCTCTACTGCTTTAAGTATTCCTGGTATCTTAAATATTATTGCTGGACTAGTACATTTTTTAACAACTTGCTCTAAGAATGCATGTTGATTCTTTATTCTATCTATATCTCCATTTGGAAGTCCTGTTCCATCATTATTTTTTCTCCATCTAAAGAATTCTTCTGCCTTCTTACCATCTAGATGAACCGTTGTTCCCTTTTTGAAGTCAATACGTAGATTTTGAGATTTATCAGTGTAATCCATATTGTGTTCTATCTTCATATCAACTCCACCAATTGCATCAATAAAATCTCTGAAGCCTTTATAATTTACTTTAGCTAGATAATTTATTTTAACATTTAGTAATTGCTCTACTTCTGTTATTACTCTTTGATCTCCTCCAATTGGATATGCAGCATTCATCTTCCATCTACGTCCATTTATAGTGATTAGAGTATCTCTTGGGATTGATACTATATTTACTTTTTTAGTTTTAGGGTTAAAGTTTACAAGCATCATAGTATCAGTTCTTTTAATAGCTTCATCATTTGGATTATTTACATCCCCAACGTCCATTCCAAGAAGTAAAATATTTACGGTCTGATCCATAGGAACTTCCACTGGCGCTATCATCTTATCAGTACTTATATTGTTAACAAGTTTTGCTATTCTTACTCCACCTATTACAAGAAGTATTAAAAGTGCTGCAATTATTATTCCAAATATCTTCTTAAATGATATTCTCTTTTTCTTCTTTTTCTTTGATATATTCTTTTTTGAATTCCTACTTTTATTTTGCAAATTGCTAGGTACAGCTTTTCTAGATGGACTCTTTCTACTTTCAAAGTCTCTATCTGTAAAGCCTTCTTGCGATCTCCTTGGAGACTCAACTCTTCTTCTTGCATCATTAGCAGGAATATATCCTTCATCTAAACTTCTCTTGCTTACTTTTTTTCCCCTTTTTAGCTCTTCATTTCTTTTTGCAATACGTCTTTTTCTTCTTATAGCTTCTTCTCTTTCACTTTCGTTTCTTTTTCTTCTGGAAGAATCATTAGATCTTCTATCATCCGTCAAATTTTCTACACCCCATCTCCAGTATAAATTTGAGTTATACCTCTCCTCTATTTAATATTAAATAGTTTCTTGCTTTAACAGTATTTAAATCTATAAGCTGCCCTTTAGATAATAAATATTTTATAGTATGATTCATACCCATAAGAACTCCTTCATCTAAATTCTCTAATACTTTCTCTCTAATTTCTTGAACTCCATCATAAACTCTTGATGGTTCTATCATATCTGCAATATAAATAATCTTTTCTAGAGTACTCATATTTTCTTTTCCAGTTGTGTGCCATCTCATTGCTTCAAGCACTTCTTCATCATCTATATTAAACTTTTCTTTAGCAAGTATTCTTGAAACAATTCCATGCCAAAGCTCTGGTGTTTTTTTCTCATCCATTGTTAATTCTATATTATTTTCTTTAATAATACTCATTAATTCTTCAATTGTTAAGTTCTTACCTACATCATGGCATAATGCAGCTAATGCTGCCTTATCTTCATCTACACCATTTAACTTAGCTAGCTTCTTTGCTGTAGATACAACTCCTAATGTGTGTATATATCTTTTTGGTTTTAAATTTTCTTTTAAATAATCATAAATATAAGTAATTTCCATATTAGTTCTACTTTTCATAAAGCTTCTCTCTTTCAATAATATTAAGTACCTCTTTCGGCACAAAAAAGTCCACTTTTTTCCCTTCTCTAATCCTTCTTCTAATATCTGTTGATGAAATTTCTAAATCTAATATATTTAAAAATATAATTCTTCCATTATATTTTTTTTCAGCTTCTTCTTTTTCTTTTTGTAAATCTTCTTCTTTGAAACCTGGTCTTGTAAATACAACAAAATTACAAAGAGAAAAAATCTCACTTACATTTTTCCACTTGTCTAAATCAACAAGGCAATCTGCACCTGTTATAAAGTATAGCATTACATCATGACTATTAAAGTGTTCTAATGTTTTATATGTGTAACTGAGTTCTCTTTTTTTTATTTCATAATCTGAAACCTCAAAATCCTCAAAATCTTTAATAGCTTCCTTAACCATTTCATACCTTAAAGAAGCCCCCGTTACTTTGCTTAAAGTTTTATGTGGGGGACTTCCATTTGGTATAAAGATCACCTTATCTAAGCCTAATTTAACTTTTGCCTCATAAGCTATATAAAGATGTGCATTGTGGATAGGATCAAAGGTTCCTCCAATAATCCCATACTTTTTCATCTATTATTGGTTTTTAAATTTTCTTGGTATCTCTATTTTTGGTTTCTTTGAAGATCTTTTATATAAAACTATTTTACTTCCGATTGCTTGAACGCCCTCACATTTTATTTCTTTACATATAAAATCTGAAGCTTCTCTTGCAGTAAATCCACTATTCTCTAAAACCTTTATCTTAATAAGTTCTCTAGCTTCTAGTGCATCTCTTACTTGTTTTAAAAAGCTATCCTCTATTCCATTTTTACCAATTTGGAATATTGGTTGCATATCATTAGCTAAGCTTCTTAAATAAGCTCTTTGTTTTCCTATTAGCATTCTTGTTCCTCCTATAATAAGTATTCGAATTCGAAGTCGTTAAGGCTTACCATATCACCATCTTGAATTCCCATTTCTCTTAATTCGCTAAGTACTCCCTTATTGTTTAACACCTTATGGAAATATCTTAATGAATCTGCATCATTTACATTAACTGCACTTAACAGTCTGTCTACGAAGCTACCTTCAACAAAGTAAGTATCATATTCTTCGCCTTTTTCAACTCTTATTTCATAAGTGAACTTCTTATCTTCTGGGATGTATCTTTCTTCATCTGATATCTCAAGTCCTGTTATAGGAATTTCCTTAAGCATTCTTGCACATTCTTTAATTACTTCATCAACACCATCTCTAGTTGCAGCTGACATTTTATAAACTTTATCAAATCCTAATTCATTAACTTTCTTCTTAAAGTTTTCAAATATTTCTTCATCAAATAAAAGATCTGTCTTATTAGCTACTACTATTTGAGGTCTATCCCAAAGTTTAACTGAGTATTTCTTAAGTTCTTCATTTATTTTAATGAAATCTTCAATTGGATCTCTTCCTTCAAGTCCTGATATATCAACAACATGAACTAATAATCTAGTTCTTTCTATGTGTCTTAAGAATTCAAGTCCAAGTCCTATTCCTTCACTTGCACCTTCAATTATTCCTGGAATATCTGCCATTACAAATGCTTCAACTCCATCTGCTGCAACTACTCCTAAGTTTGGTTTTAATGTTGTGAAATGATAGTTAGCTATCTTTGGTTTTGCTTTAGTTGTCATTGATAGGAACGTTGACTTTCCTACATTTGGGAATCCTAAAAGTCCAACGTCTGCAAGTAGTTTTAATTCTAAAACTATATCCATTTCTTCTCCAGGCATACCTGGCTCTGCAAAGTTTGGTGCCTGTCTTGTAGGTGTACAGAACTTACAGTTTCCTTTTCCGCCTTTTCCACCTCTTAGAAGAACATATTCATCATCTTTTTCTGAAAGGTCACAAATAATTTTGTTACTTTCAGCCTCTCTAATGATTGTTCCCATTGGAACTTTTATGTAAAGATCTTCTCCATCTCTACCGTAACACTTTGATGTACCACCATTTTCTCCTGGCGCTGCTACGAATTTTCTCTTATATTTAAAATCCATTAAGGTTGTTATTCCAGTATCAACTGTGAAAATTATACTTCCACCTTTTCCACCATCTCCACCATCTGGTCCACCAAGTGGAACATATTTTTCTCTTCTAAAAGAAACTGCTCCATCTCCGCCTCTACCAGACCTTATAAATACTTTGGCCTTATCTATAAACATATACTCACCTCTCCTTTTGTAAAAATCTCTATATTCATATTATTCCTTAAGATATGAATAATAAATCTACTTATTTAAAAATATTTTCTTCATTATAACATAATACTATTATATATGAAGAAAAAAAGCACTATTTAATGCTATTATTTAAGTAATTCTTTATTTTTTGACATTTAAAAAGCACCCAAATTCATGGGTGCTTTATATAAATAACTACTATTCAGCTATTTCTTCTACATTTACTGGGTAAACAGAAGCTTTCTTCTTGTCTCTTCCCATTCTTTCGAACTTAACAACTCCATCGATTTTAGCGAATAGAGTATCATCCTTACCCTTTCCAACATTGTTTCCTGGGTGGATCTTAGTTCCTCTTTGTCTTACGATGATGTTTCCAGCAAGTACGAATTCTCCGTCAGCTGATTTAACACCTAGTCTCTTTGACTCAGAATCTCTACCATTCTTTGAGCTACCTACCCCTTTTTTGTGGGCAAATAATTGAAGGTTCATTATCATCATGTCACTACACCTCCTCTTTTAATAATTTTATATATTCTCTACGTTTATTATCTCCAAACATTTGATCCAAGCTAGAAATTACACTTTCTAAACTCTTCTCGAAGGTTTTAAGTAAAACCTGTGACTCTCTTAACTCCTCTTCTGAGAAATCAGATAAGTCTAATTTCAAATATCCGTCTCCAATCTCGTATGTACAATTCAGTTTTAAAACTTCATCTATACCTATAAGAACACTTTGTGATAAGACTGAAACTGAGTTACAAACCATATCAAAAGCTTCTCCTACCAATAAGACATCATTATTAAAATCTCTGTCTCCTGGCATTGCGTGATTATCAATGACGAATCCTGTAATGTTGTTACTTTTATAAAAAATCTTTGCTTTAATCATGGATTATGCTTCGATCTTTTCGATAACTAACTTAGTGTAAGGTTGTCTGTGACCAGCTTTTCTTCTGTAGTCCTTTTTAGCCTTATACTTGAATACTGTTACCTTCTTAGCTTTACCTTGTGATACAACTTTAGCAACAACTTTAGCTCCTTCAACCATTGGCTTACCAACTGTTAAAGTTTCTCCATTAGAAACAGCTAATACTTCTGTTAATTCAACTTGTGAATCTACTTCTGCTTCAAGCTTTTCAACGAATAATACGTCTCCTTCTTGAACTCTGTATTGCTTTCCTCCTGTTAATACTACTGCGTACATTAAAACACCTCCTCATAACGGTCTCGCCACTACGGGTACAAAGTAAAACTTTGTTTTATAAAAAACCCTATCGTGAGCGGTTTACTAACCTATCTTAACATATCGTCTATTTTTTGTAAAGAAATTAATTAATATTTTTCAATACCTTTAACCTTATAATCTGCAAGGTTTTCCTTTTGATTTTTAAATATTAAAGGTTCTATTCTATATCCATCAATTCCTTCTGAGAATTTAAGGAACATTTCTTTATCTAAGCCATCTATATTTTTTAAGAAACTAAATAGGTCTCCCTTTACATCTTCTCTATAAATGTTATCAAGTTCTATAAAGAAGCTTCCTATAGTATTGTCTTCAACAGATCTTAATATATCATTTCTTATTAAATCTTCAATATATGATAATTTAAGAATATTACCTGAACCTTTGCAAAGTAGACATTTATCTTCTATTGAATCATATATACTTTTTCCCCTTCGCTTTCTTGTAATTTGTACTAAATCAAGTTCTGTGAAAGGATATATCTTACTATTTCC
Organism: Clostridium sardiniense; assembly: GCF_019753795.1. Classification (NCBI taxonomy): domain Bacteria; kingdom Bacillati; phylum Bacillota; class Clostridia; order Eubacteriales; family Clostridiaceae; genus Clostridium; species Clostridium sardiniense. The sequence goes on along the minus strand of NZ_JAIKTU010000007.1, from coordinate 174,596 downwards.
TTTGTCACTTTTAAGTGACTCTTTCAATTCTTTCATTACATTATTTCTTTGACTATGATCTCTCATATCGATAAAGTCTATAAGAATTATTCCACTTAGATTTCTAAGCATTATTTGCTTTCCAATTTCTTTTGCAGCTTCTAAATTTGTCTGAAGAATTGTTTTATCAAAACTTCTTCCTTTAATATTCTTTCCACTATTTACATCTATAACATACATAGCTTCTGTTTTTTCAATAACAATATCTCCACCACAATTTAATTTTACTTTGTTATGTCTAAGCTTTAATATTTCTTTTTCAATATTGTAATAATCAAATAGTGTACGTAGTCCGTCGTATACTATAATTTCAATATCTTTTTCCCCATCCAGAAATGACTTAACATAAGTTTCATCTTCAATGTTATCAACATAGATTTTTAGATTTCCCTTTGTTATATTATCTCTTAAGACCTTATTCAAAGATACATCTTCTCCATAAACCTTTGAAAGTTCAGTGCTATAGTTAAGTTTTCTGTTCATTTCATCCAATATTCCTTTTAGCTTATTTCTTTCAGCTTTAAGGATTTCTATTGGAACATTAATTGCTTCAGTTCTTACAACAATATTAATTCCATCAACATCTTCAAGTTCGGCTTCAATTAATTTCTTTTTAACTGCATCAGTTATTCTTTTTGAAAATGATATACCCTTCTTACCTTTTGTAAATACCAAATACTTTCCAGGTATATTGAATTTATTAGTAAGCTTTGCGCCTTTTTCATTTAAAGGTTCCTTTAAAACTTCAACTAAAAATTCATCACCCTTTTTAATATTTAACTTTTTTAAGTCTTCGCTATAGTACATATAGCCTTCTTTATCTAGTCCTATATCTAAAAATAATGAATTTATTGCAGGAACTATATTTTTAACTCTGCCTTTATAGATTTCTCCATAAGTTGGTTCACTACTTTTTTCTTCTATAAAACACTCTTCTAACTCATTATTATTTTTAACTGCAATCCTTATGGATTTTTCTCTTCTTTCAATAAAAATTTCTCTCATCAAAATTCCACTTCCTATACACATTTATAAAGAGGTACTAATGTATCATCTTTCATGAAGTACATTTCTTCTCTCTTTATTTGAACGAAAGCTTCTTCATCACATTTAGTTGTATTTTCTTTTATAAGTTTTACTAATAAGTCTGGTGCTAAATGCTCTCTACTTCCTGAGCTTATTAATACATTTAATACAACTTCATTATCTTTAATCCAGTATTTTAATTCATGAACTAAAGGCTTTATATCAACTTCTCTTGCACCTTTTTTACTTCTCTTTGTCATTACCCAATCTTCTCTACTTAAAAGACTTTTCATTTCCTCTTCAAAGTTTGTAGCATCTGTGTAATGCATCTTTATTGTATATCTTGCTGCATCTATTAAAGCCATAGCTTGTGGTAATTTCTTAACATTTTCTATTACTTCAATTCCTACTGCGCTTAAAAATCTTACTCCACTTGCAGTGCTTTTATTAAGTCTCTCTACTATTTCTTTTGGATCAACTTCTTCTTTAAAAACTACGTCCATATACTCACCTTCTGAATATACTCCAACTGAAAGTGGTTGTGCTATTGAAAGAGACATATGTGGATTAAATCCCTTTGAGTAATCAACAGGTAATCCTGATCTTCTAATAACTCTTTGAATTGTTCTCATTAAATCTAAATGAGCTACAAATTTTATATCTGCCTCTTTAGTGAATTTTATTAGATATCGCACCTTCAAAACACTTCCCTTCTTTAAAGTTAACGTTAATTCCACATCCTGTACAACCTTTTCTACAGTTTTGTGTAAGCTCAACTCTTCTAGCTTTCTCATTTTCTTCAACTAAATATGCTCTATCAACTCCGATATCAATGAAATCCCAAGGTAGTATTTCATCATAATCTCTTTCTCTATAAGCATAGAAATCTCCATCAACACCACATGCCTCTAAAGCTTCTTGCCAAGCATAGAAGTTAAAGTATTCTGACCAACCATCAAATTTACATCCTTTTTCAAATGCCTTTATTAAAACATCACAAAGCTTTCTATCTCCTCTTGCAAATACAGCTTCCATATATGAAGTCTTTTGTGCATGATAGTTATATGTAATGCTTCTTGATTTTATTGAACCCTTAACTGCATTTATCTTCTCATTAACAACTTCAATCTTTTCCATTGGCGCCCATTGGAATGGTGTGAATGGTTTTGGTACAAGTATTGAAGTACTTACTGTAATCTTAAGTCCTTTTTTTCTAACTTCCTTTGGAATAGTATAATATTCACTTACCATCTTCTCTGCAAGTTCACCAATAGCAGCACAATCTTCTATATTCTCATAAGGAAGACCTATTATAAAGTAAAGCTTTATTGTACTCCATCCATTTTCAAAAGCACTCTTAGTTGCTTCAAGTATTCTCTCTTCAGTTAACCCTTTATTTATTACGTCTCTCATTCTTTGAGAACCAGCTTCTGGTGCAAAAGTTAACCCTGTTTTTCTAACCTTTTGGATTTCTTTTATTAAATCAACTGAAAAGGCATCAACTCTTATTGAAGGTAGTGCTATACCAACTTTATTAGCTTCATGTTCTTCCATTAATCCATGAATAAGTCCTTGAATATCTGAGTGGTCACATATACTTAATGAAGCTAGTGATATTTCTTGATATCCTGTTGCTTTTACTAATTCTCTTGCCTGATTAATTAGCGTTTCTCTAGTTTTTTCTCTAACTGGTCTATAAATCATACCTGCTTGGCAGAATCTACATCCATTAGTACATCCCCTAGCTGTTTCAAGTACTATTCTGTCATGAACAACTTCTGTATAAGGTACTATCATATCCTCAATTGGGAATTCTACATTATCAAAGTCTCTTATTATTCTCTTCTTAACTACTTTAGGAACATCATCATACTTTGGAGTAAATTCTTTTATTGTTCCATCCTCATTGTAAGTTACATCATATAATGAAGGTACATATATACCTCTTATCTTTGATATCTCTCTTAAGAATTCTTTCTTCTTTCCTTTGCCCTTATACTTAGTATATACATCTAAAACATCATTCATCATTTCTTCGCCTTCTCCAAGTTCAAAGAAATCTACTATATCATATAGAGGTTCTGGGTTGTATGCACAAGGTCCCCCAGCCATAACTATTGGCTCATCTTCTCCTCTTTCTGATGCTCTTATTGTTATACCTGACATATCAAGCATATTTAATATATTTGTATAGCTCATCTCATATTGTAGAGTAAAGCCTAGAATATCGAATTTATTAAGTGGGTCTTTAGTTTCTAAAGCATATAGAGATACATTATTAATTCTCATTTCTTTTTCCATATCTGGCCATGGCGCAAAAACTCTTTCGCAGTATGTATCTTTTCTATTATTTATTGTATGGTAAAGTATTCTTGTTCCTAAATGAGACATTCCTACTTCATAAACATCTGGAAAACAAAAAGCAAATCTAATGTCTACTTCTTTTGGGTCTTTAATTACTTGATTTAGTTCTCCACCAACATATCTTGCTGGTTTCTCAACCTTGCATAAGATGTTATCTGAAATTTTATTCATTAAATTACATCCTCCTAAAAATTACTTTGTATATAGTTTCATACTTAATATACTTATCCATATACATCCCTATATTCTAGCATAAATTAAATTTTTGTTCTACTAAAAAAGAAACCCATCACTGAGTTTCCTTTAATCTATTTATATACTCTTCTAAAGTTATATTACCATAATTTTTTAACCCTTCAAGTAATTCATCCTCATGAATTATTTTGAGAAGTTTAAGTTCTTCATCTAATACATAAAAAGTATTAAACTTGCTTTTATCAACTAATCTCATTACATTAAGTAGTTCATTTTTGTAAAATACTGATACTGTCCTATTTTCTACAAAATCATATTTTTTAAGCTTCCTTCTCTTTTTAATTATATCTCCCATTATTATATACATCGTCCAATTTTTCTCTAGAACAGTTGAATATATTATCAAAATTCCCATTAAAAATAAACTTAGATTCACTTTATGTAAAAAGATCATAATAAAAAATAATACTATTAGACACACTGAAGCAGTATAGCTTATCCAAGTAGTTATTTTTTTGCTTTTTATATATGAATTACATTTAGATAATATTATTTCTAATATTCTTGATCCATCTAAAGGATATGCAGGAAATAAATTAAATATAAAAAGACCTATATTTACTTCATATCCAATTTCCAATATAGGAATATGACTAATATTATATAAAGTATATAGTAAACATGCTAAAATAAAATTCATAGCTGGCCCACTTAAATATAATATAAGTTTCTCATTCTCTCTAAGATCATCAATCTCTGAAAGCTCTGCTTTTGCGCCAGTTATTCCAAGTTCTAAATTATATACCTTACATCCTAGTTTGCTTCCAACATATATATGTGTAAATTCATGCAGTATTATAGATATAACTCCAATTAAGATTTTACTTTCAAAACTAATTGCAAGTAATAATAACACTACCTCTATAATCATTAATTTATAAGATTTCTTCATTTCTACCCTCAAAATATTGCTAGCTACAGATTTCTAATCTTTAAAATTAATATATTTTCCAGGCTCCTTAAATTGTCCCATATAACTAATTTTAAATTCTACTTTATAACCTTTATCATCAATCTTTGTATTAACTCCTATACACTCTCCTTTCTCAACCTTATCGCCTTTTTTAACTAATGGCTCACTTATCATGTTATAGTAACTCTCTATTCCATTACCATGATCGATTACAACATCCTTTCCTTTATCGCTATCTTTCATATCTTTTATTTCACCATCAAATATTGCAAAAACCTCTTTTTTCTTTTCTGTTTTTATGATAACCCCATTTTCTAAAGTTTCTACTTCTCCTATTAAAGGAGCCATTAAACTCCCATTTATTTTATTTTCTATTCCTTCATCTTTTGATATTTTACTTTTAAATTCATTAAATACTTCTACAGCATCAAAGTCTCCAAACTCCATTTCTGTGGCCATAACTTCTTTTGCATTTAAGTAAATATCATTTGCTTCTTTATAAGGTGCATATTTTAATGCCATCATAATTAATGTAATTATTAATATACCTATAGTTTGAGTTGCTAAAATAGAGAGCATTCCCCCCTCCTTCTTTTTTCTTCTACCTTCTCCATAGTGGAAGTTTGAATTACCTCCATTATTTGAAATTGGTACGTATTTACTATTATTCCCACCTATGTTTTTGTAGTATTTTTCATACTGATCTCTATAACTTCCCATCCTTCTTATCTCCTTGTTATTTAGCACTACTTTATTATATTTAAAAAGCTAAGATTTTATGAAAACACATGTATAAATTCTCCTATAGAATTTCACAATTTAACATAATTATTATTTTAATTATATTAAGTTAATGTAAACCTATTCTATGAAATATTGAATTAATCCTACAATGGGTCTAGAATTTTATATGATAGCCTTAATATAATTTATATTTTTCTGCGGGAATATATTGGCTTTATTAAAAGGAGTGAAATTATGTTAACTAAAAAAATATCAAAATTACTTTTTCTAGCTTCAATTACCTCAAGTATTTTGCTCGGACCATTAGCACTAAATGCATTTGCTTGTACAACAGTAGTTGTAGGTAAAAATGCTACTGCCGACGGCTCAACAATTGCTGCTCGTAATGAAGATGCTAAAACTGCTTGGGATAAAAGATTTGTTGTTCATCCTCATAGCACAAATAAAGATGGTGCAACTTATACTTCAAAGGGAAATGGATTTACATACAAGCTTCCAAAGACAAATTATAAATATACTGCAACTCCAGAATGGACTGAAAAGGATGGTCAATTTGAAGAAGACGGCATAAATGAACATGGTGTAGCACTTAGTGCCACAGAAAGTGCTACTGCAAATGATAAAGCACTAAAAGCAGACCCTCTTGTTAAAGATGGTATTGGAGAAGATTCTATAACATCAGTAGTTCTACCTCATGTAAAAACTGCAAAAGATGGCGTTAAGATGCTTGGAAAAATAGTGGATGAAAAAGGTTCATCTGAAGTTAACGGAGTTATAATATCTGATAAGGATGAAGTTTGGTACATGGAAATAGGATCTGGACATCATTGGGTGGCACAAAGGGTTCCTGATGATTCATATGCTGTAATTCCAAATAAATTATGTATAGATAAAGTAGATTTAAAAGATGATAAAAACTATTTAGGCTCTAAAGATTTAGTTAAATTCTCAGAAGATAAAGGATTATATGATCCTAAAAAAGATGGAGACTTTAGCTTTAAAAAAGCATTTGGCACTGAAAATGAAAAGGATGCCAAGTACAACAATCCAAGAATATGGGATGGTCAAAGAATATTAACTCCATCTAAAAAGCAAGATATAACAAGCAAAGACTTTAGCTTATTTATGAAGCCAGATAAAAAAATAGAAGTTAAAGATGTAGCAAAAGTCTTGCGTTCTCATTATGACGGCACAGAATATGATCCATACGGTGAATATAAAGATAAATATAGACCAATAAACGTTGCCTATACAATGGAATCTCACATATTACAATGTAGACCTAATATGCCAACTGCTGTAGGTGCTGTCCATTGGTTAGCTCTTGGAGTTCCTGAAACCAGTGTATATGTTCCTTTCTATTCTGGTATAAATAATACTCCAAAAGCATACAGAGAAGGTACAAATATACCTGATTATACCTCAGCTTATTGGACTTATAGAAGAACTGGTGCATTAACAACTCCTTATTACGATGAATATGTTAATAAATATACAAAACCTACCCTTAGAGCTGTTGAAGATAAACTTACAGAGCACCTAAAAGAAACTGATAAATATGTTTTAGACCTTTATAAGAAAAATCCTAAAGAGGCAGAAAATTATATGACAGATTATTGTACAAGAATGGCAGATTATTCACAAAAAAAGACTGAAGAAGTAAATAAAAATTTGATAACAGAAACAACTAAACAAACTCCTGTTCATCATGATTCAAATCTTTAACATATAAGGAGGACTAAAGTTATGATTAATAAAAATAAACTTTTTCATAAAAAACTTATACTTTCAATTATAGCTATATTTACAGTATCTATATTAATCTATGGATGCGGAAATAAAGAAGGCTCAGTAAATAGTATATCAAAAGAAATCGATGCCCTTCCAAAGGCCTCTTATATAACTTTAAATGATGATTCAAAAATAACTGAAATAAAAAATCAGTTTGATAAACTTTCAGAATCTGATCAAAAAAAGATTAAAAATGTTGATAAGTTAAACCAAGACCTAGATGTTATAAAAGCGATAAAAGAAGGACATAAGGCTGCCGATACAGATTTTAAAGTAAGCGAAAAAGTATCTCAAGAAATAAAAAACTTAAATATGAATAATGAAGGAGAAGTCCAAAAAGTAACTAAAGATTATGACTCTTTAACAGATGCACAAAAAACACTTGTAACAAATGCTAGTAAAATAAATAGATAATCTTTTATTAAGTAATAAAAAGTACTCTTATATAATAAATTTTATTAATTATATAAGAGTACTTTTTTAGAAAATATCCTTATTAAAATTTCCTTGCTAATTAATAAGTGGAAGCAATATTTAAATCACTTCCACTTACTTTATATCTAAAATCTGATTTTCTTTCTTCTCATACCTACATTTAATACTAGACCTATTGACATTATTGTAGTTAAAAGTGAGCTACCACCATAACTTATAAGAGGTAATGTTATGCCTGTTATAGGCATAAGTCCTATAGTCATTCCTATATTTTGTAGTATTGCAAATAAGAAATATGACACTAATCCAACACATATTATTGATCCAAAGATATCTTTTGATGTTCGAGCAATAGCTACCATCCTACTTATAAGTAATCCATACATAGTTAGCAAGAATAGAATACCTAGAAGTCCCCAGTTTTCTGCCGTTGATGCAAAAATAAAGTCTGTTTGAACTTCCGGTACATGTTGTGCCGCATATCCTGAACTTTCATCATTTGCAAGAGATGGTCTATTACCAGTAACCCCACCAGATCCAATTGCAATTAAAGATTGGCTAAGATGATATCCAGATCCTGCCATATTAGCTTCTGGATTCATAAATGATGTTATTCTTGTTTTTTGATAATCTTGTATAAGCCCTGAGTTCCATACAATTATTATTCCAATAAAAAGTGCGAGTAGTCCTCCACCTATTACTTTCATATCAAGTCCTGCAACATAAAATATACCAAGCACTATAAAGAATGATACCATAGTCATTCCCATGTCTGGTTGAATTACAATAAATAGAACTGGTACCGCAGCATAAAAAACAAGGGTAAAGAAATTTCTTAGATTATTTATCTCTAAATCCATTTCTTCTAATTTTTTAGCAAGCATAAGTATCATACCAATCTTTGCAAGTTCCGCTGGCTGCAAGGAAACTGGTCCAAATACAAGCCATCCTCTAGCTCCACCTCTAACAGAACCCAAAAATCTTGTTGCGATAAGTAAAACAACTCCAGCCCAATAGAAAATTGGAACATAATTATAAAGAACTCTGTAATCAATAGCCATGAATATATAAAGTGCTACAAGAGAAACTATAAACCATATCAATTGCTTCTTAGCATAGCTAAATCCGTAAGTTCCTTTAGTTGCAAGATATATATTTAAAATACCAAATAGTACTAATATTATTGTTGAAAATAATAGTACTTTATCTATATCTCTAATTTTTTTAAAATCCAGCTTATATTTACTATAAGTTCCTTGTCTATCAAACAATAAATCCCCTCTTAACAAAATCTTTCACCTCCCGAAAAACCTGTATTTCTATTATATATCATTATTTTGTTATTCTCTATAATAAATGCTTCTTAAATAAAAAAAATAATAAATTTTTAATATATAAATATATTCCATTTATATATATAGAAGGCTACATACTTTTATGTATGTAGCCTTTCTTAATTATAAGTTTTTCTCTTATTTTACTTCTTAACTTATTGACCTCTTATGTTTTTAATAGGTATATTAGCAACTAATGACGAAGCTGCTTCTCCCTCTTCAATATCGCTTTTACTTACTGATATTTCTACATCCTCAGCTGATATCTCTACATACTTTGAAAGAACTTCTAATATTTCCATTCTTATTTGCTCTAAAGTATCAGTTGGAAGATCTCCTCTATCATGTATAAGTATTAACTTTAATCTATCTTTAGCAATATCCTTTGGCTTAGGCTTACTATTTGTAAAACTACTAAAGAACCCCATTTCAAATACCCCCTACTTACGTTTGAATAACTTCATTATAGATCCAAATAAACCTTGTGGTGCATCACTTAAATCCATAAAAGGTACATTTTCGCCAGTTATTCTCTTTGCTATATTTCTAAATGCTTCTCCAGCTCTTGCTGATTCTTCTAGAACTATTGGTTCGCCTTTATTTGTAGAAACAGTTATTTCTTTGTCATCAGGTACAACTCCTATTAGTTCAATTGAAAGTGTTTCAATTATATCACTTACATCAAGCATGTCTCCTCTTTGAGTCATAGCATAGTTCATTCTATTTATAATAACAGAATGATCTTCAAGACCTTTAGCATCTAGTTTACCAATTACTCTATCAGCATCTCTAACAGATGTAATTTCAGGGTTTACTACAACTATAGCTTTATCAGCTCCGATTACTGAATTTTCAAAACCTTGTTCAATACCAGCTGGAGAATCTATAATTACATAATCAAAATCTTGCTTAAGTTCTTTTACAAGTTTAAGCATCTGCTGTGCACTTATATCATCTTTATCCTTTGTTTGTGCTGTTGGAAGAAGGCATAGATTTGGAAATCTTTTATCTTTAATTAAAGCTTGCTTTAATCTACATCTTCCTTCTATAGCATCAATTATAGTATACACTATTCTGTTTTCTAATCCCATTAGTACATCTAGATTTCTAAGTCCTGTATCACCATCAACAACTACTACTCTTTTCCCAAGTGCTGCTAATGCAGTACCAATATTAGCTGTTGTTGTAGTTTTTCCAACTCCACCTTTTCCTGATGTAATTACAATAGATACTCCCATTTAACAATCCCTCCACGCTTTAATAAATATATTTATTCGGTAAGTACGGTTCTACTATTATTGCCCCATCTTTTATTTTTGCAACCTCTGGATATTGGGGCTTTTCTGAATCCGGTGATAGTGTCGCAATATCTGAAATCTTTAATATTTCTGGCTGAAGACTAAAGGCTGCAATTATTGCTTTTGCATTACCATTAGCTCCTGCGCTAACATTTCCTTTTATACTTCCTAAAACAATAATATTACCAGTTGCTACAACTTCTGCACCGCTATTTATATCTCCAACTATAACGATATTTCCATTATAATTTATACACTGACCACTTCTTACTGTCTTTCTCAAAAATTTTGTTCTACCCTCATACACTCCCGTAAAAGTTTTCTTATCTTTATCCTTTGAAGATTCATCTTGCAATATAATATCTTTTATTTCTATTTCATTAAATAATACTTCTTTAAGATGTATTAGGTTTTTCTCATTAATAGAGCTTAAATTTGTGCTAATAGTTAGAGTAGAATTTTTATAAAAACGCTTTCCTCTTGATAATTTAGTAAGCAAATGTTCTAGCATTTCTTCAAAACCACTAAATTTATTCATATTTATAATAGCACTTAAGCCACTTCTATTACCTTTTATAACTATTTTATCATCCATTATTGGTTTCCCTCCACCAATCCTTGTCACTTTAACATTATTCTACAAAACATAATAAAATCCTTCTATTATTATATCATTAAAATGTAAGTATTTGTAGTTTTAGTTTCTTTTTTAAAGTAAAAACAACATTGATACCAGTAAGGTCCAATGTTGTTTTTTAATTAGTGAAAACTATTTAAATATAATAATTATTAGCTTTAGTTGTTAGAAGCACTCTTGTCTTTAGCCTTATCTTTGGCATCCTTTTTATCTGAAGCATCCTTCTTATCAGCTTTTTCTTGTTCTGCTTTTTGCGCTGCTTCATTATTATCCTTAGGTGCATCTAAAACATATTTCTTGAATGTAGGTGAGCTCTTAGCATATTCTGGATAATCTTTTAATATCTTATCTTTAAAGTATGCTTCATAAACAGCTTTTGCAACTGGTGCACTATATGCACCATGGCCACCATCATATATAACCGAAACAACGGCTATTTCTGGTTTATCAATAGGTGCAAAACTTACATATGTTGCATAAGGTGATCTACCAAAATCTCTTTGATCATTTGAATAATCCGCTGTACCTGTCTTACCTGCTGTTTTTATAGGGAATGAACTAAATACTGCTGAGGCTGTACCACCTTCAGAATCATTTGCTTTTGCCATACCTTCTTTAACTGCAGCAAGTGTTGATGGGCTCATGTCTACTTTACCAAGTACTTTTGGTTTAAATTGTTCTACTACTTTTCCATCTACATCTGTTACACTATCTACTAGATGAAGAGAATATCTAGTTCCTCCATTTGCAAGTGTTGATATATATGCTCCAAGTTGAAGTGGAGTATAGTGATTTATACCTTGACCAATAGCTGAATAAATAACCTGACCTGGTGATGTCATTTCTGCTGATTTATCAGTAACAACATATCTTGCAATTGCATTAGAAACAATTGATGCCTGCTCATCTATATTAGCCTTTTTGTTATACTTATCTTCATACTTCTTAACATTATTCTTATAAACATCTGAGTTTTGCATTATACCTTTTACATCTGATACAATACTAGCTGCAAATTCAGTTTCCTTCATAGCTGGTTTTCCTGTAGCTACTACTTCAAATCTCTCTTTAATTTTTTGTTTTAAATCTACTTTTAAGCTCTTAACCTTCTCTGAATCATCATCTTTATATGAAAAATCAAAAGGAATAAAATTATACGATCCTTGATAAGTAGCTAATGCTGACCCACTTGGAGCTTCCTTTTCTAAAAAGTCTGCTATTTCAAAGTTTGAAAGTGCTATAGTACTCTCCTTAAATGTTTTGAAATTGTATGTTTGCCCTGTAGTATTTTCTTCTATCTCTATTCCTGTTGAAGGATTAGTCTTACTATTTGGGTCAACTCCAAGCCCAAATTGCCATGCATATTTTGCAATAGCATTTAAAGATTCCGGTCTATTAGCATTTCCTCCATCTTTCATATATAATCTATATGCAGTTTCATAGAAGAAGAAGTTACATGAAACTTGAAGAGCTTTCTCAACATTAACATATCCATGCCCGCCACCGGTTGATGGATATATCCAACATACAGGTCCAAAGCTATTACCAAATGTTTCGGGATGAATATTAAATTTACCTGTATCATTTATAGTATCCTCTGGTTTTATTACTCCTTCTTGAAGCCCAGCTACAGCTGTTATTGGTTTAAATATAGAACCTGGAGGTAATGTACCTAAAGTTGCATAGTTATAGAATGGTTTTGCATATAAATCATATGGGTCTGTTCTATATCCATTTTTATCTTTAGGGAATAAATCATCTACTGATTTTTTAACTCCTGTCTTCTTTATAAGTTCTTTACCAAACTTTTCAAGGTCTGGTGAGAAGTACTGCTCTGTTTGTTCTTTTGTAAGTTGTCCTGGTATTGCAAAAAGATTTGGATCAAAATCCGGATAACTTGCAAGTCCAAGTATCTTACCAGTATTAACATCAATTGCAAGAGCTGCCCCTCTAGTTGCATTCGGGAAACTATGCCCCTCAGAATCTGTAGTTCCTGTTCTAACTTTATTTATTGTATCCTTTAACGCTTCTTGCATAGCATACTGAACATTTTTATCTATAGTAAGATTTACATTATTACCTGGGTAAGATTCTAACTTAAATAACTCTTCTGTTTTTCTACCTTCTGAATTTACCTTAACAGTTTCTCCACCTTTAACACCTTTAAGTTCATCTTCAAAGGCTGATTCTATACCTGATTTTCCTACAAGGTCAGTTGATGGATCATATCCTCTTAATTTATAATCATCTTCTAAAGAACTATCTATTGTTCCAACATATCCAAGGACTGATGATCCTAAGTTCTTATAAGGGTATTCTCTAACTGGTTGTAAATCAACACCTATCCCTGGTAAATCATTAAGTTTTTGATATATTATAAACGCTGTATCTTTCTTTATATTACTTGCAATAGTTACAGCTTTATACCCTTTAAAACTTTGCATCTTTATAGCATCTTTAACAACCATATAATCTCTTATATCATTAAGTGAATATTTCTTTAATATAAGATCTGTCAGCTGTTTACCAGTCATATCTTTATATTGTTTCTTTTCATCTTTTGATGGATCTGGATTAACAAGTCCTATAAGATCATAGCTTTTCACTAAATAGTAGAACGCTTCCTCCGGAGTAACTTGTAATAACTTTTGATCTATTTGTGCAATCTGATTATCTGTTAAATCTTTACTTTCATCTCCAAAAAGTTCCCTTTGAATTTGCTCATTCATTCCTCTATCTTTTAAAAATCTAAGTTTTTCATATTGTTGATTATCAGGAGATGAATCTTTATATCCAAAATAAAATCCACCTTTATCATCAATCTTTACTAATAGATCATCTTGAACACTTTCTCCATTTTCTTTAAGAACCTTAAAGATTGAATCCATTGTACTATAGAATTTCTTTTGTGCCTCATCTGTTGTTGTATATGTTAATGTGTAAGTTTGTTTATTTGTTGCTAACACATTACCATTTTTATCTAAAATCTCTCCTCTTGGAGCTTTTTCTGCAATAAATCTAGTAGCATTTTGGTTTGCCCTATCTTCATAATCATCGTGTTTATAAACTTGTAAATAAACTAACTTTAATGATATTATGCAAAAGATTATTACCATGATAATATTAAGTACTGTATACCTAGAAAGTTTTTTCTTTTTACTTTTTGGTTTATTAACTATCATTTAAACCTCCACTTATTGTTTACATCTTCAGTATTTGAAAACATTAATACATATTTGTATACTATAAATGCTATTACTGAATTATATATTGCAACTATAAGTATATTATTTAAATTTACTTTGTAATTTAAGAAGTATAATATAGCAAGAACAACTAAATGCTTAACTATAGTAGCTCCAAACACCGTAGCTACAGGAACTAATTTTCTCTTCTTAAATACTCCATTACCTATATAAGCCGCTAATATACATATAAACATATTAACTATTGCATTTATTCCTACCCCATTTGCAAAATAAATATCTTGTAGTATTCCACTCACTACCCCAATAAAAACTGCATCTTCAACTCCATTTATTAATGAGTATAGAACAGCAAAAGTAAATAATAAACTTGGGAATCCACCATATATACTTAAAAATGGCATTACCGAATTATCAATTACTAATAAGAGAATAGATATTAAAACCACTATCAATTTTTTCATATCATCACCTCTTAATATTTAATCTCACGTTTATCTTTAGGTACTACAATAAATAATCCTTCAAGTTTATTAAAGTCAACGCTTGGTTTAACAACTGCATTTTTCATTACATTTACCTTATCTTCTTGAACTGATACTACTTTTCCAATCATTATATCTTTAGGATATATTTGTCCAAGACCTGATGTAACTATTGTATCTCCCTCTTTTATATTCGAATCCATAGGAAGATTTTCAACTTTACATGCTCCAGTTCCGTCTGCGTTTCTATAGCCTCTTAATATACCAGTATTTTCTTTAGTGCTTTCTACTTTAACACTTACTGCAATATTTTCATTTAAAATACTCTTTATTATTGCCCAGTTGCTACCAACTGAAGTAACTTGACCAACTAAACCATCAGCCGCAATTACTATCATACCTTTTTCTATGCCATCATTTTTACCTTTATCAACAATATACCCATCTAATATATTTCCTCCAGCATATCCTATGATATTAGTAGCTACATAATTATAATTATCTCTTGAATCTTTAAACTTCAAAACTTTTCTTAATTGATCATTTTCTTGCTTAAGATCTGAATACTCTAAAAGTTGTTTCTTAAGCTCTGAATTTTCTTTTGTAAGATTATTGTTCTCCTCTTTTACAGTAGAGAAATTTAAACATAAATCAACAAAATCTTTAATCTTTACATTAACGGTATACGCAATTTTCTGTATAGGATTTAACGCTGCACCTGCACCACTTTCAATAGCATTTTTATTAGGATCCTTGAATGTATAGATAATTAAGCCTAAAAATGCAACTGACAGCACTATTATAGTGACTGCCAGTTTGTTCTTAAGACGCTTCATGTCTTTATCTATCTTCCTTACTAATTCTATCGAAATCTTCTAAAGCTTTTCCAGCTCCTAGAACAACACAATCTAATGGTGATTCCGCAATATGTACAGGCATATTAGTTTCCTTCATTATTAAAACATCTAATCCTTTAAGCATTGCACCTCCACCAGCTAACATTATTCCTTTTTCCATTATATCAGCTGCAAGTTCTGGCGGTGTTTTTTCAAGTGTTGTCTTTATTGATTCAATTATTGCATATACAGGTTCTTTTAAAGCATCTCTTATTAATGATTCTGAAATTTCAACTACTTTAGGTAATCCAGTAACTAAATCTCTTCCCTTAATTTCCATAAGTTTTTCTTCATCATCAACTTTATAAGCTGATCCGATTTCCATCTTAATTTGTTCTGATGTTCTTTCACCAATCATTAAGTTGAATTCTTTCTTAATATACGCAATTATTGATTGATCTAATTCATCACCAGCAACTCTTAATGATCTGCTTGTAACTATTCCTCCAAGTGAAATGATAGCTACTTCTGTAGTACCTCCACCGATATCAACAATCATACTTCCTGTTGGTTCACTTACTGGAAGTCCTGCTCCAATTGCTGCTGCCATTGGTTCTTCCATTAATATAACTTCTCTTGCACCTGCAAGCTTAGTTGCTTCTTCTATTGCTCTCTTTTCAACTTCAGTTACTCCTGAAGGATAGCATACTATTATTCTTGGTGCCTTAAATGCACTCTTACTTGCTGCTTTTTCTATTAATGACTTTATCATTGTATGTGCAACATCAAAATCCGCAATTACACCATCTCTAAGTGGTCTTATAGCAACGATATTTCCTGGTGTTCTACCAATCATCATTTTTGCTTCTGTACCAACTGCAAGTGGTCTTCTTGTTGTACTGTTTATTGCTACAACTGATGGCTCTCTAAGAACTACACCTTTACCTTTAACAAATACAAGTGTATTAGCTGTTCCTAAATCTATTCCCATGTCTTTACTAGTTCCGAAAAATCCCATTTTTCATTCCCCTTTCGATTATAATATTCCTTTTTCTTTTAAGCTTACGTAATTATTTCTACCTATTATAATGTGATCAATAAGTTTAATACCTATTATCTCTCCACTTTGATTAATTCTGGTAGTAACTTTTATGTCCTCACTACTTGGAGTTGGGTCTCCTGATGGGTGATTATGACATATAATTATTGAAGCTGCACTACTTCTTATAGCTTCATTAAATATTTCTCTTGGATGAACCAAAGAAGAATTTAAGCTCCCCTTAAAAACATCTTTAATTTTTATAACTTCATTTTTAGTATTTAGTATAATTAATTTTAATACTTCTTGATTACTTGCTCCCATTTCACCATAGAGCATGTTTGCAACTTCTCTTGGTGATGTAATTCTCTTAAATTCATTAAAAGATTTATAGGTATTAAACCTTCTAAAAAGCTCAGCTATTGCAAGTATTTGCGAAGCCTTTGCCTCTTTTACACCTTTAATTTTTGTCATTTCTTTTACTGATGCATTTAAAATACCATTCAACCCATTAAGTTCTGCAATTATTTTTTGACTTAAATTTAATACATTTTCACCCTTAGTACCAGTTCTTAAAACTATCGCTAAAAGTTCTGGATTACTTAAAGATTCTGCACCGTATCTTAATAATTTTTCTTTAGGTCTCTCATTTTCAGGTATATCCAACATTCTAAGGTAATTGTCCAAATTTATTTCTCCTTACTTTTATTAGAATACCCATCCCCCTTTAAAATTATTTAGTTACTCTTTTAATCATCTTGTATGTCCCATTAAGCGGTAATCCAACTACATTATAATAGTCTCCTTTTATGCCTTCTACGAAAACTCCACCTTCGTCTTGTATTCCGTAAGAACCTGCTTTATCAAGAGGACTTCCACTTTCAATGTATTTTTTTATCCTGTCATCACTAATTTCTGAAAAAGTTACCTCTGTTTTAAAACTCTCACATATTATCTCTTTTGTTTTATTATTTATAATACAAACTCCAGAGTAAACTTCATGAGTGTTTCCACTAAGCATTCTTAGCATTTTAAAAGCATCTTCCTCATCTACAGGCTTTCCTAAGATATTGTTATTAAAAGAAACAACTGTATCTGCTGATATTATTATGTCTTCGCTCTGTGCATTATTTAAAACAGCCTTAGCTTTACCTAATGCAATCTCCTCCACATACTTATTAATGTCACCTTTGAATTCGACATTTTTCTCCTCAAACTCACTGACAATAATGTCGAAATCATCTACTATTCTTTTTAATAATTCCTGTCTTCTTGCGGATGCTGATGCTAAAATAAACTTCATAATATCCCTCTTTATAAATAACTTTTAATATAATATAGTATTTCCAATTTTTAATTTCTTTAGATATAAATACTACATATTTTTAAAATAATATTAGGTGCAGTATTCTTTAAATCAAAGATTACTACACCTAATATAGTTTATCATTTTATAAGACCATAAACAAGTAAAAACGCCTTATAAAGATAGAATTAATTTTTTTTTAAGAATTGCTTACACTCTATGTTTTATAAGCATTTTATATATAAATTCAAGTGATTTTTTGGCACCATCTCTATTTAATTCCTCTGGTAATTTTTCTATGTGTTCCCTTAAATTTTTAAGTTCCTCATTATCTTCTTTATCTTTAGAATCTTTTCCAAGTTCATTTGTCCATTTTTTAAAATCTGTCGTATTTACACTTCTTACTTGTTCATTCTCTAATTCATTTAAAATTTTCATAAAACCCGTAACTATTTCGTATATCATTGAGTTTTGATTATCACTTAATTCATACTCACAATTTATTTTAACGTTGCTTATTTCTTTCTTTGTTAATTGCTCACTTACCTTTTCTACAGAATCCTCTGTATAGATTCCAGCGATTACTCTAAATTTTCCATCTTCCTCTATTATAAATTTATTATAATTTGATGGAATATCATTTAGTACTTTCTCTGCATTTTCCTTCTTTCCATAATATCCACATTGAATCATAGAAAATCTTTTGTTATCCCCAGATTCTGTAACTTTTCCAACTGTTTCTTTATCAGCTTCGCCCTTATTAGCATTATCTTTTTCTTCATTATCTATAGTACCGCTCTGTTCTGTCCCCTCAATTGCATTTGCTTGATCTTCATTCGGAGTACTATTTCCCTTAAATAAAACTTTTCCTATAAGCAATCCTATAACTATTGCTAGAAGTACTCCAATAATTCCTATTGTTAAAAAGTTTCTTCCTGGCTTTTTTCTTGGCTTATAATTATATCTTGTGTATCCCATCTTATCCCTCCTAAAACATTACTTTATTAAAATATATTAGGAAGGAGTCAATAATATTCATTATGTAAAAAAATCTTCACCTAAAATTTTAGGTGAAGATTTAAAACTAATAAGGGATTGTTTTGATAAATCAATGTATATAAAATTATTTGTTAGCTGCGTAAAAACATCTTTTTGGTGAGATAATTTTCTCCTCTTTTTTTAACTCTTTAATTGCTTTATCAACTTCTTTCTTATCAATTCCTGAAGCTTCTGCAATTTGGCCACCTTTTAATGGTTCCTCTGAGTTATTTAATATTTCTAATACCTTTTCTTTTATATCCATAAAAAATTACCTCCAAAAACAATATTTTTTACTATGATTTTATTATATACCAATCCACTCGGAATTTCAATAATAATTTTTAATTAATAATTATTATTAATACTCTTTTATTACTTTTAAAATATTTAATAGATATTCCCAAACATGTTGAACTGATTCTATGCTCATATGCTCTTGTGGTGTATGAACATCGTAAAGATTTGGGCCGAAGCTAATCATATCTAAATCTCCTAATCTTTCTTTAAATAATCCACATTCAACACCTGCATGAATTGCAACTATCTTTGGTTCTTCTCCATACATTTCTTTATATACATCTTTGCAGATTTCTCTTATTTTTGATTCACTGTTATATTCCCATTCTGGATATTCTGCATTAGTTGTAAAGCTTCCACCTAATATTTCTGTGATTGTTTTACTTCTTAGAACAATTTCATCTTTTAATGTAGCAACTGAACTTCTTACAGCACTATCTATTCTTACTCTATCTTCTGAAGTAGTAACAACACCTATATTTGTTGAACTTTCTACTAATCCATGCATAGATTTACTCATTGTATTTATACCATTTGGATAAAGATATAAAAGATTTATAACATTTTCTGTACATTTTTTATCAAAAGTCTTTTTAGCATCATCACATTCTAATATTTCTAAAGTAACATTTGGATCTTGAACTTTAAATTCATGCTTAAAGATTCCATCATATCTAGCTATTTCTGCCTTTATGTCTTCAACTTGACCTTTTGAAACAGTTATAACTGCATCAGCTTCTCTTGGAATAGCATTATCTTTAGATCCACCTTCTAAGTGAACTAATCTTATATCATAATTATCATAAAGATCTTTTAATAATCTTGCCATAAGCTTATTTGAGTTACCACGACCTTTATTTATTTCCATTCCTGAGTGTCCACCCATAAGACCTCTAAGCTTAACTTCTAAAGTAACATGTTCTTCTTCTTTAGCTTCCCAGTTGATATTCATAGCTGCTTTACTTCTTACTCCACCAGCACAGCTTACTAGAAGTTCTCCTTCTTCTTCTGAATCAAGGTTTAATAAAATTTTTCCATCTATATGATCAGGTGATATATTCATAGCTCCTGTCATACCTGTCTCTTCATCTGAAGTTAATAATACTTCAATAGCTGGATGCTCTATAGTATCATCAGCTAAAATTGCCATTCCATATGCAACAGCTATTCCATTATCTGATCCAAGTGTTGTTCCATTTGCATATATATAGTCTCCATCGACTTTTAATTCAATTGGATCCTTTGTAAAATCATGCTCTGTATCTTTATTCTTTTCACAAACCATATCCATATGACCTTGAAGTATAACTCCAGGTGCATTTTCATATCCTTTTGATGCTGGCTTTTTAATAACTACATTTAAAGCTTCATCTTGTATTACTTCTAATCCAAGGTCTTTAGCAAATGAAACTAAATAATCACTTATTCCTTTTTCATTTCCTGAACCTCTTGGAATTTTTGAAATTTCTTCAAAATACTTAAAAACTAATTCTGGTTGAATATTTGTTAAAACTGACATTTTTTATCTTGCCTCCTATTAATTTATGATAAAATTGTATTGTGGATAATTTTAGTATATCATAGTCTATTTATTTTAAACTAAATTAATAATAAATATTTAATTTAGTTTATTGAATATTTGCACATACTAATCATCTATGGTATTTGAAATGATCTAATAAATATTTGCGAGGTGATTTTATGCAAAAAACAAAAATGATTTTTACTATTGGACCTGCAAGTGACTCAGAAGAAATCTTAAGAGAGTTTATAAAAATAGGTATGAGCGCTGCAAGACTTAATTTTTCTCATGGAACTCATGAAACTCATAAAGAAAAGATTGATTTAATCAAAAAAATAAGAGAAGACATGAACTCCTCAACAGCAATTATTCTTGATATTAAGGGACCTAAGATAAGGACTCATAATTTTAAAGATGATCAAGCTGAACTAAAACAAGGTGATAAATTCTCATTTATATGTGATGACGAAATACTTGGAGATAATTCTAAATGTTCAATAACTTACAGAGATCTTTATAAAGATGTTAAACCTGGCGGTACTATGTTAGTTGATGATGGACTTTTAGTGTTTAGAATTGATAACATTGAAGGTAAATCTATAAATTGTACTGTTGAAGTTGGTGGAATAATTAAAAACCACAAAGGTGTTAACGTCCCAAATGTTAGTATAAACTTACCATCAATTACAGAAAAGGATACAGAAGATATAATCTTCGGCTGCAAAAATGGTGTTGACTTCATAGCTGCATCATTTATAAGAAAGGCTTCCGATATATTAGATGTGAAAAAGATACTTAATGATCATAACGGAAGTCATATTAAGGTAATAGCTAAGATAGAGAGTCAAGAAGGCGTAAATAATATAGATTCTATAATTGAAGCTGCAGATGGAATAATGGTTGCACGTGGTGATATGGGAGTTGAAATTCCTATAGAAAAAGTTCCTATAATCCAAAAGAAGATTATAAGAAAGTGTAATAAGGCAGGTAAAGTAGTTATTACTGCAACCCAAATGCTTGATTCTATGATTAGAAATTCAATGCCAACTAGAGCTGAAGCTTGTGATATCTGTAATGCAATATTTGACGGAACTGATGCTATAATGCTTAGTGGTGAAAGTGCTTCTGGTAATTTCCCAATAGAAGCTGCAAAAACTATGTCTAAAATAGCTATAGAAACTGAAGAAAATTTAGATTATAGCCATCTTAATTATAAAGGTATGGAACCTTCAAACCTTTCATTCTCTGATGCTATAAGTTACTCTGCTTGTAGAACTGCAAACGCAGTAAATGCCGAGGCTATAGTTGCTGCAACTCAAAGTGGTGCAACTGCTAGACTACTTTGCAAGTATAGACCTAAAGCACCAATAATAGCTATAACTCCATTTGATTATGTAATGAGAGGATTAGCCCTTAATTTTGGTGTTCTTCCAGCACACTGTGAAATGTTTAATACAACAGATGAAATATTACGTGAAGCAAAAAGAATTGCAAAAACTTTTGATTTCGTAAAAGAAAATGATGAAATAATAGTTGCCGCTGGTATGCCAACTGCTCATGTAGGCGGAACAAATATGCTTAAAATTGAAAAAGCTTAAAAATATAAGGATACTAGTTAAATCTAGTATCCTTAATCTTTTAATTAGAATAAATCTTTAAATAAATCTCCAAGACTTACGCCTTCATCTTCGCTGTCAACATATTCTAGATATTCTGCACTCTTTTCTGCTGCATCCTTAATGCTTAGTGATAATCTCTTAGCATTTTTATCAATATTTAATACTTTAACCTTAACTTTTTGATTAAGCTTTAAAACCTCTTCAGGTTTTGCGATATGTTCATCAGTTATTTCACTAATATGAACTAAACCTTCTATTCCCTTAAATACTTCAACAAAAGCACCAAAGCTTGTAAGTCTTACAACTGTACCTTCTAAAGTATCTCCTATCTTCATTGAATCACCATGCACATTCCATGGTTCTTTATTTACATCTTTTAAGATTAGTGATAATTTTCTATTTTCTAAATCTACATTTCCAACATAAACTTCTACTTCATCTCCAACAGAAACTACATCTTCAACTCTCTTAACTCTTTCCCAAGCTAAGTCATTTATATGAACTAATCCTTGTACTCCTCCGATATCAACAAAAGCACCAAATTTAACTATGTTCTTAACTACACCTTTTCTCTTTTCTCCGCTTTTGATTTCCGCCCATAGAACCTTTTGATTCTTTTCATAAGCTTCTTCTTCAATAACTCTTCTTGATCCAACAACTTTATTATTATTAAAGTCTAACTCTATAATTTTTACTTCTAACTCTTTTCCTACTACTGTTTTTATATCAATTCTTTCTCTTGAAACAAGTGAAGCTGGTATGAATACCCTAACTGATCCATACTCTGCAACTAATCCGCCCTTAACTTCTTCTTTAATTCTAACCTTTATAATAGTTCCATTGTTGAAAGCATTTCTTATTTCTTCTTTTTCTTCTTTTAATAAAGCTCTCTTTCTTGATAACTTAACAAATCCTTCTCCATCGTTTGGTGAAAGCACAACAACTTTGAATTCATCACCTGATTTTACAATATCTAATGGATTCTTATCATCAGCTGTAAGCTCTTCTCTTGATATAACACCATCAAAAGCATATTTAATATCAACTGTTACTTCTTTATCATTTACATCGATTACTCTTCCATCTAATATGTCACCTTTATTAATTCTCTTGACATCATAAGAATCTAGTAATTGATCCATAGTATTTTCATTTGTCATTTAAATTCACTCCTTCTTTTTCCCCACATATACTTCAATTTTAATTTTAATCTATCAATAAATTTAATACAAGAAAAAGCCTTATTTTTTAATAATTAAACATTATTTATATTAACTCATATATTAATTATATAAAGGGATTAATTAATCTTGGAGGTATTATGGAAATATTAAAAAAATTAAATTTAAAAAGAAATGCATCTATAAAAAAATATGAGGAAATAGTTGATTTAAAAAAGATTTTAGATGATTTATCATTAGATTTTTCTAATTTACTTGATAAATTATCAACCCTTGAAACCGATATAGAATGGATAAATGATATTTGCTCAGATTATGACTCTAAAGTAAAACTAGCAGTACAAAAAGGAAATATTCATCTTGCAAAAAAAGCTTTAGAGAAAAAGATCACTTCAGATATTGAATTAAATCATCTTTATGCTAAATCTAATTATTTGTCTGAATGCAAATCAACTATCCATATGTTATTAAAAGAATTAGAAGATGAATATGATAATTTAGTAGCAAATTATGAAAGCAAACTTAATTCTAAGGTATCATCTTCTATGAAAATTTTCTCAAACATAGAATCAAAACTTAAAACAGAATTCTCAAATATTGAAAAAGGCCTTGATAATCTACCACCTCCAACTTTTGATATTAATATTGATGAAGAAATAAAAAAATACCTATAAAAAAGGAGCAGTATACTGCTCCTTTTTTAGTATTACATTTTTTCTATTTCTTCTACTGTTTCTAAATCATATCCAGCATCATCAATTAAATCTTTTAATTCTTCTTTAGTTAAATCACATTCAACTATAGCTTCTCCAACTTTTACTTCATATTGCTTTATTCTACCATCGCCTGCAAAAGCTCTTTCTACGTTATCTACGCATTTTTGACATCCCATACCATCAATTTTAATTTTGTATTTTGTCATAATAATCACTCCTTAATTTAACTACATTTAAAGTGGCTTTTTCTTTAGATGTTTTATTTTTGTTTTATTTTATATAAATTTAATTTAAATTTATCTTATTAAAATTTTGGTTTAAATCCTTTTAATCTTAAAGCATTTAATAATACTGATACTGAACTTAAACTCATTGCAAATGATGCAATCATAGGATCTAAAAGCGGTCCTCCAAATAGTTTTAATACACCCATAGCAACTGGAATACCTAATACGTTGTATCCAAATGCCCAGAATAAATTTTGTTTTATATTTCTAATTGTTGCTCTACTTAATTGAATAGCAGTAACAACATCTAAAAGATCACTTCTCATAAGTACAATATCTGCTGACTCTATAGCAACATCTGTTCCTGATCCTATTGCTATACCTATTTCTGCTGTAACAAGTGCTGGTGCATCATTTATACCATCACCAACCATTGCAACCTTCTTACCTTCACCTTGTAATTCTTTAACAACATTTGCTTTACCTTCTGGTAAAACATCTGATATTACTCTATCTATTCCAACTTGTTTTGCAATGGCCTTTGCTGTCTTTTCATTATCACCAGTTAACATTACAACTTCAATTCCCATAGCATGAAGAGCTTTTACAGTCTTTTGGCTATTTTCTTTAACTGTATCTGCAACTGCTATAATTCCAGCTAAGTTTCCATCCATAGCTATAAACATTGGTGTCTTACCACTGTCTGCTAGTTCATGTGCTTTACTTTCAATAGCTTTAATATCTATATTATTTCTATCCATTATTTTTCTATTACCAATTACAATATTTTTACCTTCAATATTTGTATTGATACCTTCACCTGGAATAGATTCGAAATTTTTAATTTGTGGTAATTCTATATTCTTCTCTTCAGCTTCCTTTACAATAGCTTCTCCAAGTGGATGTTCTGATCCCTTTTCAGCAGCTGCTGCAAATTTTAGTAATTCATCTTCTTTAATAGAAACTGATACTATATCAGTAACCTTTGGTTTACCTTCTGTGATTGTACCTGTCTTATCAAATACTATTGTATTTATCTTATGAGCTTCTTCAAGTGCTACACCACTTTTAATAAGAACTCCATTTTCAGCTCCTTTACCTGTACTTACCATAATTGCTGTAGGTGTTGCTAGACCTAAAGCACAAGGACAGGCTATAACAAGAACTGATATTAATATATTTAATGCAAACTCTAAGTCTTCATTACCTATAAAGAACCAAGCTAACGCTGATAAGATTGCAATTACAATTACAACTGGTACAAAATATCCTGAAATAACATCTGCAAGTTTTGCAATTGGCGCCTTTGTTCCTTGAGCATCTTCAACTAAGTTTATAATCTTTGAAAGAACTGTATCTTTACCAACTTTAGTTGCTCTATATTTAAACATACCATTTTTATTTATACTTGCTCCAAATACTTGATCACCAGGCTTCTTATCTACAGGAATACTTTCTCCTGTAAGCATAGCTTCATCTATACTTGTTGTTCCTTCAACAACTTCACCATCTACTGGTAACTTTTCACCTGGTTTTACAATAATTATATCGTTAACTCTAACATCATCAATTCCTACAACTTTTTCTTTTCCGTCAACTATTATTGTTGCAGTTTTTGGTGCAAGACCCATAAGTTTATTTATAGCATCTGAAGTCTTACCCTTTGTGATAGCCTCTAAGAACTTACCTAAGCTAATAAACGCAATAATCATACCTGCTGATTCAAAGTATAAGTGATGTGCAAAATGTACTTCTCCACCATAAATTTTCACTAGTGCATATACTCCATAAAGTATAGCTGCACTACTACCTAGAGCAATAAGTGTATCCATATTCGGACTTAAGTGGAATAGATTTTTAAAACCATGTATAAAGAAATCTCTACCTATTACCACGATTATAAGTGCTAGAATTAGTTGTATAAATGCATAATTAAAAGGACTAGCATCTGGACTTATAACACTTGGTAATTTAAGTCCCATCATAGGTCCCATAGCAATTATTACAAGTGGTATTGCAAATACTATTGACCATATAAATCTATTTTTAGCTTTTTTAACTTTTTCTTCTGAATCTTTCTTATGATCATTTTTATCTGTATCTTTTATCTCTATAGCTTCATATCCAGCATTTTTTACTGCTTTTTCAATATCTTCTGCCGAAACTTTTTTTCTATCATACTTTACCTTCATATCCTCAACAGCAAGATTTACTGTAGCTTTATCCACACCATCTAATTTATCTACTGCCTTTTCAACATGAAGTACACATGATGCACAAGTCATTCCCTTAATTTTAAAATGACCTTGTGAACTGTCTTCATCATTTATTTCTTCTGCACCATATCCAGCTTTTTCAACCTTCTTCATTATATCTTCTGATGATATAACATCCTTATCAAACTTTACAGTAGCTTTTTCTGTTGCAAGATTAACAACTGCACTCTCTACCCCATCAGTTTTGTTTAGTACTTTCTCTATTCTGCTAGCACATGATGCACAAGTCATACCTGTAATATTATAATTCTTATCTACTACATCATCTGATTTTATTTCATTTGCCTCATATCCTGCTTTTTTTACTTTACTTTCAATATCTGAACTAGTTACTTTATCCTTATCAAAGTTAACTGTCATCTTTTCTGTTGCAAGATTTACTACAGCCTCGTCAACGCCATCCATCTTATTTACTACTTTTTCAATCCTATTTGCACATGATGCACAAGTCATACCTTTGATATCAAACTGTTTTTTCATTTATTTCCCTCCCTTATATAGGCTATTTATTTTTTATACGTTATTTATTTAAACTCTTCTTATGTAGTCTATAACTAAGCAATTTCTATTTATCTATAAGTTTTGTTAATATACTTATGATTTCTTCAACTTTAGCATCTTTCTCTTTTTCATTTTCATTTGCTAAACCTTCTCTTACGCAATGATGCATATGTTGTGTTAATACATGCTTATTAGCTTTTTTAAGAAGTCCTTGTGCTGCTATTATTTGATTAGATACATCAATACAGTATCTTTCCTCCTCAAGCATTTTTATTATTCCATCAATTTGGCCCCTACAAGTCTTTAAAACTTGCATAGCTTTCTTTTTATCGTCATTCATAATACCACTCCTTTGTACCCCCTCCCTATGGGGGTGTATTTATGTTTTATACTATACTCTTATTAATAATTAGTGTCAATGGAATTTTTATTTTTTTATTCAAAACTTTAAATTATTCATATAATAAAATTCTTATTCACCTTCCATTTAAATATGTTTTTACAACTGCTTTCACATACTTTTACATTCTTATTTTTCTCTATAAAATTTTATAAATACAATAAAAAAAGAACTTAGTAATTTTCTACTAAGTTCTTGCTTCTAAATATATTTATTTGCTTTTTATTTCATTATAACAATAGTTTATTATATCACTTCTCTTTATAATACCTATAAAGATTCCTTCATCATCAACAACAGGAACAAAATTTTGATTAACTGCAAGTGATATTAAACTTTCAATATCTGCATTTATAGATACACTTTTATGTGTTCTTCTTGTTTTAATATCTTTCACTTTTACGCATTCAGTATTTTTAAAATTAAGGTCTGGAGTATTCTTAAGCTTCCATAATAAATCTCCTTCTGTTAGAGTAGAGACGTATCTTCCATGCTTATCTATTAGCGGAATCGCTGTATATCCATGGTGCTCCATTCGTTCCATAACTTGTCTCATAGTCGATTCTAAACTCTCACAAACCACTTCATTTTTAGGTGTAAGAAAAAATGCTATATTCATAGTTAACCCTTTCCTCTTTAAATATTTTATTTATATACCTTATACTATTTTAACATAATTCTATAAATATTGTTATAATGCTTTATCTTTCTTAAGAAAATATTTATCTAATTTATAGCTATAATCTGAGTATTCTAGTTCATCTATCATGCTTCCAATTTCAGAATAAATTATATCTCCATGAAGAGTTTTCTTTACTATAACTTCATTAAGCACAGATCCGTCACACTTAGAACATCTCCCTACTGATATGAATCTCCACCTATATGGCATATAATCAAATTCTAATTCTAATTTTCTATTACACCTTGGACATAATGAATTAACTTTAGATGTCTCTAAATTTATTTCACTTACTTCTTTTACAGTTATAGCCGGCATATCATAAATATTCTCTACTATATAATTCTTTACTATTTTGTGATTATACAGTTGCTTAAATACAAGAACTGTAAATTCAGCATCATTTAAAGCATCATGCAAAAGCCTATTATCTACTCTTATATTAAGCCTCTTTAATGCATTTTTTAGACTTAGAGATTTCTTAACACCTAAAATTTTACTTGTATATTCCTGAACGTCTAAATACCTGTCTATCCACTTTAGATCTCTAAAGCCATGGTGATGCGCATTTATTATAATTTGTGCAACATCATCCTTAGCCCAAGAACAAAATACATCTTCCCCTATAAACTCTTTAAGTTTCTTTACTCCAGTTTCAAAACTTATACCTTCTTTTAAATCATTCTCTGTTATATTTGTTATATCAGTTATCTCAGGATTTAAAACTGGTATTATAGATGGCTTAACATATTCTTTAAGTCTTCCCTGCACTTTCATATACTTATCAACTTTAATAGCACCAATTTCTATTATTTCATTTTGTATAGAAAGTGATTTTAAATCTGGATATTTATCATAAAATTCAGGATAATATTTTGTTATATTATTTAAATTATTAAATTCTAAGTCTATTATTACATACCCCATATTCAAAAGTCCCTCTCTCTTCTCTATCCCTCTTATTTAAATTCAATACCTGCAAGTTTCATAAGATGTATTGCATTTTGTGTCTCACTTTTCCCAACTCTTAACTTGTAATCAAATTTTATTTTATTATCTTCATAATACTCTCTAAAATTATAATTCTCTATTCTATTATCAGATTCCTCTAAATTACAAAGGTCTAAATCATGAGTAGATACAAGCCCAATTGCTCCACCATTTATTAATTGCTTTATAAGCTCAGTAGCTCCGATATGTCTATCTAAAGAATTAGTTCCCTTAAATATCTCATCTAATAAGAAGAATACATCTTCTCCCTTTTTAGTTGCTTCTATTAGGATTTTAATCCTAAGTATTTCTGCATAGAATGATGATATATTTTCTTCCAGATTATCCTTAGTCCTCATACATGTATATATATTAAATATTCCACATGTAAAATTATCACTATAAACTGGAGCTCCAATATATGATAATAATAAATTTAAGCCAATTGTTCTTAAAAATGTACTTTTACCAGACATATTAGATCCTGTGATTAGAGTTACCCTTTTATTATTTGAAAGTGAATAGTCATTTCTCACAGCCTTTTCCCCTATAAGAGGATGACCAATAGCTTTTCCTTTCACTTCTTTCTTATCTGAAATTTTTGGGAAAGTAAACTTATCAAAATCAAAGTATATATTAGATATACTACTTAATGCATCAATCTCGCTTATAACATCTATCCACACTTCTAATTCCTTTGAATTTTGTGATCTCCAGTCCTCTAAATTCTCTACTATAAATATATCCGAGAATATAAATATATTTATTATTAAATAGTATGCATTTCCAGAACTATCTCCTATCCAATCTAAAAGATTAGATAATTTCTTCATTTCTTCTCCACATGAATTTGAAGTATCACTTTTAAGCTTATCTTTTATACCTTTTAAATACTCTGATTTAAATTCTTCTTTTTCTATAAGTTCTAATATCTCAGCATAAGATTTAATAGTATGCTTTATACTATTAAACATTTCCAAATCCTCTTTATAATCTTTTGTAATTAACTTAATAACTGCAAAGTTAATTAAAAGCACTAACAAAATATAACTTGGTGGTATTATCTTAATTATTGATAGAACTATACTTAAAAATGTGATAGCTATAAAGACATACGCAACTAACTTCTTGCTTATACCTTTTTCTTTCTTTTCCTTGCTCCAAGTTAAAAATGCTTCTAATTCCTGTGTTTCTTTTTTCTTATTCTTTATTGTAGTTTTACCTTTTACTAAAAGTTCTTGTCTCCACTTTATCTTTTCGCCAAGCTCTTTAATAGCCTCTTGTTTCTTTTCTATAATTTCTTTTGTTGGTAATTTCTTTAAAGAAAGATTGCTTACTAGTTTTTCTCTTCCACCTTTAGTTAAGGTATCGTTTATTAACTGGAACAATGAGCTTTTACCAAATATATCTATATCCGAAGAGAATGGATGTGAATCGTTAATGTATTCTGAGCCATCATCCTCTATAGTTCTAAATTCTCCACTTATTCTTTTTACACCTTTTTCATTTATCTCTAGAAATCTCTCCACTTTAATTCTTTTATTTATTAATTTATTATGGTAGATAACAGTACATACTAAAACAACAAGTAATAGGACCTCCCCACCTATAAGGAATGGTATATTACCTTGATTATATAGTATATAACCTACGGCTATCATTAAAGCTACTATTAACAATCTGCTCCAACCTATAGTAGCTATTTTCTTTTCCATTTGATCTATTTCACTTTTACTCTTTTTTATATTACTCTCATAATACTCTAAGGCTTTAATAAAAACCGCCTCCCCTTACTATTTTTTACATATATTATAGCATATTAATAGCATATTAATAGCATATTAATAGCAAAAAAAGGTTTGATTAACTACTATTTTAGTTAAATCAAACCTTTTTTATTACTTATTTTCTTCTACTAAACTATTATATATTACTTGTAAATCGTACTTCATACCTTCTAAATATGTTTTATCATCTTCGCTTGATTCTAAACTATATATTTTTTCAACTTTAGCTCCGGCTTCCCTTGCTAGAGTTTCTGAAGTTTTAGGCTCTGCCAAACTTTCAGAGAATATTGTTTTTATATTATTCTTTTTACAATAAGCAGCTAGTTCTTCTAGTTTCTTTGGAGTAGCTTCTCCTTCTGAATATAAATCACTAATTGATTTTTGAGTTAATCCAAAATCTCTGCAAAGATATCCAAAAGCGGCATGACCTGTAACGAAATCTTTATTCTTAAGCTTTTCGAATTTTGGCTTATATTCATTATATAATCCATCAAACTCTTCCTTTAGCTTATTATAATTTTTCTCGTAATATTCTTTATTGCTAGGATCTTTTTCGATTAAAGCATTCTTTATATTATTAGCTTGAATTGTTGCATCTTTTAAACTAAGCCAAATATGTGGATCTACTTTATCTCCAACTTTAATTACATTAACATCTTTACTTGAATCAACCATTATAGTTTTACTATCTTTTAATTGCCCTTTTACTTCATCAAGCCAAGTTTCCATTCCAAGACCGTTATAAACAAATATATCACTATTTGTAAGTTCTTTGAAATCTGCAGGCTTTATTTCAAAATCATGTGGCTCTTGTCCTGGCCCAACTAAAGTTAGTATGTTTACTTTATCTCCACCAATCATTTTAGTGAATTGTTCTAATGGATAAATTGAAACTGCAACATTTAATTTATCTCCATCAGTTTTTTGCTCCGTCTTATCCTTAGCTCCTGAACATCCAATAAGACCGAAAGATATAAGTACTACGCTTAATATTCCTATTATTTTTTTCAAAAATTACACCTCATTTGCATATGATTTGCATTCGCATATATACAATTTTAATATCTCTTCCCATTATTGTCAATTCTAAATATAAATATAACTTGCTTTTATACTATTTTTTCTTAATAATTCTTCTTCAATTGATTGGCATGAGAATATTATAGTTTGAGCAAAATTTCTACTTTCTATAATTTTAAGACCCTTTTCTCTTCTAATATCATCATATTGTATAAATGAATCATCAAATATTATAGGTACTTCTCTTCCTTTAAATATAAGTTCTATAAAAGCCAATCTAAGAGCTAAATATAGCTGATCATTTGCACCATTACTTAAATATTCCCCTGAGAACATACTTGAATTATCTCTAACTACCATATCATAATTTTCACCAAGTTTTACTTCTGAATATTTATCTCCAGTTAATTCTTTAAATATATTTAAAATATTATTATTTAATGCTGGTCCAAAACTCCCCCTTATATCTCTACCTGCTTTTTCCAAATTCTCTATAGCAATATTTAATGCAATCAGTCTTTTATCTAAAATATTTATACTCTCAACTAGATTCTCTAAATCTTCTTCAATTGCAGTTATAGTTCTCTTTCCTAAGAAGCTTGTTTTTATTACATTTTCTAGATCTTTTATCTTTTTCTCTAACTCTATTAATAAATTAGATTTTTTTCTAATCTCATTTTCAATTTCCTCTTCCGACTCATAACTATAATCCATATCTTGATTTATAATATCTTGTAATTCATCTTTTATACTCTCTATATCTCTATCTTTAAGAAGAACCTTGTATGTTTCTTCTACATTTTGAAGTGCCTTTTCTAGGTCTTTCTTTTCTGATATTTTTTCTCTAAAACCTTTTAGATACATTTCTAAATCTATTAATTGAACATTCTCTAAATCCATAAGCTCTAATTTACTTTTTATATCTTTTTCTTTTTCTTCTAATTCAAAAGTAATTCTATTTAAGCTTTCTTTTTTAGAATTATACTCTAATTCAAAAAGAGTTAAATTGTTTTTAACCTTTTTGAATTCATCTAATTGAATATATATCTCATCTAATGTATCACATCCACAAAGTTTCATTATTGAAGATAATATTTTATTATTTTGATTATATCTTTCCTCATCATTTTCTAAAGATACTCCTTCTAATTGAAGACTTCTCTCTTCAATTCTTAACTTAACTCTTGCTTCTAATACATAAAAATTTTCTAAAGTATTTACAGCTCTTAATAAATTCTCATAGTTATTACATTTTATTAAATGCATGTATCTTGTAAGTTGTTCTTCAATATTTTTTATCTCTTTATTTAACCTATCAATATTTTCTTTATTACTTAATTTATTTTCAGTCTCTTTTAATGCGCTATTTAAAGATATTGCAAAAAACGCTCCACCACCTATTAAAATAGCACCTATAATATATATCATTATTGAACTAATACTAGCTAAGTTTATACCAAGTATTAATCCACCTATTACAGCTGAAAATATAGAGATATTTCTTTTAAGCTCTAAACCTTTTCTTGAATCTCCAACATTATCATCATAATCATAAACTTCTATATTCTCTTTTAATTCACGAAGTTTATCCTCATAGTTTTTAAACAGTAATTTTATTTCTTCCTTATGTGAAGTTAACTTAAATACATCACCTAAAAACTTCCTCTTTTGTTCTAATTTTTTCTCTTCTTCTTCTATTGATAATTTAATTTTTTTATTTAATAGAACTCTTTCCCTTAGTCCCTCTTGTTCAGTATTTAATCTAATTAACTTCTCTTTTAAGTCATCTTCCATAGATATAAATACTTCATAGCTATCTAATTTTCCGTTTTCATAGACTATTCTTTTCTCAATTTCTTTTAAATCGTACTCATTTTCCTTTTTTATATCTAAAAGTGTTAGATATCTTTTATTTTCTTCACTTAAGTCATTTATATATTCCTCACTAATTATCCCATTCTCTCTCTTTAGCTCAGTATCTATTTCTTTCTCTTGTTTTTTTAATGACTCACTCTTCTTTAAATATGTTGTTATTTCTCCATATTCTTTTTGAAGTTTACTCTTCTTTAAATATTTTTTAAATAACTCTAATTTTGTTATTTCTTCTCTTATTTTATTTCTTTCTTCTTTTTTATTAATAAGCTCATTCTCATTAATTAAATTATCCTCAGCTACCTTATAAGCTTCATATCTTTCTTCTATAACTTTTGAATATCTACTTTTTAATATATCAAGTTCTCCATTTTTCCTTGATGTAGTAAGCTCTTTTCTACTATCTTTTAATTTATTAACAGCTTTATCAACTGATACTTCTCCTTCTCCACACCCAAATACATCTATAATTCTTTGCATTATTTGTTCTTCTTTATCTTTAGAAACTAAAACTCCAAGCTGAGGTATAAATAAAGTTTTTATAAAAGTGTTTCCATTAACCCCTAAAAAGTATGTTCCTGGTTCATCTTTATTAATTTCTTTTATTTCATCACCAGTTAACCCATCATAAATATTTGAAGTATCATCCTTCTTTGTTGCACCAAAAGTTCTTTGAATTATATATTCTCTTTTATTGTATTCTAATACAAGCTCACCTTGCATTTTCTCTCCTGAAAATGGCAGATATCTTTTTCTTAAGTTATTCTTAGCACCTCTTGAATTACCAAATCCATAAAGCCAGGCTCTTATAAAGTTCTGTATTGTACTTTTTCCCTTTTCATTTTCTCCATATACTAAATTAAATCCTCTCTCAAAACTAAATTCTTTATCCTTAATACCACCGAATGATTTAATTCTAACCTTCTTAATAATCATCTAAATTCACCTCCTCTGCACTTAAACTTTGAAGACCAAGCTTTAATGCAAGCTCTAAAATTTCCTTTTCTTCTTCCGATGAATTATCTATAGATTCTTTTAAATTTCTTATAAATAATCCCTTTATTGAATGTTCATTTTCTATATTATCTATATCTACAGCTATATCAGTCTTATCTCTTATCTTTACAAAATAAAATTTATCTGAAAGTTTCTCTGATAAAATATTTTCGTCTATTTTAAAATTAGCATCTACTTCACCTATTAAATTCAATTTAAATATATCAGTTTTTAAGTTAAACTCTTTAAGCTCACTTAAAATTTTCTTCTTTACTTCTCTATAGCCAAATAATCCATCTATGCTTATATCTTTTTCTATATACTGTCTTTTACATGTTTTTTTAAATTCTAAGTTTACATAACCTTTGCTAATTTCACCAATCAGCACACCCTTTTCTCCAATTTCATCGAAGCCTCTTCCTTGAGGACATCCACTATAAGCATAACTGGTTAATCCATATTTTTCCACTCCATTAAATTTATGTCTATGTCCTAAAGCTACGTAGTCAACCCTACTTTCTTCAATATCCTTAACTGTTATTGGATTATATTCATTTATAGACCCATTTGAAAGTTCTCCATGAATTACAACTAAATTTATTAAGTTATTATCCACATCAATACCTTTTAGCATTGATTTATTAACATAATTATCATTAAAAGCTGCACCATATACGCATGTTCCAAGCTCTGGTATTAAAACCTTTTCTAAATCACCCTTAAAAACATGTACATTTTTAGGCCAATCTACTAATTTATAAAATGATTTAAAGTTATATGGATCATGATTTCCTGGACTTATAAAGACTCTAGTTTTATCTAATCTATCTAAGGATTCTCTTATAAAGACTAATGTATTTCTGCTCAATGTATAATTATCAAAAATATCTCCTGCTAAAAGCATTATTTCTACTTTTTCATCGTTACATAAATCTATTATTTTATTAAAAACTTCTTTTAGTTCTTCTTTACTCTTATTAGCTAATGTATTTTTAAACTCTTTAAAGGGAGTATCAAAATGTATATCTGCACAATGTAATATTTTTATTTTTCTCATACAACAACCTTTCTTTTAAACGAACTTTTGTTCTCATTTTATCACATATTTTACGCAAAAAGAAAGAGGATGATTTATAAAAATCATCCTCTCGGTACAAGAATACACCTTTTGTTTGTTGGTGTAACTTCCGAAGATCTAGTAGATCCCTTTAGTAGGTGCTTACTTTAAAGTACTTTCGTATTCTTCTACCATTCTTTTAACCATTTCGCCACCTACAGATCCACATTGTCTTGAGCTTAAGTTTCCATTGTAATCAGTAAATGGAACTCCTAACTCTTTTGCTACTTCATTTTTGAAGTTGCTTAGACCTTGCTTTGCTTCTGGAACTATTACTCTATTTGACATAATCAATCCCTCCTAAGGCTTACGGTATATTTGTAAGATTAAATCTTTTTGATTTATCTTACACTCATAGTTTATCCTCAGAGTGAATTTTAATTCAATGTAATTATAGGCTTCACAGGAATTTTATTCTATATGAAAGCCTTAAATCTGTATCCATTTTCTTTTAATTTATCTATTCCATTTGTAATATTAGAGTTTATTTCTTTTATATCTTTAACATTATCATTTAATTCAATATAAAATACAGTATCTTGTTTATTATCTATATGTTCTTTATTATTTATCTCTTGTTTATTCTCTACTATTTTAATATTATTGCTATTAAAAATTTGTTTTAAATCTAAATGTTTAGGTAGAATTGTATGTCCACTTTCTTCAATTTTCTCATAGTAGGGATTGTCCTTATTTAAAATTTCATTATTTTCTATAAATGTAAGCTTAACCTTATTTTTTTCAGCTAGGTTTAATAAGTTGTCAATGTTATTTTTTATATAACCATCTTCTGCATCTATTATAATGTAACCATTTGAATCATCATTTTTTTCTAATGATGTAATTGTTTGATAATTAACATCTATTATAGTATTTACTACATCATTAACTCCACTTTGGTTACTTTTCATCTTCATTTGTGAATCTATCACTTTTCTTCCTTCTTTTGAATTTAAAGCTATTGCAAATGCAATTGAACTAATACCTATAAGAATCGAAATTAAAATTATAATGACTTTATTTTTCTTTTTCATTTTATCCTCCTAATCGAATCCCTTTTGTTAAATTATATCATATTTTTGAAATAAATATTAACAAATTTATGTTTTTATTAAAATTTTTATTTTTTTCTTTGTTTTTAAGGGATTATTATCATTTTTTTGTATTATATTGTCTTTATTTCTAAAAATTCTTCATTTTATTTTGTCTTTTTAAATAAATTCTATATATTTATTTATTAAAATATAGTTTTATACAAAAAATTTCTATAGAAATTATTAGATAAAATGTATAATTTTATATATTATTTTCTTCTATTTTCATAATTGTATATATTTTATTAATTAATATGATGCATAAAGGAAGATTCTCCTAGTCAGATAATAAAATTTTACTAGACATATTTTTTATATTTAAAATAAAAAAAACACTCAGCTATAATAACTGAGTGTTTTTGGCAGGGGCACTAGGACTTGAACCCAGAACCAATGGTTTTGGAGACCACTACTCTACCAATTGAGCCATACCCCTAAGACGTATATCATTTTATCATAATATATAATATTATGTCAACTATATTTTTTTATCATATATATATTGTTAATTAATAACTTTTAGATTATAATAGACTAAAATATATTTTGATAGTCAAAATATTTAAAAATCAAATTAAATGAGGTGTATTGAATGGATATAAAACCTTTAAGAATAGGAAACTTAGTTTCAAGATTACCTATAATTCAAGGAGGAATGGGCGTTGGTGTATCCCTTTCAAAGCTTGCTTCAGCTGTTACAAATGCTGGGGGTATAGGTATAATTTCTAGTGCTCAAGTTGGATTTAAAGAAGATGACTTTGAAACTAATTCATTAGAAGCAAATCTTAGAGCTCTAAAAAAACATATAAAAATCGCAAAAGAAAAATGTAATAATGGCATAATTGGAGTTAATGTAATGGTAGCTACAAATGGTTATGCTGAATATATAAAAGCTGCTATAGAATCAGGTATTGATCTTATAATTTCTGGTGCAGGTATGCCTACTATGCTTCCAAAGCTAGCTAAAGGCTATGATGTAAAATTAGCTCCTATAGTATCATCCTTAAAAGCTGCTAAAGTTATACTTAAATTATGGGATAAACATGATAATATAGCTCCTGATATGATAGTAGTTGAAGGCCCTAAAGCTGGAGGGCATCTTGGATTTAAAAAAGATGCAATTGAGGAAGCTAATGAAAGCTTTGATGATACTGTTAAAGATATCGTAGATCACGTAAAAGAATATGAAGAAAAATATAGCAAGAAAATTCCAGTTATCGCAGCCGGTGGCGTATTCACAGGAGAGGATATAGCTAAATATTTAAAACTTGGTGCATCAGGAGTACAAATGGCAACAAGATTTGTTGCTACAGAAGAATGTGATGCATCACAAGCTTTCAAAGAAGCTTATGTTAAAGCTACCCCTAATAGCGTAGGAATAGTAAAAAGTCCTGTTGGTATGCCTGGAAGAGCAATTCTTAACCCTTTCGTAGACAAGACATTAAAAGGTAATGTTAAGGTTGAGAAATGTTATAATTGCTTAATTCCTTGCAACCCTGCTAATACTCCATATTGTATTACTCAAGCCCTTATTAATTCTGTAAAAGGTGATTTAGATAATGGACTTATATTCTGTGGAGAAAATGTAAGTAGAATTAAAGAAATAACTACAGTTAAAGATTTAATGAATAAACTTCAATCTGAAATAGAAGCAAATTAAAATGAGGGAGACATACGTCTCCCTCATTTTATTTATTGTAGAGTTAATTTATAATTTGCTATCTAAATCTCTAGAAGCTCTATCTTCCATAGTATATTCTAACACCTTTAACGCGCTTTCAAAGTCAAATCCTTCAAGATCATCAACCTTACTTAAATCTTTAGATTCTAAAACTTTAAGCTCAAGCTTTAATAAATCTTTACTTTCTTTTGCATTTCCACTAGATATATATCTATGAATATTATTATCATATGTAGCTTCTAAATTTGGAATGTTGTAATTTTCACTATATTTATAATGTATAAGCGCACCCACTATTATCATTATTGGTAATATTATTGATACTACTATTTTTTTATAGTTAGTCATTACATCACCTCGTATAATATTTGTAATTTATTCTTTGTCTATATTTTAAACTCCTAATAAAAATATTCAAGTTAAAATTTTGTAATAATTAAATAAATTTAGCTTTATTTTCTACTTTGTTAAATATAAACATAATAATTTTATTGTATTTTCTAAGGCATTATAGTGAGTTCTTTCCATTCCGTGAGATGCATGAACTCCTGGACCTATAAGTGCTCCTCTTATGTTGTTTCCACCCCTTAAAGCAGCTCCAACATCTGAACCATATCTTGGATATATATCTATTGCATAGCTTATATTATTATCTTCAGAAAGGTTAACTAAATCTGTTACCATATTGTAATCATATGGTCCACCTGAATCCTTAGCACATATTGAAACATCATACTCAGTACATTCTAAATCTAATCCTATACATCCCATATCTACTGCTATCATTTCTGTTATATCAGAAGGTATATAAGATGACCCATGTCCTACTTCCTCATAAGTTGATATAAAGATCTTTGTCTTATAACTTGGTACTATACTTTCTCTTTTAAATAATTCTAAAAGAGATAAAAGACATGCTACACTTCCTTTATCATCAATAAATCTTGATTTAACAAATCCACTTTCAGTTATAGTAGTTTTAGGATCTATAAATATAAAGTCTCCTACTGAAATTCCAAGATTCTTCACATCGTCTTTGTTCTTTACAACTTCATCTATTCTAATCTCCATATTTTCAGGATCTCTTTTTTTAGAAGTTGCATCTTCATATACATGAACTGCTGCACTTTCACTTAAGAATGTTCCAGTATATTCTCTTCCATCTCTAGTTCTTATTGTACAATATTCACTATCAAGAGTTGGTACTATAGGTCCTCCAATTAATGTAAACTTAAGGGTGCCTTTGCTTGTTATTGATCTAACCATAGCCCCTAATGTATCTACATGTGCTGATAAACCTATAACTTTTTCATCACTTCTACCATCGATTGTAATTACTCCACAACCTTTATTAGTTCTCTCAAACTTATACCCAATATTTTTAACCTTATCCTCAATCATATCCATGATTTTAAAACAAAATCCACTTGGACTATTAAATTCTAATAATTCTTTTGCAGTATTTAATACATATTCTTTATTTATAGAAAATTCCATAACCATATCTCTCCTTCTCTTTTAATTTATTATATATTATAAACTAAATTTATATTAATACTTGAAATTGAAACTCTTCCTTTGGCATTGTATATAAAATAACATTTAAACATATTCCCTTTGTAATTATATTATTTTCTTTTATATATTCTCCTAACCTTTTTATTGCTTCATCTCTTCTGCCTTCTTTATAAGATAAGCAGATGTATGTGCCTTTAGGGATTATAAGATTACTCTTTTCTTTGCAATTCTTAGTTATAATAAAAATATTTGTACTTTTACTATATAAATTTTTATAATCCTCAATATATATTCCTTTTTCTATTACTCTTTTATTTATTAATGATGGTTCCTCACTTCTAAATATTCCAAATATATCTTCTCTATGTTCTAATATAGACTCAGTATCTTTATTTATATTTCTAGAAACTGCATATCTCTCTTCTATATCTTTAATATATATATGCTCTACATTACTACGCTTCATACTATATTCCATATTTAATTTTAACTCACTTATATCTTCTTTTATTAGATTTAAGTTTTCTATTTCATTTTCTATTTCATGTATCTTTTCATGAAGAAATAATATAAATTTTTCAGAGCTCGTTTCTTTATTTAATATCATTTTTATATCAGCTAAAGGAACATTTATTTTTCTTAGATATTTTATAAATCGTAATTGCCTAAATTGCTCACCAATGTAATATCTATATCCTGTTTTAGAATCAACATATTTTGGCTTTAATAAATCTATTTTATCATAGTTTCTTAACCGATCTATTGATACATCTGTTATTTTCGATACTTCTCCAATTGAATAATATTTTTTCAAATTAAACCACCTAACTTTAAAATATCTATTTACTCTAGTATTATACTATAGTTTATAATTTATTTTCAAAGCTTGAAAGTTAGAATAAATATATAGGAGGAAAATATATGACTACTAACCAATTGAAAACAAGTGCATTTAAAGCTATTTTTACAGTTATAATATTAATTGCTTATAAAACTCTCTTCGGAAATTACAATGCTTCTATTGGACTTATGATAGCTTTAAGCTGTATATCATTTTTAAAATTTGATTTTACTTTATATCCATTATATAAAGTTATAGAGCTTACAGGATTAAGTTTCTTCTTATTGGTAATGTCTTTTTTATCCGGTTTTAATCCATTAGTAGGATTAATTATAAATATGTTTACCATCTTCATAGTGTCATATATATATACAAATACTTCTAAAAATATGGTCTCTTATCTATTTGTATTTATATATATTTATATGATAGGTATTCCTGTACCTTTAAATCTTTTACCTGAAAGATTTTTATCACTTTTATTTGGAATTTTTATAATAATAATTAGTCAATTTTTATTTAATAAAAACAAATTTAAGAATTCTTGTACAACTATGATATTAGATGCCTTACATTGTATGAATGAAGAAATTAAAAATATTTTAGAGAATAACTATGATAAAAAGGATAATTTATTAATTCATGATAGCTTAAGAAATCTACTGCTTCTTATAAATGATAAAAACTTAAATGGTATATTCTCTAATGCATTAAATAAGCCATACTTTAATA
The DNA here is from genome assembly GCF_019753795.1 of Clostridium sardiniense. Taxonomy (NCBI): domain Bacteria; kingdom Bacillati; phylum Bacillota; class Clostridia; order Eubacteriales; family Clostridiaceae; genus Clostridium; species Clostridium sardiniense. Next base: position 132,778 of record NZ_JAIKTU010000007.1, on the reverse strand, counting down.
TTGCAATAATCTTAGAGAGGTTAAATACTCTTATTGATAAGATTAATATGTTAGAAGATGTATCATTAAAAAAAGAGTACTTAAAATATTTAAATTATATAATTTGTAATATTATAGAATCTATAGAAAACAAAAACTTTAATTATAAATGTGTTGATTTTTCATATAAATATAGTGATTCGTATAAAGAATTTAAAATTATTGACGAGTGCACTAATTTAACTAAGCTACTTTGTTTAAATATAAGTACATTAAATAATCCTATTAATATAATTAAATTAGATTTAAAAGAATTATTTTATAATAATCATCATATTCATATTAACTCTTTGAAATTTAATTTTTCTTTTAAAGTTTCAGTAGCTATTTCATTATCTATGTTTTTTATAGATAAGTTTAATTTAATTAATGGTAAATGGATGTTAATTACTATATATGTTTTAATGCAACCTTTCATTTCAGAAACAATAGTTAAAACTAAGAAAAGAATCAAAGGAACAATCATTGGAATATGTTTATTTGTTTTAATTTTTGGAGTTTTACATAGTACCATACCAAGTTCTTTGTTTTTATTTTTTATATTTTTTGTTTATTTTTATGCAACAGACTATTATGTAAAAGTAATATTTACTTGTATGCTAGCTTTAAGTATGAACTTAACTGGTGATAGCTTAGAAACCCTCTCTACTTTAAGGTTTTCTTTTATAATTTTAGGATCATTAATATCACTTTTATTTAGTAAATACTTTTTGCCATTTACACATTCAGCTCATGTTAATCATTTAAAAGATAAATATCTAGAGCTTTCATCAAATATGTTATCAGAACTTTGTGATTTATTAGATGGAAAAGGCAATGAAGAAAATTTAATAAAACTTGCTTTAGATTGTAATACAATAGAATCTAGTCTCTTATCTATTTCTAAAACTTTAAATGATCCTTCAATAGAAGAATTTATAAATAACGAATATATAGTAATAAGTCATATACGCTTATCTACTTTAAATTTTTATCATAATAAATTTAAAAGGAGTTTAATCTAAATATTTAGATTAAACTCCTTTTATAAAATGTAGTCTTATAACGGACATATACTATTTAAAATCTGCTGGATATTCTAATCCTATTTGGTTTCTTATTTTATCCATTAGTTCAATTGCCATTAATGAATTTTTATAAGAATTCTTCATAGATTCTCTTTCATTACTATTTATTACATTTATGAATTCATCAAGTTCATAATACATATCATTATCTCTTTGCTTTATAGAAATAACTTCTTCTCTTCCATCTCTATAAACAATCTTTACACTATTAAATAGTATATTATCAATAATAATAGTTCCTTCTTCACCTTGTATCTCTAGTGGTAGTTTTGAATCACTTATTTTAGAATACATTATCATTCCACTTGCACCTTCATAACTAAACATTGCAGAACCCTGCCCATCTACACCACTTTCTAAAAATACAGCCTGACTTACAACTCCATTTGGTTTTCCAAATAGTGATATCATAGGATGAATACAATATACTCCTATATCCATAAGAGCTCCATTTGATAATTCTCTTTTAAATGCATTAAGAACGATTCCTTCTTTGTACTTATCATATCTTGATGAGTATTGACAATATGATGCAAAGTATCTTCTTACCTTACCTATCTTATGTAAATTTTCCTTTACCTTTAAGAAATTAGGTAATACAGTTATTCTCATAGCTTCCATTAAAAGAACTCCATTTTCCTGTGCCTTTTCTATCATTTGTTTAACTTCTATTTTATTTGAAGCCATCGGTTTCTCACACAATACATGTTTCTTATTCTCTAAACATAAAATTGCTTGGGATGCATGAAAAGAATTAGGAGATGCTATATATACTGCATCAATATCCCCACATCTTGCAAATACATCTAAATTATCAAAAAATTTTGTTGCACCATACTTACTTCCAAATTCTTCTGCTTTTTTAATATCTCTTGAGTAAACTGCTACAAGTTCAAATTTATCATGAGTAAGCGCTGCATCTAAGAAATTATCAACTATCTTTCCTGTTCCTATAATCCCAAATTTTATTTTATTCATTCTATAATACCACCTTTTAAGATTTACTGTTAGTATAACTCAGGAATTATTATCATTATACATTTTGCTCTCTTAACTACATGCGCAGTTACTGAACCAACTAATGTTGTAAATTTTTTCTTAGTGTTCTTTGCCATAAGAATAATATCTATATCATTTTCTTCTGCATATCTTAATATTTCATCTCCAGCATAACCAAATGAGAATTCTCTCTTGCAATCAAATTCTTCTATTTCTTCACTAGCTTCTCTTAATATTCTCTTTCCTATAACTTCTGCATCTTTTACTTCTTCTGTAACAGCCATTCCATTAATAAAAACTATCTCTCTTACATTCATAAGTGTTACTTCAACATCTTCAGGCTTAAAATTATTTTTTAAATAATTTAGAGATATTAAACTTCTATCGCTTCCATCTATTGGTATTAGTATCTTCTTCTTTGTCATTTAAAACACCCTCTCTTCTCACTGTATAATATTATTTTCTATATTATACATCTTATATCCTTCTTTGATTTGAATTTATATGTTTATTTAATATAATGTTAAAAACTTCAAAATAAATATAATATATAGATATAATATTTTGTATAAATGTACGCCCTAATTTAATTGCTAAAACAAAAAAGCTAGAAACAATAATGTTTCTAGCTTTTAATATATTTGGCAGGGGCACTAGGACTTGAACCCAGAACCAATGGTTTTGGAGACCACTACTCTACCAATTGAGCCATACCCCTTTAGGACACTATCAATTATAATATATATACTGTAAAAAATCAATAATTTTATTTATTTTTTATCAATTAATCCTTCTAATTGTTTTATGTTATACTCTATAATTTCTTGAAAGTCCTTATTATCATTATAAGTATCTAATTTAATCACTTTAATATCTTTAACATCTTCTTTTGATTCAGTATCTTGCACAAATACTATATCTTTAAGATTTAAGTTATTATTCTTAGCATACTCTTCTATATTTTCTTTTTCAGGTGAAACTTTAAAGTCAATTCCAAGTCCTTTAAAGAAATACACTAGCTTATCATCTTGTAATATAAACGTATTTTTCTTTAACTCCTTGGTCTCTTTATCAAATGTGCTTTTTAAATCATCTATACTCTTAACTAATTTATTATAGTTTGCTTCATAGTATTCTCTATTTGCAGGATCTTTCTCTTGAAGAGCTGACTTTGTATTATAAAGCATTATTTTATATTCAGGTATTCCTAAATAATAATAAGGATTTTGCATATCTTTTCCATCAACCTTATACCTTAATTCCCTTATACCTCTTGATAAGTTTACTACACCTAAACTACTCTTATCTAATTCACTTATCATATTATTAAGTGATGCACTTTCATTTCCTGCTCCTGAATAAAAGAATAAATCCATATTTGATATATTATTTAAAGTATTCTCATCATATTTATAATTTTTCATATCGTTAAAATTATTAAACATATATTCTACATTGTGTTTATCTCCGGCTAACTTCTTAACTGTTTCATATTGTGGTTTATTTACTGTCATTATATTTAAATAAACATCTCTATTGTCCTTGTCACTCTCTGATGTATCCGCCATAAGCGTCTTTGAAACTCCTCCAAGCCCTAAAAAAAACGCTGCTGTTATAATTAGCATTGCAGCTGTTAATTTCTTCATGGTTTCACCTCTTTATATACCTTCTCATTTTAATATATATCTGATATTTAACTTATATTCTGTAAATATTTGTGTTATTCCATTTTACACTTTTTATTTTTATATTGCAATTACTTTTATATTACAATTACTTTACTTTTACTTTTCTTTTTTTTAATTTTTGGATAGAATATATAGATAAGCTACATATAGCGAAAGGAGGAATTAATATAATGGAATTTGAAGTTAATAGTATTGAAGAAACTACAAACCTTGGAGTAGCATTAGGCAGGCTTTTAAATTCTGGTGATATTATTTGTTTAACTGGTGATTTAGGTACTGGAAAAACTCATATCACAAAAGGTATATCAAGAGGTCTTGGTATAACTGATAATATTACAAGTCCGACATTTACCATTGTTAATGAATATGATTCAGGAAGACTTAAATTATATCATTTTGATGTTTATAGAGTTAGTGACCCTGATGAAATTTATGCAATAGGTTTTGATGATTATATATTTGGAGATGGTGTTTCAATAATTGAATGGGCAAATTATATAGAAGAAATTCTACCTAGTGATTATCTACATATATACATACAAAAAGATTTAACTAAAGGAGAAAACTATAGAAAGATAATGGTAACTCCTTATGGTGAAAAATATAGTTATGTAAAGGAGCTGACTTTATGCTAATTTTAAGTGTTGATTCATCTTCAAAATGTGCCACAGCTGCACTTCTTCAAGATGATTTACTTTTAGCAGAATATACATTAAATAATAAAAGAGAACACTCTGTTCTTCTTATGGGAATCATAGAAAAATTATTAGATGATTCAGGAATCTCAATAGATGACGTGGACGGTTTTGTTGTTTCAAAGGGACCTGGATCATTCACTGGTCTTCGTATTGGAATGGCTACTATAAAAGGATTAAGTTTTGGTAGTGGCAAGCCATATGTTAGTGTATCTACCCTAGAAGGACTAGCTGCTTCTATATCATCCTTTGATGGAATTATATGTCCTATAATGGATGCACTTAGAGAAAATGTTTATACAGCAATTTATAAGAGCAATAATGGAAAACTTGAGACAATAGTTGATTGTACTTCAATGGATCTTTCCGAGCTTAAAGAAAAACTTAATGAACTTGGTGAAAAAGTTATGTTTACTGGTGATGGTGTATCTAAACATAAAGATTACTTAGTAGAAAACATTAAGGATTCATATTTTGCCCCAATTCATCTTAATACAGTTAGAGCTTCACAAATTGGAGAAATAGGATTAAATCTTCTAAAAAATGGAATAAAAGATGATGATAACTCCTCTCCTTTATATCTAAAGCAGCCTCAAGCAGTTAGAGAATTAGAGAAAAGATTACAAATGAATAATGGCGAATCTAATTCTTAAAAATTTAGACTCAGAAGACTTAAATGGCGTTTATGAAGTAAGTTCTTTAAGTCTTAAAGAAAGCTGGAGCTTAGATTCAATAACAAAAGAAATCTCTAATAAATTTGCAAGATATATTGTATGCAAAGAGGAAAATAAGGTTGTTGGATTTGCAGGGGCATGGCTTATAGCTTCTGAAGGACAAATTACAAACGTGGCTGTTCATCCTGAATATAGAGGAAAAGGGATTGGTAAAAAACTAATGAAGTCATTAATTTCTTCTTTAAAACAAGAAGATTGTAATTCAATAACATTAGAAGTTAGAGAGTCTAATACCGTTGCTAAAAATCTTTATAAAAGTTTTGGCTTTATAAGTGAAGGTATACGAAAGAATTTTTATGAAGACAATAAAGAAGATGCAAATATAATGTGGCTACGTAATATTTAGATATAAAAAATTAGAGGTATAGTTTAAAACTATACCTCTAATTTTTTTATATTAACTATTTTTAATAACTAAATTATTCTTTATTATGCTATTTTACCTTTACTATTACTTCCGATACTATTACTTCCGAAATTTGGCTCAACTTTAAATATACTAACTGAAACCTTTTTGTATATAGCATATGTTAACACAGATATTACAATCCCCTTTATTCCATTAAAAGGTAATAATCCTACTGTTACATATTGCATAAGTTCTGCTGGAGCCATATTCATACCATATACTGGTAATAAGAAGTATACATTTGCTATAATCGCTACAACTTCCATTATTATTATCCCAAATATCATTCCTAATAAAGCACTTTTCTTTGATTTATTTTTCCAATAGATAAATGCTGCTGGCGCTACGAATGATGCTCCAATTATAAAGTTTGCAACCTCTCCAACTCCACCTGTTGAACTACCACTTAATAAGAAATTCATAGTAACCTTTAAGAATTCTATTAAAACTCCTGCAAGTGGTCCAAATGCAAATGCACCCATAAGTGCTGGTACATCACTTATATCCATTTTAAGCCATGGAAATATTGGTATTATAGGAAACTCGATAAACATAAGTATGAATGCAATACCCGTTAATAATGAAATTTTAACCATTTTGTTTAAATTTGATGTCATTTTATAATTCCTCCCCCAAATTATCTCCTTTTGGTGGGTAAGTATTAGTAATTATAATTTAGAAATAAAAAATCCCCAATATACTATAAGTATATCAGGGCGTATAACTTCTACAATTAAAATACTAATATTTTACCTTCTTTCATCCAGACTATACTGTCGGCTTCGGAATCTAACCGAATCATGCTAAAAACTTAGCTCGCGGGCTTTACCGCCGGTGGGGAATCTCGCCCCGCCCTGAAGATATATTAATTTAATTTATAAATAAATAATATCACTGTAGTTATAAAATTGTCAATAAAATTTATACTATAATTTTACTTTTCATCTTGATATTATATTCTTTAAGTAGTAAAATTTAATTAAGTAATTACTTAACTAAAAATATAGAGGTACCTATGAATAATATAGTTAAACTTTTTAAAGCGCTAGGAGATGAAACTAGATTAAAAATTTTATTTTTACTAGCTAGAAAAAATGTATGTGCTAAAGGTATATCTAGGCATCTTGGTATATCAGAAGCCGCTGTTTCTCAACATATTAAAGTTTTAAAGGATTCTGGTATCATATTAGGTCATAAAAAAGGTTATTTTATTCACTACTCAGTTAATAATGATATCTTAGATGATTTAATTCATTTTACAGATAGCCTTAAAAATCCTGAGGTTGTTATATTAAATAATCTTAATTTCTTAGACTTTAAATGTGAAAGAAAAGAAAATTGCCATAAAAGATGCAATAAATCAAACTGTGAAAGGGGAAATTAAAATGAAAATTTGTATTCCTGTAAAAGAAAATAATGGCTTAGAAAGTGTTCCTTATAACCACTTTGGATCTGCTCCATTTTTCTTAGTAGTAGATACTAAAACAAATGATGTTACTGCCATAAATAACGGAGATTTAAACCATGAGCATGGTAAATGTCAACCAATAAAAGCTATAGGTGGCGCTGATATAGATGTAGTGCTTGTACTTGGTATTGGTGCTGGTGCTATTAACAAATTAAATTCTATGGGGGTTAAGGTATTTAAAGCAAATCCTACTTCATTAAAAGAAAATGTAAGTCTTTTTAATGATAATAAGTTACTTGAATTTAGCCCTTCAAACTCATGTACTGGCCATAACTGCGGTCATCATTAATTAAAAATAAAAGAACGAAAATGAATCCTTTTAGTTTCATTTCCGTTCTTTTATTTATACTATGATTTATTTTGTAGCGAATATATAGTCATCTATATATTCACCTATTCTATCTTTTAATAATTCCTTAGCTGAAAGCTCTAAAACTCCATCTCTTACCTTTTTGTATTGAGTATGCATAAATTGGCTTACTAACGTTATTGGAATATCTACTTTACTTAAATTATCAAGCATTTTGTCTAATGCAAAATTAACATCTTCTCTTGGCATATAGTATCTACATCTATCTGACAAACTATATCTTCTATCAAACTTAATCTTCTCACTACTTCCTGAATAGTGCTTCTCCCAATCCTTTGGGTCTTTTATCATATTAAATTCTAATACATCCATAAATCTTGATAGTTCTAAATCTGGATTATATTTTAAAAGTTCATTTTCCATAGCATTTAAAGCAAATGCACCTTCTCTAAATCCAAAAGTTAAAGCTGGTCCTACTTTTAAAATTATATATCCATCTTCCACCATTTCCTTTAAAGCCTTTGGAGTTTGATAATCAGTAGAATGAGCTTCAAATGCTAAATTTTCATAATCATTTAAAGCCTCTGTAAGCTCTTTTGCATTATCCCTATTATAACCCCATACATGATCGCTACTAAATTCAACGCCCGGTTGTACAACAACTCCAACTACATAATTCCACGCTTCCTCTAGACCTTCATTCTTGAATGATTCTTTAAAAGTTTCTACTGTATTCTTAAAGTTTGAAACCTTAGTTACTGCTATTCCCTCTTCTTCCTCTTCCTCAGCTTGTGCCCCTCCTGGTATTGGAACTTCACTTCCAATTACATACACGGGGTGTATAACATCTTTATTTATTTCAAGTAATTCTTTATAAGCATCTTCACAAACTTTACAAAGTATTGCAGCCCTTTTTGATATTATCTCATCTCCAAAGTTTCCAGATTCTAAGTCACCCTTTATAGGCATACTTGTATCTAAATGAATCTTAGTAAACCCTGCAAGTACATACTCTCTAACTAATTTCTTTGAATTTTCCATAGCTTCCTTAGGGTCTAAATTAGTCCACGTAAGTGGTCCTAAATGATCTCCCCCTAAAATAATTCTATCTTTTGGAAAATTATTAACTTCTGCTAGCTTATAAATATAATCAACATAATCTTTAGGCTTCATACCAGTATATCCACCAAACTGGTCTACTTGATTTGCAGTTGATTCAATTAAAAGATGCATATTAGTATCCTTTAATCTACTCATTGCTGCTTCAATAACGTATTGATTTGAGCAACATACTGAAAATATTCCCACCTTTTCTCCACTTTTATATCTTTTTACTATTTCATAAATAGGATGTCCCATTCTTTCACCTCTTTTAATTAATCTGTATTATTACTTTGACATATTCATCTAGTGCTTTAGTCCTTGATTAATTTAATAATCTAATTAAGCTCTATTATTACTTCCACATACCATTATTTTGTGTGCAACTATAGCTTTCATAGCCTCTTTACCAGGTGTCATATATTTTCTTGGGTCATTAGCTTCTGGATTATCTATAAAGTATTTCTTTACAGCATTTGAGAAAGGTATCTTTAAGTCAGTTGCTACATTAACCTTGCATATACCAAGTGATATAGCTTTCTTTACTAATTCATCTGGAACATCTGATGCACCGTGTAGGACTAAAGGTACATCTACCTTTTCTCTGATTTCCTTTAATCTATCGAAATCAAGCTTAGCTGTACCTTTGTATAATCCATGAGCTGTTCCAATAGCAACTGCTAATGAATCTATACCTGTTTTCTCTACAAAATCCTTTGCTTGATCTGGATTTGTATACATAGCATCCTTTTCATCTACAACAAGATCATCTTCTTGTCCACCTAATCTACCAAGCTCTGCTTCAACTGTAGCATCAAACTTATGTGCATAATCCACTACTTCTTTTACTATATTTATATTATCTTCATATGTCTCATGAGATGCATCAATCATTGTTGAATTAAATCCAATATCAACATAATGTTTTATTGCATCCACATCTTCAAAATGATCTAAATGTATAGCAATTGGTATATCATATTTCTTTGCAGCAACTTCAGCCATGCTTACAATATATTCTCCACCAGCATATGAAATAGTTGATGGTGTACCAGCTAATATAACTGGTGATCTAAGTTCTACTGCTGTTTCAATAACAACTTGTAGCGTTTCTAAATTATGAATATTAAATGCAGGTACTGCATATCCTTCTCTTTGTGCTTTCTTTAACATCTCTCTAGTTGATAAAATCTTTCCCATTTTAGTTACCCTCTTCCTGTATTTTTTAAATTCCATCTAATTCTTCTACATCTTCGTCTTCTTCTATATCCTTAAGCTCAAAAGTTTTTATTGAACTTATGCCTGAGTTTATTGCAAAATCTAATAAATCATCTACGCCAATTCCATCTCTACAAAGGGACGTTTCAAGTGTCATCCCTAAATTAGTTCCTGAAATAACTCTTATATTCTTATTAAATAACTTTTGACTAAGCATAACTGATACTTTAAACGGTGACCCTCCAGCTAAATCTGAAAGTACAAGAACTTCATCACACTCAAGACCTTGTATAGCTTCTTGAAGCTTAATCTCTAAACTTTCAGTACTATCATCAGCTGTAAAGTCTACCCCTACTAATTTTTCTTGTTCTCCTGCTATAAGCTTAAGTGAACTTAATATTCCTGATGCGAAATTGCCATGTCCTGTTACTATTATTCCAACCATAAGCAGTCTCCTCTCATAACTAACTATTTATTATATGGGTGTATTATTACCCCTTTAACTACTCTATTAACAGTTCCATCTGGTCTTGGATTATCTGGTGAAATTCCAAGATGTAATGAGCTAAATAACCCAAACATTTGTCCAAACAACATATAATTAAATACTGTATAAACTTCTGGAACTTCTTGTCCATCTATTTCTAAATATTTATCACAAAGTGAACTTAATTCATCATTCTTCTTATAGCTAATAACAGCTAATTTATGGTTACCTATGTCACCATGTATCTCTCTAATTAAATCCATATCATATAGGCTTGTATACTCATTAGTTGAATTCATAAATATAACTAATGTATTATCATTTATTATTGATTTTGGACCATGTCTAAAACCAAGAACTGACTCACAAACAGTTACTGTTTTTCCACTAGTTAATTCTAGATTCTTAAGAGCCATCTCTTGGCATAACCCTTTTAACGCACCTGAGCCTAAATAAACAACTCTCTCACAATTTAAATCTACTAAATCTTTCACTTCATTCCATTTATTATCTAAGATTAAATCTGCTTGATCTGATACTCTATCTACATACTTTTTATTCTCTTCTAAATTCTTGATATCAAATGCTAAAAGTGTTGCAAGTAACATACAACTAAAGGAACTTGTCATAGCAAAACTCTTATCATTAGATTCCTTTGGCATAAGCAGACAAAGAGCATTGTCATCCTTCATTGATTTCTTTGCAAGTTCTCCATTTTCATTACACGTAATTACCAGTTGTGCTATATCTTTTACGTTTTCTTGGAATATATCATAAGCTCCAACACTTTCTGGACTATTACCTGATCTTGCATATGATACTAATATTGTTTTAGTATCCTCTTCTAAAAACTCTTGTGGATTTGATACTAAATCTGTTGTGGCTATAGCTTCAACCCTTAACTTTAATGTCTTTGCAAGATGAAGATAAACTGAATCTCCAACATAATCTGAAGTACCAGCACCAGTTAATATTATTCTAGTATTACTAGTTATATTCTTATTTAGAAATTCTTCTATTTTATTTTTATTATCAGTTATTATTTTATATGTCTCTCTCCATAACTTTGGTTGTTGTCTAATTTCAGTTCCAGTAAATTCTGCTCCTAATTCCTTTAATCTTTCTTCTGTAAATCCAAAAATCATTTTTTTACCCTCCTATAACTGTTAATGTTGTCATTACCAGTTGTTTTAAAAATTTTTTATTTTAAATTTTATTATCTTTACTTAATTATTTTTAAGCTGAACTCTATATTTAAATTTGTCACCTCTAGCTATTCCAACAGTATACTCTATAAGCTTACTATTTTCATACGTATATCGTTCTATCTTTAAGCTTGGCGCTCCTTCATGGATTTCTAAATATATACTTTCAAGTTTATTTGTAAGAATTGGTTCAAAGTATTCCTCAGCGAAAGTTAGCTTTGTATTATATTCTTTAGTTAAGACATCATACATAGCTCTTCCTTCTAATTGCTCCTTTGATAGTCCTTCAAATCTTTCAAATGGTAAATATGTTATTTCATACATCATTGGCACATTATCTGCTTTTCTAATTCTTATAATCTTGTAGACTAAATCCTCTTCCTTCATCTTAAATTTGCTTGCTAGTTTATCACCTGATTGTATAATCTCAAAACCAACTATTTGTGATGAAGGTTCCTTACCGATCTTCTTCATTTCTTCTGTAAAAGAATAAAATGAAACTAAATCTTGATTTACCCTCTTTGGTGCAACAAATGTTCCTTTACCATGTACCTTATATATATATCCATCTCTCTCAAGTTCATCTAAGGCTTGTCTTACTGTTGTTCTACTTACATCATAAATTTCACAAATTTCTCTTTCTGAAAGTAATTGCTCATTTTCTCCTAAGCTTTTATTGATCTTTTCTATCAATATATCCATAAGTTGTAAGTACAACGGGATTCTAGAATTTTTATCTATAACCTTCACTTGTCATTACCATCCTATTATTTTATTAAATTAAGTATAAAATATATTGAAAAAATACTATTTAAATACTTCTTCTATTTCATTATAATCATTTAATGCCACATTATGCAATAAAAATTTTATATACATCAAAAACTTGTTATTACCAGTTGCATTTTTTTAACATATTTATTTAAAAAAGCTTAAGCAAATTATTGCTTAAGCTTTTATCTTAACTAAACATTTAAATATTTTATTTTATAATATTCCAATCCATCTTCCAGCTATACCAATTATAACTGTTATAACTATTAATATTATTGGAGAATGTCCTTTCTTAAGCAATTTATACATCAAGAAAGTATATAATAAAGGTAAAAGATTTGGCATTAATGCATCTAAAACACCTTCTTGAACTTTTACCTCAGCTTGACCTGCTGTTATAACCCAAGTAGTCTTTAAATTAACCATTGAAGCTATAAGTCCCCCGACAACTGTTAATCCAACTATTGAAGCAGCATGTGATATCTTCTTAGTTTGTTCTCTTAAATTAACTATAGCTTTAACACCTGTATTATAACCATAATTCATTAAGAAGAATAGTAAGAAGAAATGTATTACATTAAATGATAATAAGAACACTATTGGTCCAGCAATATTACCTTCACTTGCAAGAGATGCACCTATACCTGCACATATAGGAAGGGCTGTTAACCAGAATAACGCATCACCTATTCCACCTAAAGGTCCCATTGTGGCAATCTTTATAGCTCTTATTGTATTTCTATCTTCCTTATTTTCTTCCATTGCTATTACTAATCCCATAATAAATGTAATTACGAATGGATGACTATTAAAGAATTCCAAGTGATCTTTCATAGAATCTGAAAGGTCTTTTTTGTTTGTGTGTATCTTTTTAAGTCCTGGTAATAAAGAATATAACCATCCACAAGCTTGCATTCTTTCATAGTTAAATGATGCTTGAAGGAATAATGACTTCCAAGCCATTTTATTTAAGTCTTTTTTAGTTATTACCTTATCAGTACTAGAATTTTTATACCCTAAATCTGATTCAATAGCTGCATTTGCTTTTTTATACTCTACATTAGATGCCATCTTCATATTCCTCCTTTGCTTCAGTTGCTACTTGTTGATTATTCTTTGCATAATAATCATAGAGTGCTATACATAGTCCAATTAAAGCAAGTCCTAATATTGGGATATTGAAATAAGTTACTGCTAAAAATCCAACTATTAAGAAAGCAACATATTCCTTCTTAAGCATTATCTTAAGTAACATTGCAAATCCAATAGCAGGCATAATTCCACCAGCTACAGATAATCCACCTATAATAGTTTCTGGTATCAAAGCAACTATATCAGCTGCTTTGTCTGCACCAAAGTATATTGGTAAGAATGCACATATGAAATATGATACAAATAATATTGCCATACCTAAGTAATTGATCCTATCAATTCCTTTAGTATTGGTATCTTCGGCGTATTTATCTGCCTTATGCATGACGGGCGAAAATGCCGTGAATAATAAAGTTATTCCTGCTTGTGCTGCCACTGCAAATGGTACTGCCATACCAATTGCAGCTTGTGGATCAAGTTTAGCTAAAATAGCTACACTTGTACCAATTATACCTCCAATAACAACATTTGGTGGTTGTGCACCAGCAAGTGGTACCATCCCCATAAATACTAGCTCTAAAGCAGCTCCTACAATAAGTCCAGTTGTCATATCACCAAGTATAAGTCCTACGATGGGTCCTGTTACTATCGGTCTGTGTATATGTGTTAATCCATTGTACATATCAACCCCAGCTATACCAGCCCAGATAGCAATTAATAACGCTTCTACTACCATTTAGTTCGTCCTCCCCTTTAATAATTTTTATTAAATATATAAATTAATATAAAATGAAAACAAATTAAACAAATTTTTCTATATCAATATCTATTCTCTCGTCAGGAACTCTTCTGACTTCAACCTTTATTCCTTTGTCTATTATTTTTCTTATAGTCTTTTTATCATCTTCATCTAGTGATACTGTTGATGATATTTGTTCTTTTCCTTCACTAAAATGCATATTACCAATATTTAATTTATCTATTGGAACTCCACCTTCAATTAGTCTTAAAGCATCTTGTGGTGTTCTACAAACTAAAAATATTTTTTGTCTATTTGCTGCTTTATGAATTATCTTTATTGTTTTATCAATACTAAAGAATCTTGTCTCAATAACATCTGGTAATACCATCTGCATTAAATTTTGTTGTACTGGATCCTTTGATACCTCATCATTTGCAACTAATATTAAATTAGCACCTAAATGATTTACCCAAGTTACTCCAACTTGTCCATGAATTAAACGATTATCTACCCTTGTCAATAATATATTTGGCATAATACCCCTCCTTGTATTTCAAATTTATTTAATTTTTAGATAATAGTGGTAATTACCACTTTATTCTCACTGTAAATGTTTTCTATTCCATTACCAATTTTCATTTGTAACTTTATTCAAGTGTTCACTAGAATTCATATTACTTTTCCTATTACATTACTATACTTATTTTTAATACAGATTAATTATTACTAAAAGTAAAAAAAGATGTGCTAAAAATAGCACATCTTTTTTATAATCTTTTTATTGGTTTTCCAAACGGCCATTGCTTCTAAAGAAAATCTTATAACTTACTAAAGTTAATAATGATATAATAATCAAAAATAATACAGTAACCTCAACTGATATAATCACCATAAGTCCCATATATAAAATTAAACTAGAGAAAAACATAATTCCGAGTGTAAGTAAGTTAACTTTTTTTTGTAATCCATTTATTATATCCATCATTTCTTTTTCTTTAAGTTCTTCCCCCTCGTATTTCTTTGCAAGAATAATTGGTATTATTCCACCTACTACTTTTTTACTGATTAAATCACAAATAAATATAATAAATACACCAATAATTGAAATAGTGAATATATCAAATGTTGAAATCTCTACTGGTAATAATGTCTCAACTAACTTAAATGCTAAAAATAGAGTTCCTCCAACTAAAGAAACTATAGGCAAAGTAACTGTCATCATAGTTCCAGTAAACTTTAAATTAGATTTTACCCCATTTTCTTTATTAAATCCAAAGCTAAAGACCAATATAGATACAAATATAATAATTAATAATAAAATAATAATTGCTAAATACTTCATTTAAATCATCTCCTTCTATAATAGTATAATTAATAAATATTATATCACCAATTTTTACTATTTTACAATATATGGTTTTTATAAGAAAAATAGAAGGTATCTATATAATTTTATAGATACCTTCTAAAAATATCAGTTTATAAATTTATTAATATTTTTAATTAATCTACCTCTTTCATAGAAAGAGAAATTCTTTTTCTCTTTTCATCAACTTCTAATATTCTAACCTTTATAACATCACCAACTTTAACTATATCAAGAGGGTGCTTTACAAATCTATTTGCCATTTGACTCTTATGAACTAATCCATCTTGGTGTACCCCAATATCAACAAATGCACCAAAATCTGAAACATTTCTAACAGTCCCCATAAGTGTCATACCTGATTTTAGATCCTTTAAGTCTATAACACCTGTTTTAAGTATAGGTTTTGGCATATCTTCTCTTGGGTCTCTACCTGGCTTTTGTAATTCTTTTATTATATCCTTTAAAGTAAGCTCTCCAACTTCTAATTCTTTAGAAAGATTGCTTACTCCCTTTAACTTAACTCTATCTTCTATATCTATTAAGTTTTTATTTTTTAAGTCATCCATAGTGTATCCTAGAATTTCTATAAGCTTTTTAGCTGCATCATATGATTCTGGATGGACTGAAGTATTATCTAATGGATTCTTACTTTCCATAACTCTTAAGAAACCTGCACATTGTTCAAAAGCTTTTTGACCTAATCTCTTAACTTTTAAAAGTTCTTTTCTTGTTTTAAACTCACCATTTTCTTCTCTATAGGCTACTATATTATCTGCAATACCTGCATTTATGCCAGATATATGTGTTAAAAGGCTAGGTGTAGCTGTATTTAAATCAACTCCAACTTTATTAACAGAGTCTTCTACAACTCCATTTAATGATTCCTCTAATCTCTTTTGAGTTACATCATGTTGATATTGGCCAACACCAATAGCTTTTGGATCTATCTTAACAAGTTCCGCTAATGGATCTTGTAATCTTCTACCTATTGATATAGCACCTCTTACAGTAACATCCAAATCTGGATATTCCTTCGTAGCAAGTTTTGATGCTGAATATACTGAAGCTCCAGCTTCTGATACAATTACATATGCTATTTCTTTACCTGTCTCTTCTTTTATCTCTTTAATCATTTCTCCAATAACTTCTTCTGACTCTCTTGAAGCTGTTCCATTTCCTAAAGATATAACATCAACATCATATTTATTTATAAGTCCTTTTAATGTCTTTTTAGTTCCTTCTATATCATTTTTAGGTGCTGTTGGGTATACAGCAGTATTTTCTAAAAACTTTCCTGTACCATCTAATATAGCAACCTTACATCCTGTTCTAAATCCAGGGTCAAATCCCATAACAACTTTACCCTTAATAGGTGCTTGAAGTAATAGTGCTTTAAGATTTTCCTTAAATATATTTATAGCCCCTTCTTCCCCCTTATCAGTAAGTTCACTTCTAATCTCTCTATCAATTGAAGGATATATAAGTCTTTTTAAAGAATCTTTTATAGCTTCTCTTAATAATTCATCAGTTTCTTTATTTCCCTTTAATAAACTATTTTCTAAATAACTTATTATTTTATCTTCATTTGAAACTACTTTAACTGATAGAATCTTCTCTTTTTCTCCTCTGTTTATAGCAAGTATTCTATGTGGAGGTATCTTTTTAACTTCTTCACTGTAAGCATAGTACATTTCAAAAGGAGTTGGTTCTTTACTATCACCTTTAGTTTCAATTAATCCTTCATTAAACACAAAGTTTCTTATCCACTTTCTATATTTAGCTTCATCTGAAACAGTTTCTGCAATTATATCTAATGCACCCTTAATTGCATCAGCTTCGCTTTCTACTCCCTTTTCATTATCTATAAACTTCTTAGCTTCTTCATTTATATTACCTTTAAAAATTCCACTTAATATAAGTTCTCCAAGTGGCTTTAATCCTTTTTCTAATGCAATAGTAGCCCTTGTTCTCTTTTTAGGTTTGAAAGGTCTATATATATCTTCCACTTCTGTTAATGTCTCAGCTTTTTGAAGAGAAAGACTTATCTCTTCTGTAAGATTTCCTTGCTCATCTATAATCTTAGTTACTGCTTCTTTTCTATCTTCTAAATTTCTTAAATATGTTAACCTTTCTTCTAAGTTTCTTAAAACTTCATCAGAAAGTCCACCTGTCATTTCTTTTCTATATCTTGCAATGAAAGGAACTGTATTTCCTCCATCCAATAATTCAACAACATTATTAATTACACTTAATTTAAGTCCAAGCTCTTTAGCTAATCTCTCATTGATATTCATCCTAAAACCTCCAAAATTAGTTATATCTTTATTATACCCTTCTTCACTACCGCGATAAACTTTTTTGGGTTATTTTGCTTATTAATTCTTTATTACATATTGTAATTATGTTAAGTTCTAGTATAATTTAAATTGTAAATATTTTCCAGTAAAGGTGGTCTTGTTATGAATAAATATATAGAAAAATTAATCTCTCTATTGCTAGTAGTACTTATCTTATTACTAACATTTAACCATTTTAAAATAATACAATTTTCTAAAGTACTAAAAGATTCATTTTCATTCTTAACATTAATTTTAATTATAATTTCATCAGTTACAGTAATAAATGGGAAAAAATCAGGTATCTATAAGTTTATAAATTATATAATACTAATTAGTGCTATATTTGGTGGAATCTATGTAATAATTAATTCAAAACTTAATTTAAGCGTGTATATATGTCTTTTATTTACTCTATCATATGCTATTGTAGATATGCTTTATAAAAAAGCTTAGCTTAAACACAACTTCTTTTAATCATAATAATTATAAACATATAATAAACTTAAGTATAACAATTATTGATGGGAGAAGTTAATGAAATCTAAAATATATAAAGTTTGCACTGTTATTTCTGCAATAATATTTATTTTTTTCTTAGTTCTTAGATGTACTGTTCATCACTTTAGTTCCACTGATGTTAAAAATGATATAGCCTTTTTATCCTCTGAACAATTTAACGGTAGATTATGTGGAACTAATGAAAATGAACAAGTTGCAAATTATATAGCTGAAGAATTTAAGGAATTAGACCTTAAGCCTATAGATAAAGACTATACTCAAGGCTTTCAAGTTGTAGCTCCATTTAAAAATGATGAAGTTCCAACACTTGAAATAAAGAAAGATGATAATACTGTGAAAAAGTTTAATTATGGTACTGATTTTAAAGAGGATATGCTTAATTTTAAAGTTTCAGATGTGACCCTATCCTCTGAAGATAATTTAAACATATTTCCATCTTCTATATCTTTTAAAAAGGGTGGGGACTTATTCTTGCTTTATGTCAGTAAGGAAGATAATTTTAATTTTAGAAGCTCTTTTGTACATGAATCACCAGTATCTTTTGCCATAGCTATTACAAAGGATACATATAATGAAATAGTAACTGCTATAAAAAATAATTCTGAAATATCTATATCCCTACCTTATACTTTAAAGACAACAGAAGTTTATAATGTAGCTGGTAAAATTGAAGGAAAAGATAGTACGAGTCCTCCACTTATACTTACAGCTCATTTTGATCATATGGGCGCTGATTGCTTAGATAATATATATGCAGGTGCTCTAGATAATGCATCTGGTGCATCATTTTTATTAGAACTTGCTCGTTATCTATCCACTCTACCAAAACCTAATAGAGATATTATTTTTGTTGGATTAAATGGAGAAGAATTCGGACTTATAGGCTCTAATAAATTTGCATCAAAATATAAGGATACTTTAAAAGGTGCTAAGGTTATAAATTTTGATATGATTGGTGCCCCAGACTATCCTATAACATTTATGCGAGGCGAAAAATCTCTTGATGTTAAATCTGATCTTCTTGATAACCTTGAAAGTATATGCAAAGAATTAGGTCTAGAATCTAATATTAAATATGAAGATGCCAGTGATCATGCTAGCTTCATCAATAATGGATTTGATTCTCTTACTATCTCTCATAGTGATGTAAGTAGAATTCATACTCCAGATGATAAGATAGAATTTATCTCTGAAGATGCAATAAAATCAGCTTATGATTTATGCAATAAATATATTATTGATAATAATTATAATCCAATTTTTAAAATATTATTTAATGATATAGTTCATGCTGCTTCATTTATTATATTTTTAATGTTTATTGGATATCCAATTCTAAAAAGGATAGATAAACATAAAAGAGCTAAATAGATAATGATATAATTTTAAAAGGCTGTGTTATAAACTAGCTTACTAAGCTAGTTATAACACAGCCTTTTTATATAAATTATTATTTAATATTTTATAATTTGCTAAAATTAAATATAATACGCTATATCCTCTATACTATATTTATAATTATTAGCTAATTCTTCTAATGTAATTGAATCAAAGTACTCATTAATTTTTTTATTTATAACATCCCAAAGATTTTCATAAAGGTATTCTGAAAGTTGATTATTATCTTTTTCATTATCAATTAAAACTAACTTTCCTTCAAGACTTCTTAAAATTTCACCAACAGTAATAGTTTTAGCATCTCTTGTTAAAAAATATCCTCCTTGCGGACCTTTCTTTCCTTCTATTATTCCGTCTTTTCTTAAAGAAGAAAATATTTGTTCTAAATATTTTTCTGATATATCCTGTCTTTTTGATACAGACTTTAAAGTTACTGTTTCACAAGAAGAGTACATATATATATCTATCAATGCTTTTAATCCATATCTTCCTTTTGTTGAAATTTTCATATAATCACCATTCCTTAAAAGCCATTTGCTTTAATTATTTCCATGGTTACTATTCTCTCCATAAAAAATATTTTTGTCAATAGCTTTAAAACTATTTCCTACAGTTATTGCTGTAACCATAGTCCCATTTACATTAAGCATTGTACGTCCCATATCAAGGATTGGATCTATAGCAAGTATTCCACCTGCTAAAGAGAAATAGCTTCCCATTCCCATACCTGAAATAACAACTGATACTGAAACTGTTGCTGTTCCTGGTATTCCTGCTATCCCAACAGAACTTATAACAATTATTATAAGAAGCATTATATAAAATGAAAAATTCATAGGTGTTCCTGACATATTTGCTATAGTAACTGCCATTAAAGCTGGATATATAGCAGCACATCCATTCATCCCTGCATTTGATCCAATACTACCAACAAAACTTGATATTCCATTTTCAAGACCAACTTTTTCTGTTAATGTCTCTATTGTAACTGGTAATGTTCCAAGACTTGAACGTGAAGTGAATGCAAGTATTAATGGCTCCATAACATTTTTTACATATCTAATTGGATTAAGTCCATTTAATGCAACTATTATAAGATGTACTATAAACATTAATATTATACTTACATAAAGTGCCAAAATAAAATTGATAACTCCTAATATTGCTGCAAGACCTCTACTTGCAATTGTATTAGCCAATAGCGGAATAACTGCATATGGCATAAATTTTATTACTGTCATAGCAATACTAACAATTATCTTATATGATCCTTCAACTAAATCCTCAACTGGCTTTATCTTATCATGATGCTTCTTTGATAGTCTCTTCATAGCAATACCAATAAATGCTGCGAAAATTACTACTGCAACTACATTTCCTTCTGCCATAGCCTTAATTGGATTTGATGGTAATAAACCTCTTATTGTATCAATTATTGAAGTTACCTCCTTCATATCTGACGTTGAATTCATAACTTCAAGTCCCACCCCTAGTTTAAATAAGTTTCCTACAATAATTCCAATTATTGCTGCAATTGCTGTTGTTAAAAGTAATACAAGTATTGTTCTAACAGTAAGCTTACTTAAATTTTCTCCATTTTTCATATCAGTAATAACTTTTATTATTGATATGAAAACCAATGGAATAACTAACATTTTTAATAAATCCATAAATCCATAACCAATTAATCCATACCACTTAACGGTTTCATTTACCCAAGATATCTTATCTGGAGTATCTGAGAAACCAGAAACAGCTTGTATAATACCCCCAAGAACGAGACCTAGTATTGTTGCTAGTATCATACGTTTTGAAAAACTAGACTTATTCTTTTCAAACTTTTTAATAATAAAAAATACCCCTACTAAAAATAAAATAAATAAAATTGTTTTAAAATCTGTAATCATAAGAAAATCTGAAAAAAATGTACTATTCATAATTAATCCCCCTTTTTATATTATTCATATATGTTTACTAGGTTTTATTATTATAATAATAACTGCATAGTGAAAATGTGTCAATAATTAATATGTTTTTTTTAATTTATTTAAATAAGATATAGTTATAGTTATTAATTAACGTTATATTATTTCATAATAAAATATAAATATATAAAATAGAGACATAGTTATTAATCAATTTAAATTAGTTGATTAATAAACTATGTCTCTTATTTTTCTATATAAATAAAATTTAACTTTTAATAGTATATTTTTATAACTAAAAATTTATATCATAATTAAATTTTAAAAGAGTTAACAAAATAAGATTTAATTAATACAAATATTAATATATAATGTATTTAATATTTAATAATATAATCTAAAAAAAGGTGCAAAATAAATGACAAAACAAACACACTCATCTGGAGGATTTTTAATTGCTCTAATTACATTAAATGTATTTATAACAAAATATTTGATTCACTATAGTATTAGTTATGGATTGCTATCAATAGTAATTTTTTTCTATGCTTCTCATATTGGATCATTATTTCCTGACATAGATATGAAAAGTTCTTTTATTAGTAAAAGGCATCCTTTTATCTCTAAGATTTTTGGAAAACGTTGTAGACATAGAGGTTTTACACATAGTTTATTAGCTATGCTTATTTTATATGTAATTTTTAAACTTATTATAATTATAAGTAATGATAATATTATAATTATAAGTATGTGTTATGGATTTTTTATAGGTTATGCTTCACATTTAATTTTAGATTTGCTTACAAAAGAAGGGATTGAATTATTATACCCTTTTAAGGCTAATCTTAATGTATTTTTTATTAAAACCAACTCTAATGGAGAAAAGTACTTCAATAGATTTTTAAAATTTATAATTTCGCTTTACATATTATATAATATATATTTGATAGCTAATAACGTATTTCATCTAGATATATTAAACTATTTAAATTTAAATAATTTTGGAAAGTAAAAGGGGCATTTATGCTCCTTTTTTATTACAATTTTTATATTTTATTACACATTGCAATACTTTAACTTAATATTCATTTTATTATCACAATTATGTCCATATTAGTACAATATAATATAATGATATTATACCAATAAAATGGAGAGAGTTTATATGCAACAATTTTTATCAGCCTTTATTTTATCAATATCATCTAATTTAGATACCTTTACTGTATCTGTATCTTATGGTATGCATAAAATAAAACTACCTTTATCAAGCAATATACTGATTGCTATAATAACATCAATTGGAACTTTCCTATCTATGTTATTTGGTAGTTTCCTAGAAAATATTTTACCTAATAGTATTTCTAACTTTATTGGTGGAATATCATTAGTCTTAATAGGGACTTGGTTTTTAATAAGTAGTATTAGAAATAAGGAAACACCTGCTTTTATAAATGCTGATTCTAATAATTCTAGAGTTATTGAATTAAAAGAGACTATTCCTCTTGCCTTTGCACTTACAATAAATAATTTAGGTGTAGGAATTTCTGCAAGTATTACAGGAATAAGCATATTTTATTCAACACTTTTTACGTTTATTGTGACTTCAATAAGTATCATTTTAGGATCATGGCTTGGCAATAGTTTCCTTGGAAAACTTCTTGGAAAATATGCTTCACTTGTATCTAGTCTACTTCTTATTATATTAGGCATATATGAAAGTTTTATCTAAAAACCTAATTAACAAAAGCCCTAAAATTATAAATTTATAATTTTAGGGCTTTTGCTAATTATTCTTTATTCATCGTTTCTAAATTCTAAAATATCTTCAGGTTGACATTCTAATACTTTGCATATCGCCTCTAAAGTAGAGAATCTTATAGCTTTTGCCTTTCCATTCTTAAGAATAGATAGGTTTGCTTGAGTAACGCCAACCTGATCTGCAAGTTCTGTTAAGCTTATTTTCCTCTTTGCCATCATTACATCTAAATTTGTTATTATCATCCATTCACCTATACTGTATATTTGCTCTCTTCTTCTAGTTCATCAGATTTATATTTTATCTTTATAGATTCATTAAATACATCTCCAATTATTCTAGCAATTAATCCAATAGATGCTAATAATAAAGTTTCAAACTTAATAGCAAATCCACCAAACTCTAATATTTGAAGTGATGTATTATCATTTTTTATAAAATATGTTGCTATAGCCATTATAAATAAAATATTAGATATAGTAATTAAAATTTTTATATTCTTATCTGCAAATATAATCTTATCATTAATATTTTTAACTAACATTTTTATTTTAATTAATATTATAAACAATCCTGTTAAAATTATAAATCTAGTAAAAATAAATAAAATGCCCTCATTATTCATATTATTTAAATTACCAAACAAATTAATGGCTCCTCCAATTATCATAATCCCTAAAGCCAATAGTGCTAAATTAAGTACAATAGCGGTCAACTTTAAATATCTCATATTCCCCCTCCTAAAAATTACCTTTATATTATATATATTACAGTTTTTCTCAATAATATTCAATATATTTTTATTGCTATTCGATATATTTTTATTAACTAAGGCTACACTCAAAATTTTTTAATCTTTTTAGAAGCTTTAAATAAAAATAGAGTGCCTTTAATTGACACCCTATTTTATAAATTTATCTTAATCTCTTTATAGCTATTCCTAATATAAAAAATATTCCTCCAGTATTTACAAATAATAATCCATTAGATTTCCCTGTACTTGGTAGTATCTCTTTAGAAATACCTTTATTCTCTTGATTTATTTTTTTATCTGAATCTTTGATATTTGATTCATACTTTTTACTGTTCTTTTCTTTATTTTTATCAATATTTTTATTAGAAACATCATTATCTATAACTACACCATTGCTAGGATTAGCGCCTGTATTATTATTCTTATCATTGTTGTTATCTCTTGCGTCTTTAAATGTTACCTCTAGTTTGTTATTTGAATTTATATCTTTTAGTACGTATGAATTGTCCAAAACATTAACTTTTTTCCCATTTAAAAGAACTTCATCAACTTTATAGCCCTTATCAGGAGTAAAGATAAACTTCTTATTTTCTCCCTTTTCAACTTCAAAGGATCCATTTGGTGAAACTTTACCATTTGGCCCTTTAACTACTTCTATTTTATATGTTGAAACATTTGGCTTATTTTCTTCTATGTTTGATAATCTTTTAACTGCATCATCAAGCATTGCAGTTGCATTATTAACATCATCTTGAGTTGAGTCTTTAGATTTTGATACCTTTTCTGCTAATAAAAGAGCATTATTTAAAAGCTGTTTACTACCTTCAGTGTATTTTGATAAATCCGTATTTTTAATATCGTTTATCTTTTTATTTAAATCTGATTTTTCAATAGGTATATTCTTAGCAAAGAGTAATTCATACACATTAGTTTTTAATCCATCTTCTCCCTTTACAATAACCTTTCCTTTACCTGGAATAGTAACTGGCTCTACAACTGTAACAGCAGCATTATCTTCAGCTATTGCAGAAATTTCAGGAATTATATTATTATCAACATTTATTGTATATTTCATATTTTCAGGATTAAATTCTTTTAATTTATTTGCACCTATCTTAATTTCCTTTGCAAAAGATTTTGAATTCTTAATAACATCATCTTTAAATATTTGAACTTCTGTAATTCCTAAAGACTTATTAGCTTTTGCATTCATAAATATTCTTACCTTAGATGCTTTTATTTTATCAAACTTGTAAATTTTCGTATTTTCACTTTTGCCATTTTCAATTTTTTGATTTTTAACATCTATCCACTTATCATCTTTTTCATATTGAACTATAGCTGATTCTGGAAGTGCTATACCTGAATCCTTAAAGTAATGTACAGTCATTTCATTTACATAATATTCTTGAGGTCCTGTTCTTCCAAATTCTATAGATACCCACCCTGTTTTATCTGGATTTGGTCTCCAATTAGTCCAACGATCATGTGGATCATCATTAAATGAAATTATATCGTTGTGTATATGCTCAACTCTATCCTTTGATGTAGGGGTTACTGGCGGCTCATTTGAATATGATGATTGAACTCTTGGATAATCATATCCATTTTGGAACCTTGAAATATTTAGTCCTTTTTCAAATTTATCCGATACTCTTACTTTTGCAACAGCTGTTAAACTTGAATCTTTAACTTCACCTTCTACAATAAACTCTCCAACTTTTCCGTATTTATCCTCTAATATTTTATTCCATTTAACTGAATGCTGTCTTTCTGTATTATCACTATAATATACCATTAATGTTTTGGGGAATATTGGCTCTTCATTAATTAAAGTAACTGCTGACACTGATTCTACTGCAACTTCGCCTTTAACTTCCACTTCAGCAACAGCTTTCAATGATGTTCCATAAACTTTACCATAAACCTTAAATGTTCCAAGCTTTCCGTATTGATCCGCTTTAATTTTTTCCCAAGTAACCTGTTTATTTCTTGATAATCCAACATTATATTTTGCTTCTACTTCCTTTGGAAGTTTTGGTTCTTCACCTTTATCCACCACTACTTTAATTGGTTCAAAACCTATAATAATTTTTTCTTTATTTGATTTCTTCGCATTTATTACAAGTTTATTTGATTCTTTTGTAACATTTTTATAAGTAACTTTAACACTTACCTCGGCTGTTCCTTCTCCAACAATATTAATCTTTCCATTTTTTATAACTGCAACATCTTTATTAGATGTGACATACTCAACTTTAGCATTATTCAAATCTATTTTTTCTCCATTTTGTAATGTAGCATTTACATTTAAATCCCCAATATCATCTTCATTATAATTTATTTTATCTGAAGATACTTCAACTTTATTTAGTAATGGATTTTTAACATTAAAGTTTATTTTATATATATTTATTACTTTTCCATCTTCTGAAGTAACAAGGATTTTTGCTTCTCCATGAAGATTTGTTGGTAAAATAATTGCTTCAGTTGCATTATCAATAGCTGTAGCTTTTATTTTTGGAATCTCTGATCCATATGGAAGTTCTACATTATAATTAGTCTTATCACTTGAAAAATCTTCTATTTCTTTTCCATTAATTGATATTGATGAAAGCTTAGCTGTGTTATTTGGCACTACAACATCATCCATTATTTCCATTTCAGTTATAGCAAGAGACTTTCCATCCCTAGGGGTCATATTAACTCTTATTTTATTAGTATTTACCTTATCAAATTTAATTTCATGCTTCATATTATTTGTTATAGTTACAGGCTTTATTGTCATATTAGAAACTTTTTTCCACTCATGTCCATCAAGGTATTCAACTATTAAACTCTTCGGTGCTTGGCAACCATTATCAGCATAAACATATAAATTAATATTATCTACATTCTGATTTTCTTTCCATTCTACACCTATATACTCATTATTAGTACGTGGAGTACGTTGCCAATTTGTCCATCTGTTAGCTGGATTATTATCATATGATATAACTCCATCATTTATATTATTAACGTCATCCGCTGGATTTGTAAAAGATGCAAAAGCCTTTCCTTGAGCTTTTGAATTATAAAGTGCTATATTCACTTTTTCAGTCTTATTAGTAACTCTAATCCTTGCCTCTGCTTTAAATTTATCTGTAATGTCTACCTTGCCATATACAATGAAGTTCCCTTCTTTGCTATACTTTTCTGAATCAATATTTTCCCATGTAACTTTTGATTGAACTTCTTTTCCATCACTATAAATAACTGTAGCTTCATCAGGTAGTTTAGGTGATGCTCCTACTTTTGTAACTGTAGAGTATGGCTTTACTAAAACAATATCCCGAACATTAATTGCAGCCTTTGCCTTTATATCAGAACCTTTAACTGTTCCATTTACATTAAATGATCCAACTTTGTTATACTGTTCTGGATTTATTTTATCCCAAGTAACATTAACATCTTTTTCAGTATTATTTGCATAAATTGCTTTAATTGTCTTAGGTAATTGTGGGGAATTCCCTTTATCAATATTTATTACTACTTTTTCAAATCCAATAATTTTATCTTTATTCATGTCTTCTGGATTTATTGTATAAATAGAAGACTCACTACTATCTAATCCTTGAGCTGTTGCTTTAATTGTAATACTTCCTTCATTTTTATCTGGCTCAACAATTGCAACTACCTTACCATTAAATGCCTTTCTCTTATTAGCTTTATATCTTTCAACACTTGCACCATTACCATTATCTACACCAACTAACTTTCCTCCTGTTACTTCAAAATTGACAAGATTATCAGCCGTTGGTACAACTACTCCATTTTTATCAACTATATCAACAGTAATAAATGATAAATTCTTACCATTTGATGATATAACACGTTTATCCGGTGTAATCTTTACTCCTGCTGCTTGTCCCGCTGTTTTTATTTCGTCTTCTGCAACTACTACACCATTCTTCTTAGCTACTGCCTTAAGGGTACCTGCTTTAAATGGTACATCCCATCTTAAATGAAGCTTTCCATCTTTTGTTTCAAGGTATGATTCTCCATAATTTGTAGTTTTCTTTTCAAATTTACGTTCTCCCAATGATTTTCCATTTAAGAATAATTCAACTGTATCTGCATTTGAGTAAGCCCATACTTGAACATTATCCCCATCTTTCCAGTTCCAGTGTGGTAATAAATGAACCATTGGTTTATCAGACCATTGACTTTGATAGAAATAGAAAATATCTTTCTTAAATCCAGCTGTATCAATTGCTCCAAAATATGAACTCTTAGCTGGATATTTACCATAAAACGGAGTTGGTTCTCCTAAGTAATCGAATCCTGTCCAAATAAATTGGCCTGCAATGAATTGTCTATCACGATCACGTATCCATGAATCCTCGGCGCTACGTCCCCATCCAACAACAGTGTTATCATAAGATGAGCATTGAAGATTTGAATTATCAACTATATTAGGATTATTAGGATCTAAATATACCCCTCTTGATCTTACTGCTGAAGATGTTTCTGAACCATACATTTTCCATTCAGGCTTTGATTTATGATGTACATCATAAACATTTTCACTATAGTTATATCCTACTACATCAACTGTATTAAATATTTCATCTCTTGAAGATTGGAAGTTTGCAACACCATCAACTTTACTACCTCTATACTTATCCTCTCCTATAGTTGTAGGTCTAGTCGTATCTATTTCTTTAATCCACTTTACAAGATTTTTAGCTATTTGAACTCCATTTGATGTATTTGTATCATAGATTTCATTTCCTATAGACCACATTATTATAGCTGGGCTATTCTTAGCACTATCTACCATTGTTTTTATATCACGTTCTGCATATTGTTTAAAGAACCTATGATAATCATATGTTTTCTTTCCTTGTTCCCAGCAATCAAAAGCTTCATCTATAAGCAATATCCCATTTTTTTCGCATATGTCTCTAAACTCTGGTGATGCTGGATTATGCGTAGATCTTATAGCGTTTACTCCCATTTCTTTTAACATTAAAATTTGTCTTTCAACTGCACTATAATTTACAGCTGCTCCTAATGCACCTAAATCATGATGCATACATACACCTTTAAGTTTTACATTTTTCCCGTTTATTGAAAATCCTTTATTAGCATCAAATTTAAAGTATCTGAAACCAAAAGGAGTTTCATATGTATCAATTACTTTTCCATCTTTAATAACTTCTGTAACTGCCTTATATACATTTCCACTATAAATACCCCATAGTTTAGGATTTTTAACCTTTAAATTTTGATTAAATTCCTTTAATTTTGAATCTAATACCTCAGTCGACTCAACTTTTGAAACTTCGTCTCCATTTGGAGAAATTATCTTATTTCTTACTGTAACCTCTGAATTTTCTCCTGACTCATTACTTATCTTTGTCTTAATATTTACTCCTACATTTCCTCCATTAGCTAAATCTTCTTTAATGTTTGGAGTTGTAACAAATGTACCATACTTAGCTACATGAACTTTATTTGTAGCAGTAATATATACATTTCTGTAGATTCCACTACCAGAGTACCATCTACTACTTGGTTGCGTATTTTTTACTTTGACAGCTATTACATTATCGCTACCATCAAATTTTAGGTTATCTGTAATATCAAAACCAAAAGGCGTATATCCATTTTGATATTCCCCAACCTTTTGGCCATTTACGTAAACAGTAGATTCCATATAAACTCCATCAAAATCAATATTTATTTTTTTACCTTTCATTGATTCTGGCAGTTTAAACGTTTTCCTATACCATCCTACTCCACCATCAAGAAATGCCGCTTCATGAGTTGCTGGAGAGTTTTTATTAAAATCAAGCTCTATACTCCAATCATGAGGAAGATTTAGACTTCTCCATTTTGAATCATTAAAATCTTTAGCTTCCGCTCCACTTTCATCTCCAAGTTTAAATTTCCAATTATCCGTGAAATTGATTTTTCGATCTTTCTCAATATTATGTCCTATTTTCACTTCCCCATCTTTATCCATTTTACTTTCATTGTTAGCTGCGAATACAGGTACATTTATGCTACAAATAATAACTAGAAGAGACATTATAAAAGCAACTATTTTTTTCATTATATTATTCACCATCCTAATTGTTTTATATATAAGATTAACCTCATTAAGTCCATCTAATATTTTTATAAAAATTTACTTAATGAGGTCAATTATTTCTTTTGCTATTATCTTTACTATTATATCTAAACTACTTATTACTATTATCTAATTAACATATATACGTAATTTAGCTAAAGCTTTAATACTTCAACTTCTTTCATAATTTGATTTACAGTTTCTATGTTTACTATACCTGTTTCCTCCTCTAATACATTTGATGTTCCGCAGGCAGTAGCAAATGACAATATTTTTTCTATATCGTATCCTCTTTCAATTCCAACTGATATACCACCTACAAAGGCATCTCCTGATCCAACTGGATTCACAGCTTTAACCTTTGGAACTTTTATTCTATATTTTTCTCCTCTATATCCTGCTATTGATCCATCTTTCCCTAAAGATACAACAACAAACTCAATTCCCTTTTTATGAAATTCATCTATTTCCTTTAATACATCTTCAGTAGTTTCAATTTTTCTACCAATTATATATTCTATTTCATCTTTATTAGGCTTTATAAAGAAAGGTTTAGCTTCAATCCCATTTATTAAAAGATCTCCGCTAGTATCCAATAGAAATTTCTTGTTACTTTCCTTTGCAATTTCTATAAGATTCTTATATATATCTGTAGATAAATTTTTAGGGATACTTCCTGAAGCAACAACTATGGAGCTATCTTTTATTAATCTTCTATACTTATCTAAGAATTGGTCTAATTCACCTTCTATAAGTTCTGGACCAGGCTCTAAAATTTCTGTTTGTTCTAAATCCTCAGTTATAAAAGCCAAACATTCTCTTGTTGTGTTTTTAATGCTCACAAAATCATTTTTTATGTTCATTTCACATAGCTTGTCTCTTATAAAACTACCTGTGTACCCTCCCAGAAATCCGGTTACTAAAGCATCTTCACCTAATGTAGTTGCTACATTAGCAACATGTAATCCTTTTCCTCCAGCTGTATTATCTACATTAAAAGCTCTCATTACAGTTCCTTTTTCTATATTGTTAATCTTATACTTCTTATCTACAGATGCATTAAGATTTAAAACTAATATCATCCTTATCCTCCTAATTAGATTTAATATCTATTTTCACTTCCACAAACTTTTATTTTATGCTGAACTATCTTTTTCATAGCTTCTTTTCCAGGTGTCATATATTTTCTTGGATCATTTGCTTCTGGATTTTCTTTAAAATATTTCTTAACAGCATCTGAAAATGGAATTTTTAAATCTGTAGCTACATTTACCTTACATATCCCAAGTGATATAGCTTTCTTAACAAGATCATCTGGGACATCTGATGCACCATGTAATACTAGAGGTACCTCTACTTTAGCTCTTATTTCTTTTAATCTTTCAAAATCAAGTTTAGGTTCTCCTTTGTATAATCCATGAGCTGTCCCAATAGCAACTGCTAATGAATCAACACCTGTTATTTCTACAAACTCTTTTGCTGAATCAGGATTAGTATACATAGCATCTTTCTCATCAACTACTAAGTCATCTTCTTGCCCACCTAATCTTCCAAGTTCCGCTTCAACTGTTGCATCATATCTATGCGCATAGTCTACTACCTCTTTAACCTTTTTTATATTATCTTCAAAATTTTCATGTGATGCATCTATCATAGCTGATTTAAATCCAATATCTATATAGTGTTTAATATCGTCAATATTCTCAAAGTGGTCTAAATGTACTGCAATTGGAATATTGTATTTACTTGCTGCAACTTTAGCCATTGAGACTATATTTTCTCCCTCTGCATACTCAATTGTTGATGGAGTACCAGCTAAAATTACAGGAGATCTCATTTCATTTGCAGTCTCTACAACAACTTGTAATGTTTCTAAGTTATGTATATTGAATGCTGGAACTGCATATCCACATTTTTGAGCTCTTTTGAGCATATCTCTTGTTGATAATACTTCATTCATCTTCTCACCTCTATACTTTTATTCTGCTGGATATCCTCCATCATTCCATTTTTCTATAAACTCAACAAAGAAATCTTCATTCCCTTGTTGTCCTTCTTTAACTTCTGCAATTCTATCTATTTTTTCTATTAATCTTCTATTTTCCTCATTATCTTCAAATTTAGTCTCTAAGAATGTATCTATTACGTTTTCTATTAATCCTAGTCCTGATATTCTTCCACCCATTCCTATAACATTTGCATTTAAGCACTTCTTTGCATAAGTTGCAGTACTTACATCTCTTACAAGAGCTGCTCTAGCTCCAAATACTTTATCTGCTGATGTTGTTATACCAACCCCAGTTCCACAAATAACTATAGCTAAATCAGCCTCTCCGCTAACTACTTTTTCCGCAGTCTTCTTTCCATATATAGGATAGTGAGTTCTTACATGATCATATGTTCCATTATCTATTACTTCATGGCCTTTTGATTTTAAATAATCTGATACTTTCATTTTAATATCTGTTACTATATGGTCACATCCAATTGATATCTTCATTTTTTCTCCTCCAATTAAAGCATTTTATTTAACATATCTATTCTTATTTGATGTCTTCCCCCCGCATATTCAGACTCTAAATATGCATTAACAATGTTTTTTGCTAATGTTTTTCCTACAATTCCAGATCCAATTGCAATTATAGATGTATTGTTATGATTTCTTGTCATTTTGGCAGAATGCTCATCTGAAACTTCAGCACAAATTATATTTTTAAATTTATTAGCCGACATAAATGATCCAGCTCCATACTCATCTATAAGTATTCCTCTATCTCCTTCACCACCTAATATGCCTCTACATACTCTCTCTGCTGAATCTACAAAATCCAAATTATCCTCTGGCGTTTTGTCAATAACCTCATAATCTTTTTCTTTCAAATACTCCTTTAGACATTCTTTTAATTCAAATCCATTTTTGTCTGATCCAATTAAAATTTTCATTTTATCCTCCTTATATCAATAGATAATTTTAGTATATTTTTTATATTGTTCTTCCTCAAATTCACTAATGTCTTTATCGGTGATTATAGCTGTTAAGTTTTCTAGTTTATAAAATTTATAAAAATCTTTTTTATCTAGCTTACTGGAATCACATAATGCGTACTTTTCATATGCATTATCTAGTATAATTTTTTGAGAAAATCCTTCTTCTTCGTTATATGTCATAAGTCCATCTTCATATATTCCATTTGCTCCTACAATGGCCACATTTACTCGCATTTTACTTAGAGTTTCATTTGCAAAGTTACCAACAAAAGTATCAGTTGTTTCTCTAAACTTTCCACCTACTAGTAATAAGTCAAATCTTTTATCATTTTTAAATTTTTGAAATACCGATAGACAATTTGTTATTACTTTTATATATGATACATTTATATATTCATATAAAAGTTCATTTGTAGTACCAGGTCCTATATATACTGTATCGTTCTCTTTTATAAAACTTGCTGCCAATTTTGCTATATACCTTTTATTTTCTATATTTATTTCTCTTTTTTCGTGAAGCAAAAGTTCACCATTTAGATACATATTTTTATTTCTTGCCCCACCATGAATTCTAATAAGATATCCTTTGTTTTCTAAATCCTTAAGATCTCTTCTTAGAGTCATCTCGGTTACATTAAATTCCTTTATTAATTCAGAATTTTTTATTATATTTTCTTCTTCTAATTTTTCTATTATCTTTTTATGTCTTTCAGCTTTCAACATTTTCTATACCTCCATGTTGCATATAATTTATCTACACAATACTATAACACTAAATAATTCCCATATCTAATATTCATTTTTATAACAACTTTATAGTATCTTCATATATAGAGGTATCTTTTGAATTTTACAGTCTACTTTTCACTTGCTTCCATAGCATATGCTTTGTTTCTCTTCTTCATTTGTTTCGCATACCAAACGAAAAGTAAAACATATACAAGTAAAGCAGCTACTACTGCAATTGTATTTCCAGCTGTCATATTACCACCAAATTGTCCAACAAGTATTGCTATAAATTTTTCAATCGGTCCTTCAAGTGTGGCA
The DNA here is from genome assembly GCF_019753795.1 of Clostridium sardiniense. Lineage (NCBI taxonomy): Bacteria > Bacillati > Bacillota > Clostridia > Eubacteriales > Clostridiaceae > Clostridium > Clostridium sardiniense. The sequence continues at coordinate 98,534 of NZ_JAIKTU010000007.1, read as the reverse complement.
TGAGTAATTAATGTTCCTGCTGGTAATCCTGCTGGAAATGCTCCAACTGCCTTAGCTGTAGTTGTTACAAATCCTGCAATTGCAGTACCTGACCACAAGAATATTGGTAACATAAAGCATCCTGTAATAATCATTCTTATCATCTTTCCCCTAGTAACTACTAGTAATGCTGGTGTTAATCCAATTGCAATTATTCCACCTAGAGGTAAAATCTTATTTCCTGGTAAAAATAAAGCCATAACTAACATTATTGGTGCTAAAACATTAGCTGCAGCCCACATTTCCGCTCTTGATGCTAAGAAAGGCCAGTCAATACCTATATTAAATCTTCTTCCTGCAAATTTCTTACTTAAAAAGTTTGTAATACCTTGTGATAATGGTTCAACTGCTTCAATGAACCAGCTTCCAATAAATGAAAATAATTCAAGACACATACCACCTATAAATGCTAATGTGAATATAATTTGTGGAGTTTGGCGTCCAAGTATTCCAATAAATACTCCTAAATAAACTCCAATTGCAAATTTACTTCCCCAGAAACCTATCCTTCTGTTCAATTGTGCTGCATCAAAATCATATTTATCTAAGAAAGGAAAAATTTTATCAAATATTTTGTCAAATATCATAATCACTGGATTTAACATAAAATTTAAATGAGTTGTAGTTGTTGGATTTGTATCAGGCATATTTAACAAATCATTAAACGTTGGTTTCATTAAATCTGCATTCTTAATCTTTAAAACACCTATTAAAATTACCAGTAATGTTGCTAATAATAAGTTGTTATCTGAATAATACATTACTATCAAACCAATTATTGACAAATGCCATACATTAAATATATCAACATCCAATGTATCCGTTTGATTAATTACTAGCATTATTATGTTAACGATTACTATGATCATTAAAAAGTAAAGTGTATAAACTGATCCCCATGTAATTGTAGCAAGTGGTGCCCATCCAACATCAGTTATTGATAACTCAATGCCTGTTGACTTAACAAAAGCCTGGAGTGCTGGTGCAAAGTTACCTGTTAATATTCCGATTATTGATCCCATTGCAGTAAGTGCTATTGCAAGTTTTATACCACCTTCTAATGCCTTTGAGAACTTAACCCTCATACATATAGCAAGTAATGTTAAAACAATAAGCATAAGTGGCGGTGCCCCTAAATCTATTAATGGTTTAAAGATACTGTTAGCAAAATCTATTATTCCTGACATTATTTTTCCTCCCCATTTTTCTTCTTGTAAAGTTTTATCAATTATTTAAATCCTTATTATTTATTTATTTAAAGTTTTAATTATTCTCTCAACTTCATCAAATACTGGTTGGCTCATTACTGGCATTCTATATAATATTGGTCCAGCTTCAACTATAGGTATACTTATTTCAAATCCACAATTTGGTGCAGAAATAGGTGCAAAGATATCATACTTAGCTACCATATCTTCAGTAATATCCTTTATCATTACTGCATCTGCATGAACTTCATATCCTCTATTTCTCATTTCCTCCTCAATTGCATTTTTTATTTGGTGGCTTGAATTTACTCCTGCACCACAAGCTGCTAAAATTTTTATCATAATAATTCCTCCCTAAATATATTTTTATATTATTTAAATTTTATTGATTTACTATGTTATATATTTCTTCTATTGAGTTAGCTTCTTCAAGCTTGTCTATATTCTCCTTATTGGTAATAAATTTCATTATATTTGCTAGAATATTAGCCTGTTCTCCTCCAGCTTCATTTAAAATCATAAAGAGATACTTAACATTAAGATTTTCTGATGAATTCATCATATTTTTAAAGTTTAATTCATTTTTTAACTTTACCACTATTACTTTAGTCTCATTACAATATTCACTTTCCGTATGTGGAATTGCTACATTAGGTAGATTGGGTGCTACAACACTTAAATCAATACCAGTCGGAAATTCTTTTTCTCTTTTTTTTAATGCTTTAACATAATCTGATTTAACTAAACCTTTTCTAAATAGCTTGTCTGAAATTTTTTCAAAAGCTTCATTAGCATCATTAAAACATTCAATAAAGATTAAATCTGGTTGAAATAACTTAAAAAACTCATTGCTCATATTTAACTCCCTTTTCTGTTTGTTTTTGTTTGTTTTTGTTTGTTTTTGTTAATTAAATTATATATAAATACGTTTACATAATCAATTTGAATATTCAGAAAAATCCTTCAATTTATGCCTATATCATGTATTATACTTAATTTTTCCATATAAAATATACTTTTTACTCCATTTTTCTTCATTTTTCATATTTATTTTTCTATTTTTAAAAAATATTCCCAATTTTATTATAATAAAATTAGCTACTATAAATTATTAACCTATAAATTTAATTTACAATTCACACAATTTATAATCGATTTCCAAACATTTATTATAAATTTATAACACTTACTATAACGCATTAATGAATACAAAAAAAAAGAGCATAAATATATTTACGCTCTTCTCTATAATATTAAAAATTAATAATTTAATTCACTTGAAAGATATGCATTTATAAACGCATCAACATCTCCATCCATAACTGCTTGAACATTTGAAGTTTCTTCACCTGTTCTATGATCTTTTACCATATTATATGGATGGAATACATAAGATCTTATTTGACTTCCCCACCCCATATCTTTTAGTTCGCCAGTTAAATCTTCTATCTTTTCTTTATGAGCTCTATCTTTAAGTTCTATAAGCTTAGATTTTAACATATTCATTGCAGTTTCTCTATTTGATATTTGACTTCTCTCATTTTGACACTGTACAACTATTCCAGTTGGAATATGTGTTATTCTAACTGCTGATTCTGTCTTATTAACGTGCTGACCACCAGCCCCACTTGCTCTATAAGTATCAACCTTTAAATCATCAGACTTAATATCTATATCTTGATCTTTTGTAAGTTCTGGCAGAACTTCAACAGATGCAAATGATGTTTGTCTTTTTCCATTTGCATTATATGGTGATATTCTAACTAATCGGTGAATACCTTTTTCTGCTTTTAGATATCCATATGCAAATTCACCCTTTATACTCAAAGTTACACTCTTAACTCCAGCTTCTTCACCTTGAATTAGGTCCAAAGTTTCCACAGAAAACCCTTTTCTTTCGCACCATCTTGTGTACATCCTTAAAAGCATTTCTGTCCAATCATTTGCGTCAGTTCCACCAACACCAACATGTAATGTGAATATTACATTATTTTTATCATACTCACCTGATAAAAGCATCTCTATCTTATAATCTTCAACTTCTTTTTCTAGGAACTTAACTCCTGAAATTATCTCATCTATTGATTCATCATCATTTTCTTCCATAATTTCCTTTAAAACTTCTATGTCCTCAATCTTTGTCTCTAAAGTTTCAAATCTTTCTAATTTAGATTTTAAGAACTTACTTTCTTTAGTTACTTCTTCAGCTTTCTTTATATCATCCCAAAATCCTTGTTCTTGCATTCTTAAGTCAAGTTCTATTATTTGTTTCTCTAAGGCTTCTTTGTCAAAGTGAAGCCCTCATTTCCTCTAAATTTGATTTTAAACTTGGCATTTTAGCTAATGCTTTTTCAAGTTCTATTCTCATATAATCACCTCTATCTTAATTTTAAATAAAGCATCGTTATCTTAAAGATAACGATGCCCATTTTAATTTCTATACTTCTCTTCCACAGCAGTTTTTATACTTCTTTCCGCTACCGCATGGACAAGGTTCATTTCTACCAGTAGTTACTTCTTTCTTAGCTGGTTGCTTCTTTGAAGAAGATTCATCGCCTCCATGATTTACATGAGTTGCTGTTGTCTCTTTAACTACTCTTTCTCTCTCTTCTGGTGCTTTTTCCATTTGAACGTGGAATAAATATTTTACAGTATCTATCTTAATTGACTCTATCATTTCATCGAACATAGCACTACCTTCCATTTGGTATGCTTGAACTGGATCTTGTTGCTTAAATGCTCTAAGTCCAATACCTTGTTTTAAGTGATCCATATTATCTATATGGTCCATCCACTTAATATCAACATTCTTAAGAAGAACTACTCTTTCTATTTCTCTAAGCTTTTCTTCTCCAAATTCTGCTTCTTTACCTTTATATATTTCTAAAGCTATTGCTGTAAGCTTTTCTTTAATTTGATCATTTGAAAGATCCATTAGATCTTCAATAGTTATTCTATTTGCTGGTAGACAAATATCATCTAAATAAAGAATTAAGTTCTTAAATTCATTTTGATAATCATCTTCCATTCCAGTAATATGAGCATCTACGGCCTCACTTATTACTTCTTTAATCATGACCTCTATTTGTTCTTCTAAATTTTCACCTTCAAGAACTTGACTTCTTTGCTTATAGATAATTTCTCTTTGCATATTCATAACATCATCATATCCTAAAAGATTCTTTCTGATGTCAAAGTTATGACCTTCAACTTTCTTTTGAGCACTTTCTATTGATTTTGTAATTATCTTACTTTCAATAGCATCGTCTTCTTCAAGTCCAAGTTTATCAACCATAGCATGAGTTTTTTCTGACATAAAGATTCTCATTAGATCATCTTCTAATGAAATGAAGAACGTTGATTCTCCAATATCACCTTGTCTACCTGAACGTCCTCTAAGCTGGTTATCTATTCTTCTTGATTCATGTCTTTCTGTACCAATTATCTTAAGACCACCAGTTTCTAGTGCTCCTTCTCCAAGTTTTATATCAGTACCTCTACCAGCCATATTTGTTGCAATTGTTACTGATCCAACTTCACCAGCATCTGCTATAATTTCTGCTTCTTGCTCATGATATTTAGCATTTAAGACTTTGTGCTTAATACCTTTTTTCTTTAATAGTGCAGAAATTATTTCTGACTTTTCAATACTTGCAGTACCAACAAGAACTGGTTGACCTTTTTCATGAGATGCTTTTATTTCATCAACTATAGCATTATACTTACCCATAGCAGTTTTATATACTATATCGTGATTATCTATTCTTTGGATTGGTCTATGTGTTGGAACAACTATAACATCTAATCCATAGATTTCTCTAAATTCATTTTCTTCTGTTAATGCTGTACCTGTCATACCTGATAATTTGTTGTACATTCTAAAATAGTTTTGGAATGTTATTGTTGCTAAAGTTTTTGATTCTCTTGCAATCTTAACTCCTTCTTTAGCTTCAATAGCTTGGTGAAGACCATCTGAGTATCTTCTACCTTCCATAAGTCTTCCTGTAAATTCATCAACTATTATAACTTCTCCATCTTTAACCATATAATCTTTATCAAGTTTCATTACATAGTTAGCTTTTAATGCTTGAGTTACATAATGTTGTAATTGCATATTTTCAGCATCTGCATAGTTTTCTACTTTAAATGCCTTTTCTGCCTTTTCAACACCTTCTTCTGTAAGCATTGCAGCATTTGCTTTTTCATCAATTGTATAATCTTTTTCGGCAACTAATGTCTTTACAAAATAGTCTGCAACTTTATAGAATTCTGTTGATTTTTCTCCTGCACCTGAAATTATAAGTGGTGTTCTAGCTTCATCAATAAGAATTGAGTCAACCTCATCCACTATAACAAAGTTTAGTCCTCTTTGAACTCTTTCTTCTTTATATACAACCATGTTGTCTCTTAAGTAGTCAAATCCAAATTCATTATTTGTTCCATATGTTATATCAGCGTTATATGCTGCTCTTCTTTGATCATTATTTAAATCATGAACGATAACATCTGTTTTAAGTCCTAAGAACTCATAAATATTATTCATCCAATCTCTATCTCTTGAAGCTAGGTAATCATTAACTGTTATTACGTGAACCCCTTCTCCTGATAAAGCATTTAAATATGCTGGTAATGTAGCAACTAATGTTTTACCTTCACCAGTTTTCATTTCCGCTATTCTTCCTTGATGAAGAACAATACCACCTATTAATTGCTCTCTGTAATGCTTCATTTTCAATACTCTTCCTGAAGCCTCTCTTACAACAGCAAACGCCTCAACTAATAAGTCATCTAATGTTTCACCATTTTTATATCTTTCTTTAAATTCTTCTGTTTTACCCCTTAATTCTTCATCACTTAGTTTTTCCATAGTTGATTCTAAGCTTTCGATTTTGTCAACTAATGGCTTTATTCTCTTAACTTCTCTTTCGCTATACGTTCCAAATAAAGCTTTAAACATTCCCATATTTTCATCCTTCCAAACGCTAAAAAATTTGATAAGCATTTTCTCTTTCTTTACTTAGTATACATTTATAAATTATACCATTTTTAATTAATATATTTCAACTTTATCACAATTTTATTAATTTTATATGTACTATAACTTAAAAACTCCATAAAGTTTATGATTAATCATTAACTTTATGGAGTATAAAATTCTATTTATTAAGTTTTAAATTTTATACGTAATCTGGTTCTAATAACCCATAATCTCCGTCTTTCCTCTTATATAATACGCTGACATTATTTGTATCTGCATCTTTATAGACGAAGAAATTATGTCCTATAAGTTCCATTTGAAGAATTGCTTCATCAACATTCATAGGCTTAACAGCAAATCTTTTTGTTTTTACTACTTCACCTTCATGCTCATTTTCATATTTATCAGTTGCGATTTCTCCAAATCTTAATGAATCATTCATTCTTCTAGAAAGTTTTGTTCTTTGCTTTCTAATTTGTCTTTCTAATTTGTCTTCTACTTTATCTATAGATTTATACATATCATCTGTTATCTCTTCAGCTCTAAGCAGAATCCCATTAAATGGTATTGATACTTCTACTCTATGCCTATTCTTTTGTACAGATAATGTTGCTTTCGCATTCACATTACTCTCAAAATACTTGTCAAGTTTTGAAACCTTTTTCTCTACCATATCTTTTAACGCAGGAGTTAATTCAATGTTTTTTGTTACAACTGTTACCTTCATAAGTCCAGCTCCTCTCACTACATTCTAAGTTTAACTTAGACGATTTCAAATGATTAGTTTATCTATTTGTTAAATATATTGTACTCCTCTTCATAATAAAAGGCAAGTCTATTTTCTGAATTTACTGAAAATTTAGTTTTTGTATATAATTTTAACTAAATGCAAAAAAAGACACTAAATTTTTAGTGTCTTTTTTTGAAAAGTTAGCTGACCTGGTTTTTGCCCCCACACTCGCCTACTGGAGATTTCGCTACCCGGAATTACCCTCTCACTACTAACCCTCTCAAGTTTTATTACCTGGTAGGACTTACCTCTATACCGCACCATGCTCACTAGAATCTTTGCCTAGCTTATGTGGATCGTTTCGCCTGCGACTGGCATCGACTTTCAACCACAGACCTAACTTTACATTAATATTATATACGACTTTTAGCAATAGTCAATATTTTTATTTTTTTTGCACCATTTTCTTTTAAAATTTTAATTCCTTCCTCTATGGTTGCCCCTGTTGTAACAACATCATCAATTAATATGAATTTTTTTCCTTTTATATCACATTTGTCTCTTATAGAAAATGAATCTTTTATGTTCTCTCGTCTTTCATTTTTGCTTAATTCCTTTTGAGTTTTTGTTTCTTTTGATTTAATTAATGTCTCCATATAATTTAGATCTAGCCGCTTAGAAAGAAGTTTTGCAATATATTCGCATTGATTAAAGCCTCTTGTCTTTTTTGATTTTTTGCCTATAGGTATATATGTTAAAATATACTCTTTACTGATATTAGATATCTTTGTCTCAAGCATATCTACTAGTATTTCACCAGCTAAAAAGTCCTTCTTAAATTTAAATAGATGAATCAATTCTTTAAGAGCACCTTTATAGTACCCATAATATTCATCCTCTGTGCAGAGCTTTATACTTCTTAGACAACTTTTACATATTCCCTCTTCCTCTTCTTCCTGGCATATTATGCAAGTGGATGGATATGAAAAAAGTATTTGTAGTACACTTTCTTTTAAATAATCTAATAACTTAAATATCCTTCTTCCCATAGCCTTTTATTAAAACTCCTAGTTACTTCCCTTGCCTTTTCTATATTTTCCGTTTCTTCATGACAAACTAAAATAACTTCTGAGAATTCATTATCTCTTTTGCAAACCTTACTGCACATAAACAATATTTTCTTATAATCTATACTTTTGTCGTCTGCTGATAATACTATAATTCCATCTACATTTGGAGTCTCTAATACCTCTCCTATTTTATTTGTTATTAGAAATATTGACTTATCTTTAAATTTAAATACATTATTATTTAACTTTTCATCAGTTGACTTTAATAATTTAACGCCTTTTAAATCAATTCTTTTTCTATAATAGTCATATATTGTATCTATATCCTTAAGGTAAGGTACATAGGTTATTACGTTTTTATTGTTATTTTTAAACCATAATATATACTCATATAAGAAATATGGAATATCGTATCTTAAGTCTATCCTAGTTGTCATAACTCTAGGCTCTGTAAGCATATTTATATCTTCTAAATTCAACATATTTATTGTATTTGCATGTTCATTATAATTTATTGAAGAATATAATATTATCTTTTTAGAATATCTTTTTAATTTATCATATACACTTTTAAAAGTCTCTTTTGATAATTTTGAATATGATGATATATCATCTATTATAATAAGATCATAATTTTTATTTATATTATATAAATACCTACAATTCATAAATACAAGTTTCTTATCTACTATATCTTCTCTAGTATATGCATAATATTTACTATTTTTATTTATATAATAAATAAGATCTTTATCAACATTAGAATTTCCCCATATATATAGAACACTTCCATTTCTATTACATATAATATCTTTAACTACATCATAAAGTATTTCATTACTTTGAAGAGGCTTTCCTAAAATAGTTAGCATAGCCTCTTCATTATCTAGATAATTTCTTATCTTTTTATTTAAATAACTAAATTCTCTATCAGTTGAATTAACCAAATAACCCACTCCTAATTCTAATTATCTATAATATCATTTTGTATAATATCCTTTATTCTATATTGTAGTGCCGAGTATCTCTCCATACTTTTAGTATTACTTACCATGTATTTAAGCGCCTTAGGCATTCCGACAACTACTACTAATTTCTTAGCTCTTGTTATTCCTGTATATAGAAGATTTCTATTCATAAGGAATGGTGATCCCATAAAAGCAGGAACTATAATAACCTTAAATTCACTTCCTTGACTTTTATGAATCGTTATAGCATATGCAAGTTCTAATTCATCTAAGTATACATAATCATAATGAACTTTTCTTTCATCATCAAATATAACAGTTATAATCTTCTGTTCTTCATCTATGCTTTGTATAAAGCCCATATCTCCATTAAATACCCCAACGCCTTCATCATCACCTTCACCTGATACTCTAGTCCATTTAAGAGAATAGTTATTTTTAGTTTGCATAACTTTATCTCCTTCTCTAAATGTCATCTCTTTTACTTGTTTTTCTTTCTTATAGGTTGCAGGTGGATTTAATACTGCTTGAATACTTTCGTTCATATTAAGAACTCCAAGAGTACCTTTTCTCATAGGCGTAAGCACTTGTATATCTCTTAACTTATCCCAATCTTTATTAAACTTAGGTAATCTTCTATTTATTAAATCTATTATTGTAGTTAATATACCATCTATATCTTCTTCTTTTATAAAGTAAAAGTCATTTCCCTTTTTATTAAGATATGGCATTTCACCACTATTAATTCTATGTGCATTAACTGTAATTAAACTTTCAGCACCTTGTCTAAATATTTCTTTCAATCTAACAACTTTTATTAAGGAACTGTTTATCAAATCTTTAAGTACATTTCCTGGTCCCACTGATGGTAATTGATCCACATCTCCAACTATTATTATTCTTGTACCAAGTTTTATAGCCTTTAATAGATTGTGCATTAATAAAATATCTATCATTGATGCTTCATCAATAATTACTACATCTGCTTCTAATGGTTCTGACTCACTTTTTCCAAATAATGATTTATCATCTTCATCGCTTGAAACTCCCATATCTAATAATCTATGTATGGTTTTAGCTTCTCTTCCTGTAGATTCACTCATACGCTTTGCAGCTCTTCCTGTTGGTGCTCCAAGTAAAACCTTCATACCATTTTTTTCATATATGTCAATAATACACTTTATTATTGTTGTTTTACCAGTTCCCGGCCCACCAGTTATAATTTCTATCCCTTCTGAGAAAGCTGCAAGTATTGCATCCTTTTGAGATTCTGCAAGCTTTATATCATATCTCTTTTCAAATAACTCTATTTCATAAGGCACATCCGTATTTATAGTTTGGAAATTTTCTATACCTAATGTTATTATTTTATTCGTTATTCCAAGTTCACAGTAATAATATGGAAGAGTAAATACAGCATCTTCATCCTGTATCTTTTCAGCTATAATTCTCCCTTCTAAAACTGAATTATAAATATTTTCTTCTACAATTTTAGAATCTACCATTAAGGTTTCACAAGCATCACTTATAAGTTTATCCTTCGGCATATATGTATTACCAGCTGCACAAAATCCATTTATAACATATTCTATACCACTTTTTATTCTAAATGGAGATATTGCCTCTACCCCTAAACTCATTGCTATCTTATCTGCCGTTTTAAACCCTATTCCTGATATTTCTTTGCATAATATGTACGGATTCTCTGAAACTATATTTTTAGCATCTGGCCCAAACTTTTTATATATCTTTAAACATTGATTGTTACTAACTCCATGAGATTGAAAGAAGATTATTATATCTTTTAAGTCTTTTTGTTCTATGTATGACTCATATATTATTCCAAACTTTTTCTTTCCTATTCCATCGACTTCCATAAGTCTCTCTATATGATTTTCCATAATATCAAAAGTTTCTTCACCAAAATGATCTACTATCTTTTTGGCTGTTACAGGACCAATACCATATATTATTCCTGCACTTAGATACTTCTCTATTGCATCTACCGATGTTGGAAGTATCTCCTCAAATTCTTCTATTTTAAATTGTTGTCCAAACTGCTTATGAACAATCCATTCTCCTTTTAATTTTACATTTTGGCCATCCTTCATAAAAGGAACTGTTCCAACGGCTGTAATTGTTTCTTTATTTACATTTATTTTTGAAACTGTATACCCAGTATCATCACTTCTAAAAACAATAGCTTCAACAAAGCCAATAATGTTTTCCATACTATCTCTCCAAATCTTACTTAGTTATTTTTATTCTTGACTATATATTATATAATTATATCATAGAAGGTTAAACATATAATTCTTATGTAGCTTAAATTGAGGCTATAAATTTATGGAGGTGCTATATATGTTAATAAAAAACTGTAATATAATTTTTCTTGATAGAATTGAAAAGGGATCAATTTTAGTTGAGAATGGTAAAATTAAAGAAATAAATCCTAAAAATGTTCAAGATTCAGAAGTAATTGATGCTGAGGGTATGTATCTTTCACCAGGATTTATTGATGTTCATATACATGGTGCTGGAGGTCATGACACTATGGATGGAACATATGAAGCTATAAATGAAATTGCTAAAACAATTTGTAAGTTTGGTACAACTTCCTTTACTCCAACAACAATGACTGTTGCTGTAGAAGATATTAGAAAATCTATGGGTGCTATAAAAGAAGCTAAAATTAATGGTACAGATGGTGCAAACGTATTAGGTGCTCATCTTGAAGGTCCATTTATAAGCCCAAGTGCTATTGGTGCTCAAAATCCTAACTTCTTAGAAGCTCCTTCAATTGATACTTATAATAAAATGGTTGGTAATTGTGAAGATGCTGTAGTTTCAATAACTATTGCACCAGAAGTAGAGGGTGCAAAAGAACTTATTAAATACTTAAGTGATAAAGGTGTAGTTTGTTCAATCGGACATACTAAAGCTACTTATGAAGAAGCTATAGATGGAATTAAATGTGGATGCTCACATTCAACACATTTATATAACGCTATGACACCATTTACTCATAGAGCTCCTGGTGTTGTTGGTGCTACATTTGATTCAGATATAACAACTGAAACTATTTCAGATGGCATTCATATAGCTTATCCAGCTCTTAGAGTTGCTTATAAGCAAAAAGGAACTGATAAAGTACTTTTAATAACTGATGCTATGATGGCCTGCGGAATGCCAAATGGTGTTTATTCACTAGGTGGTCAAGAAGTAAATGTTGAAAATGGAGCTGCTAGAATTAAGTCTGGTTCACTTGCAGGTTCAATCTTAACTCTTGATAAGGCAGTAAGAAATGTTTATAACAACTCAGATTACCCATTAAATGAAGTTGTTAAAATGGCTTCTTATAATGGCGCTAAGCATTGTAAGGTTGAAGATAGAAAAGGACTGATTAAAGAGGGTTACGATGCAGATTTAGTTATATTTGATGAAGATATTAATGTAAAGAAAGTTATAGTTAACGGAAAGCTTGTACACGAAGCTTAAAAATAAATCAAAATATTTTTTATTATAAATTTTATATAAATGCTCAATGAAAATACTCATTGAGCATTTATACTATTTTAAGAGGTGCTTTTATGGAAGAAAAGTGGTTATCTTGGGCTAAAAGACTTCAATCAATAGCCCAAGCTGGAATTGAATATTCTAAAGATAAATATGATATAGAAAGATTTGAGGAAATAAGAGATTTATCTTGTGAAATATTAAGGGAATATACCGATATTCCAAAGGATAAAGTAAAAGATTTATTTTGTAATGAAATAGGATATCAGACGCCTAAGGTTGATGTTAGATCTGCTATCTTTAAGAATAATAAAATATTATTAGTCAAAGAAAGTATTGATAATAAATGGTCACTTCCTGGTGGATGGGCTGAGGTAGATTTATCTATAAAAGAAAATGCTATAAAAGAAAGCAAAGAAGAAGCCGGTGTAAATATTAAGCCCCAAAGATTAATTGCTGTACTTGATAAAAGTAAATATAGCTTAAAGCCTTATCCTTATGGAGTATATAAGGTTTTCGTTCTTTGTGATCTTATAGATGGTTCTTTTGAAGAAAATATAGAAACTGAAGAAAGTGGATTCTTCTCTTTAGAAAATCTTCCTGAGCTTTCAACTGGAAGAAATACAAAGGAACAAATAGAGATGTGCTTTGAAGGCAAAAACAATAATAACTTTGTTACAATATTTGATTAATTAAAAATATGAAAAGAGATGCTAAAATTTTAGCATCTCTTTATTAATTCTTATTTTGCTTCTTTTATTGGTTTCTTTAATATTGCAAGTAATATCATACCTACAATTGAGCCTGCAACTAAAGCTACTAGGAACCATAATGGATTTCCTATAACAGGTACTACAAAGATTCCACCATGTGGAGCTCTTAATGTACATCTAAAGAACATTGACAGTCCTCCAGCTACTGCTGACCCGATAGCACAAGCTGGTATTACTCTAAGTGGATCTGCTGCTGCAAATGGTATTGCGCCTTCTGTTATAAATGATAATCCCATTATATAGTTTGTAATACCTGATTGTCTTTCTCTTTTAGTAAATCTATTTTTGAAGAATGTTGTACATAAAGCTATTGAAAGTGGTGGAACCATACCACCTATCATAACTGCAGCCATCATATCAAATTGACCACTAGCAAGGCCTGCTGTACCAAATACATATGCTGCTTTATTGATAGGACCTCCCATATCAATTGCCATCATACCACCAAGAACTATACCAAGTAATACTTTACTACTTTCACCCATTGAATTTAATACATTAGTTAATCCTAAATTAAGCGCTGACACTGGTGGATTTATTACAAATATTATAATCGCACCAATTATTAATATACCAAAGAAAGGATATAATAAAACTGGTTTTAAACCTTCTAAATCTTCTGGTAACTTACTGAATATTTTCTTTAAGAATACTACTACATATCCTGCTATAAATCCAGCAAGTAATGCACCTAAGAATCCTGAACCACCTTCGTTTGCAAGCATACCGCCAACAAAACCTACTGCAAGGGCTGGTCTATCGCCAATACTCATTGCAATGTATCCAGCAAGTACTGGTAACATGAATCCAAATGCTGTTCCACCAACTGTCTTTAAGAATGCTGCAAATGGTGTATTCATACCAAAGTTTGCAGGATTTATACTATAGTCATCGAATAAGAATGCTAATGCAATTAATATACCCCCACCTATAACAAATGGTAACATGTGTGATACACCATTCATTAAGTGCTTATATATTTGATGTCCAACGCCTTCTTTTTCAATCTCTTCATTTCCATCTTCACTTGATCCATCAGAGTGATAGATTGGAGCCTTTCCACTAGTTGCTTCTTCAATAAGTTCTTGTGACTTATGTATACCATTTGCAACCTTAGTCTTTATTAATCTTTTGCCATCAAATCTATCCATCTTTACATTTTTATCTGCTGCAATTATTATACATTCAGCATTATCTATTTCTTCTTTAGTTAAAACATTTTTAGCTCCACCTGACCCATTAGTTTCAACCTTTATAGTAACACCCATTTCTTTACCTTTTTCTTCTAAGGCTTCTGCTGCCATGTAAGTATGAGCTATACCTGTAGGACATGCTGTAACTGCTAATACTCTGTATCCATTCTCTTCTTTCTCTTCTTCTTTATCAAACTTTTCAGTTTCTTTATCATCAATAAGCTTTAAGAACTCTTTTTTACTTGATGCATTTATAAGCTTATTTCTAAATTCTTCATCCATTAATATTGTTGATAATCTTGCTAATACTTCAAGATGAAGATTGTTAGCTTCTTCTGGAGCTGCAATCATAAAGAATAGTTTAACATCTTGACCATCTAAAGCATCAAAATCCAAACCTTCTTTTACAACTATAGAACTAAGTCCTGCCTTTTTTACACCCTTTGATTTACCATGTGGTATAGCTATTCCATCACCGATACCTGTTGTGCTTAGCTCTTCTCTTTTAAGTACAGCTTCTTTATATTCTTCTTTATTATTTAAATTTCCAGCTTGATCCATAAGATCTACTAATTTGTCTATGGCTTCAGCTTTATTACTTACTTTTGAATTTAATTCAATACCTTGTTCTTTTAAAAGATCTGTTATACGCATAAATTTTCCTCCCAATCCTAAGTTAATTGAAGAAGTATCTCTTCTATTTTTTCTTTTGTGGCTAAATCCTCTGAGAAAGCACTTGCACTTCCTGTTGCTATTCCAAGCTTTAGCGCATATTTATAGTTCTTTTCTTTAATGTATCCTGCTATAAAACCCGCAACCATTGAGTCTCCAGCACCAACTGAATTTTTAACCTCTCCTTTTGGCGCTTTACTTTTTAATACTTCTCCATCCTCTGTAAGTAGTATTGCACCATCTCCAGCTAATGAAATTAGAACATTTAAAGCTCCCATATCTTGAAGCTTTTTGGCATATTTTATTATGTCATCTTCTCCATTTAATTTAACTTCAAATATTTCTTCGAGTTCATGATTGTTTGGTTTTATTAAAAATGGGTTATACTTTAATACATTAATAAGTAAATTTTTAGTTGCATCAACTATAAATTTAATATTTTTATTATTTAAATATTTAATAATATTTTCATACATATTTTCAGGTAATGTGTTTGGTATACTACCCGCTAAAACTAACACATCTCCATCTTTTAATTGATCTAATTTTTTATATAAACTATCTATTCCTTCTTTATCTATGACTGGCCCCTGACCATTTATTTCACTCTCTTCTTTGCTTTTAAGCTTAACATTTATTCTTGAACTTCCACTTTTCAGTTTTATGAAATCAGCTGTACAACCTGAATTGACTACTCTCTTTTCTATTTCATCCCCAGTAAATCCAGCTATAAATCCGAAAGCTTTATTCTCTATTCCTAAATTTCCAAGAACAGTAGATACATTTATTCCTTTTCCTCCTGCAAAAATTTCTTCTGCATAAGTTCTATTTACTGCTCCTAAATTAAATTCTTTAACCTTTACTATATAATCTAATGAAGGATTAAATGTCATTGTATATATCATCTTTTGTTAACCTCCAATATTTCCGTATATTTTTTAATATCTTTATCTTCTAATTCTGTAGTTATTATTATTCCTTTATCTATATCCGCAAACGTTATTGCCGCTATATGATCAAACTTTGATTCATCTGCTAATATATAAGCCTCATTACTCTTATTGAAAGCTTCTCTTTTGACTAATGCTTCTTGTATATCTGGAGTTGTAAAACCTGAGTCTTTATGAATTCCATTTGTTCCAAAAAAACCTTTAGTAAAATTATATTTTTTTAAACTATCAATAGCCTCTATACCAACAATAGCTTCTGTTGCTAGCTTAAGCTCTCCACCTAAAATATATACATTACATTTTTTTTGAATTAGCTTTTTTGCATGTGCAATCCCATTTGTAATATAAATTGCATTATTTTCAGTTATATAATCTATCATTAACTCAGTAGTTGTACCTGCATCTATATAAACACAATCATTTTCTTTTATTAATTTAGCTGCATATTTTGCTATACTTAGCTTATCTTTAACATTAAGAGCTTGTCTTATTACTACTTCATCATCTTTACCATCGTAAATGGTTTTTAAAGCCTTAGCTCCACCATGAATTTTCTTTAATTTTTTTTGTTTATCTAAATAATTTAAATCTCTTCTAATAGTAGATTCTGATGTATCTAACTCATCAACTAGTTCTGTTACCGTTACTGTATTATTATTTTTTAGAATTTCTAATATTCTTTCAAACCTCTCTTCTGATAACATTTACATCACCTCTTGTCTATATAATATACTATTTTAAATTCAAAGTCAATCATTTTCATTCATTTATAATCAATTTATTTCAAATTCCAATCATACTCAGCCATTTCCAATCATAACCATCGATTTATTATTTTACTTTAAATACATAGTAATTTTATATAAAATTTTAATAGTTATAAGAGGATGATGTGAATATTATAATATTATGTGTAAAACCTGATGAAAATATTATTAGAAAACAAAAATCTATGGGCGATAAAGCTTTATTAATTCAATTAATTGCAAAAAGAGCCTAGATATATATCTAGACTCTTTTATTCTTGATTATTTATTGAATTTTATTATTTATCATTCTTTCTTTCAGTTACTAACGTATTATTAAACGTACTATTCATCTTTTCAGAAATAAATGTATTATTAAAGAAGTTGCTCTTATCTCCAAATCCCTTATCAACTGTTTTTAATCCATCTCTTTCAATTAATGTATCTTCATCTGAGAATAAATTTGTTCCAAGCCCTAATCTATCCCCTTCAATTTCTATACCCATACTAGCTAAAATAGTTGGATACATATCAACAGGTGAGAATTTTCTATTATTTACTCTATCAGTTGCTACTGGTGAATTAAGTATTAAATTAAATACTGTTCTATGATATGACTTATCAAAATCCTTAAAGAATTCCTTATCCATACTTAAATGATCCCCTGTTACTACAATAGTAGTATCTTTATAAAATGGTTGCTCTTGAATCCATTTTATAAACTTTACTGCTTCTTTTGTTGAATAAGCAATAACATTTGCATATTGGGAATCATATTTCTTAGCTGCATTTTTAGATAAATAACCATCAGGGAAATGAGTATCCGCAGTTTCCATGGTGAAATTAAATGGTTTTCCAGTCTTAGATAAACGTGTTATCTCATCTTTAGCATACTCATATAACTTGTCATCTTCAAATCCCCACCATACATCATAATCTTGTGGTATTAATTTTTTCTCTTTTGCTGCTTTATAGTCAAAAATATTAAAATTACCATGTGTAGTAAAATAAGTAGTTAATCCACCAAAATCAGCATCTGCACCAAACATTATTGTTTGCTCATATCCTTGTGCTTTTAAAATATCTCCTATACTAACAGCACCCGGTAGGAAGCTACCTGACTTTCCATAAGAATTACCACCCATAGGTACTTTAAGCGGAAGTCCTGTACCCATATTAATCATAGATGCTACTGACCAACTTGATCCATAGGTTTGATATGGTCCTCCAAATTTATTAGATTCTGAGAAATGAATACCTTCCTTAGATAGCTCTGCTAGCTCTGGCATTAGATTTACATCCATATAACCACCTAGATCTTTAGAAAAATATGTGTTTTCTACAGACTCCAAGTATATATGAATTAAATTTCTTTTCTTTTCTGGAAATGACATTTTCACGTTACGTGGATCGGTATAATTATCTTTGATATAACTTGAATCTGAAACAAATGTTTTATATACTTCAACTAAACTTAACTTCTTCACTCCATATACTATTCCACCTACAAGACATACAATCGAAATTATAAATGTTATTACCCTTAAACTTTTTTGGCTTAGTATTTTTTTCTTAGTATTTTTTACATTTATAAATAAATCATAACTAAAATTTATTATTATTAAGAATATTACAATACTAACTACAATTGAAAATACTGGTGTCATCATAATTTCTGCATACATATCAGAACTTGTACCCTTAATAGGTGAATTTAAGTTAAATAAAAATTGTTCTGGTGTAATATTTCCAAAATAATCAATAAACCATTTTGAAAAGAAGAAAAAGAATGATCCTATTCCAACGAATATAACTGATACTACTTTAATTGCTACTATCTTCCAACCCTTTTTATCTGTTTCTAATACAAAGTAACTATATTTTGATTTAATAATTCTTTTTATAACTAAATATATTATCCCTAAAAATAATGTAAAAATAATATATTTAACAGAAAATGCAGTTGTGTATGTAGAAGCTTTAAGCACATAAGTTTTTTTCAAAATAAATTTTAATATACTTAGTGATATTATATTGAATGATATCACGTATATTATGAATTCCTTTACAGTAGTTAAAACTCTTTTGTTCTTTTCAAACAAAAAATAATTCCCAAGAGCTATTAAAACTCCAGAAATTAAATAACTTATTATTTGCATACGTTTCCCCCCGAAAATATATAATTAAACGTAAAATCCATATGAATATTGTGAAAAATATATGAATTTTACTGAATTATATCATATTCTCACACAATCGACAAATATATATATATAAATTCTTCCAATATATACATTTAATATTATTAAAAGCCAAAAAGAAAGATACCTAATTTTAGGTATCTTTCTTTTTATTTTTTATCTTTTATTATAATAAAGCTTTAATTTCTTCAACTTTATTTAATTGTTCCCATGGTAAATTAGCATCTGTTCTACCAAAATGTCCATAAGCTGCTGTTTGCTTGTATATTGGTCTTCTAAGATCAAGATCTCTTATTATAGCTCCTGGTCTTAAATCAAATACTTTTTCTACTATATTAACTATAGTAGCTTCATCAACTTTTCCAGTTCCAAATGTATCTATTTGAATTGATACTGGCTTAGCAACTCCAATTGCATAAGCTAATTGAATTTCTAACTTATCAGCTACTCCTGCTGCTACTAAATTCTTAGCAACCCATCTTGCTGCATAAGCTGCTGATCTATCAACCTTAGTTGGATCTTTTCCTGAGAATGCTCCACCACCGTGTCTTCCCATTCCACCGTATGTATCAACAATTATTTTTCTTCCTGTTAATCCACTATCTCCTTGTGGTCCACCAACAACGAATCTTCCTGTTGGATTTATATAATACTTAGTATTTTCATCTAGTAATTCAGCTGGAATCACGTAGTCAATAACATGTCTTCTTAAATCTTCTTGGATTTGTTCTAAAGTTACTTCTTCACCATGTTGAGTTGAGATAACTATAGCATCTATTCTCTTTGGTTTATCATGTTCATACTCAACTGTAACTTGAGTTTTTCCATCTGGTCTTAAGTACTCTAATGTACCATTTTTTCTTACTTCTGTAAGTCTTCTTGATAATCTATGAGCCATAGCTATTGGAGCTGGCATAAATTCTTCTGTTTCGTTTGTAGCATAACCAAACATCATACCTTGGTCTCCGGCACCTACTGCTTCAACTTCATCTTTTTCACCTTGTCTTGATTCAAGAGCTTCATCAACTCCCATAGCTATATCTGATGATTGCT
This sequence comes from Clostridium sardiniense, assembly GCF_019753795.1. Classification (NCBI taxonomy): domain Bacteria; kingdom Bacillati; phylum Bacillota; class Clostridia; order Eubacteriales; family Clostridiaceae; genus Clostridium; species Clostridium sardiniense. The sequence continues at coordinate 78,437 of NZ_JAIKTU010000007.1, read as the reverse complement.
CATCTATAGCAGTCATTACTGAACAAGTATCACAGTCAAATCCATATTTTGCTCTATCATATCCTATTTCTCTTATTGTTTCTCTAACAACTTTAGGAATATCAACATAACAATTAGTTGTTATTTCTCCCATAACCATTACCATACCTGTTGTTGTGCATGTTTCACAAGCAACTCTAGCATGTGGATCTTTTTCTAATATAGCATCTAATACTGAATCTGATATTTGGTCACAAATTTTATCTGGATGTCCTTCAGTAACTGATTCTGATGTGAATAATCTTTTCATTTATATTTCTCCTTCCAAATTTCTTCGAATTTTGACAATAAAAAAAACTCTTCGATAAGAAGAGATCAAGTTTCCTAATCTTTCTTATCTTGTAGATTGCTCTACAGGAATTAGCACCACACTTTATAATCAACATTAAAGATTATATGTAGGTTGCTGGGCTTCACAGGGCCGTTTCCCTCCACCTCTCTTGATAAGAGTCTATATATTTTTTATTTATTAATTGAATTTCTGTAGAAATTGTAACACATAGATTTTGCAGAGTCAATAGATTTTATGTGTGTAAAAATATCCTATTTTTTTACTTTTTGAATTCTTTTATACTTTATATATAATTTTCCAATGCATAAAGTCCCTATTTTAGAGGGTTCTAATATTATATTAAAAGTAGATATTATTAGGTGTAAAATAATAACTTAATATTTATTTATTAATATATAAAATTTATTAATATTTATTATTTGTTATTTTATATACTAAAGTTTCTAATCTATAGAGCATATTTTAGTTTTAAATAATATAGATTTATATTTTAAATGATAATAAAATTTTATTATAACTACACTATATTAATAAAATTATTTTTATATAAAATTAAAAAGCACTAAGATTAATCTTAGTGCTTTTGGTGGTGGAAGAAGGATTCGAACCTTCGAAGTCAACTGACAACAGATTTACAGTCTGCCCCCTTTGGCCACTCGGGAACTCCACCTTATTTGGAGCTAGCGATCGGACTTGAACCGATAACCTGCTGATTACAAGTCAGCTGCTCTGCCAATTGAGCCACGCCAGCATATATATTTAAAAAATTAGTTTAAAGTTTGGTGGGCACAACAGGGTTCGAACCTGTGACCCCCTGCTTGTAAGGCAGGTGCTCTCCCAGCTGAGCTATGCGCCCATAAAAAATGGTGGTGGAAGAAGGATTCGAACCTTCGAAGTCAACTGACAACAGATTTACAGTCTGCCCCCTTTGGCCACTCGGGAACTCCACCTCATTTTGGAGCTAGCGATCGGACTTGAACCGATAACCTGCTGATTACAAGTCAGCTGCTCTGCCAATTGAGCCACGCCAGCGCATATATTCTTTAAACTTTTTATTTATTAAAACTTGTGGTGGGCACAACAGGGTTCGAACCTGTGACCCCCTGCTTGTAAGGCAGGTGCTCTCCCAGCTGAGCTATGCGCCCTTAAGAATGGTGGTGGAAGAAGGATTCGAACCTTCGAAGTCAACTGACAACAGATTTACAGTCTGCCCCCTTTGGCCACTCGGGAACTCCACCAGATTTTCTTTCAAGTTTTAAGTCGTTTTGCCTTTCGGCCAACCGACAATAGTTAGTATATATTTATATACTCTTTATTTCAAATGACAAAACATATCAAAATAAGAAATTAAACTAAAATTTCTCTATTTTTCTTCTATATACTTATTTTTTCATCACAATATACTTATTTATTTTTATACTAAACTTTCCAGAAATTCTATATTTATATATGGGGATAATATATTTTTTATTTCATTATAATCATCAGATTTAAGTCTAAGCTTTAAAACTCTAACAACCTCTGTTATTCCCTCTTTCTCTCCATTTTTCTTTAAACTATTTTTCATTCTTTCTACATCTACAGTTGATATTTTATTAGCTATTGTAAATAACTTTGTTTTTTCAACTAAACTAAGATTACCTAATATCTCCTCTTTATTCACATTAAATATTTTTGCATTTGTAGCTTGTGTTTCTTCTTTTTTATTATTAGAACTATTATTTGAATTTTTATTTTCTTTGTTTTCTTCATTATTAGAGATATTTAAATTATCTTTATCTTCTTTATTCTTTGAAGAATTATCATTAATCTTATCTTTCTCATTTTTTTCTTCATTATTATAGTTATTATTTTTATTTATATCAATACTACTTTCTTTATTTGTATCTTCATTATTATCTTTTTTTGTATTATTATCTTCTGTTTTTTTTGAATTTTCCAATACTAAGTTATTATTAATCTCCTCTTTAGGTTGCCAAAAAGCAACAAAATATACCGCAAGTGAAGTTGATATAGCTAATATACTTGTAATTAATATCTTTTTCATAATACACCTCCTATAGAGAATACTTTCCATATAAGATATTTTTATTCAAATTATTCTATTTTCAAATACATCTTCATATATTATAAGCATGGAGGTGCTTATATGGAAAAAAGGATTCATCACACATCCCCACTTGCTTATTATAATATTTCTCAAGCTATTTTAGATTCTTTTTCTGAAAATACTATAATAGTTTGTATTGGGACAGATAAATGTATTGGTGATTGTTTAGGACCATTAGTTGGTACCTTACTAAAGGAAAGTCTATTTCCGCTTCCTGTGTATGGTTCAATCAATAATCCTATACATGCTTTAAATATAGATAAACAATTAAATAATATAACTAAAGAGCATCCTAATGCATATATACTTGGTATAGATGCATGCCTAGGGCAGGAATCTTCTATTGGAGAAATTCATATTAGAAACTTTGCAATACGACCTGGAAAGGGCGTTGGTAAATCATTGCCCGATGTTGGAAGCAAATCTATAGTTGGCATTATAGATTCTAATGAAAATGCTGATCTTTTCTATACTAGATCGATCAGACTCTCCTTAGTTCTAAATATGGCAAGAGTTATATCTAAAGGTATACTTCATGCCTACTATGAATATTCTAATCCAGATAAAACTCCATCATTAAAGTAAAAAAATAAACCCGGAGTATACTCAGGGTTTATTTATTATGCTATTCAACTAATATGATTTCTTGGTTATTTACTGTTTTATCTAATTTATCAATATATCCTAAAACAGAACCTGTACCTTCCGCAACAGCTTCAACTGAATTTTCAGCAACATTCACAGTTACCCCAGTTTCTGATTCTATAAGCTTATCTAAGCCATGTAATAATGCTCCTCCACCAGTCATAAGAATACCCTTATCCATAATATCAGCAGCTATTTCTGGAGGGGTTTTCTCTAATACTCCCTTAACAGCTTCTACTATTAAGCTAACCGGTTCTTTAAGCGCTTCTCCTATCTCATCTGAAGTTAGTTTTATTTCATCAGGTAAACCTGTCACTAAGTTTCTTCCTTTAACTGTCATCTCTTCATTTCTTGATCCGCTAAAGGCTGAACCTATTTCCATCTTTATTTGTTCTGCTGTTTTTTCACCAATCATTATTTTATACTTTACTCTTACATATCTAATTATAGATTCATCAAATCTGTCTCCAGCAACCTTTATAGATGATCTTACAACTACACCACCTAATGATATTACCGCGACATCACATGTTCCTCCACCTATATCTACAATCATACATCCATCAGGCTTAGTTATGTCTAATCCCGCTCCAATTGCAGCTGCAAGTGGCTCTTCTATAAGATGTACTACTTTTGCTCCTGAATTTCTAGCAGCTTCCATAACAGCTCTCTTTTCGACTTCTGATGCTTGTGATGGTACACATACCATTACTTTAGGCGCTACAATTTTCTTTGATCCGCATGCTTTACTTATAAATGCCTTAAGCATCTTTTCTGTTACATCATAATCGGAAATAACACCATCTCTCAATGGTCTAACTGCAATGATATTTCCTGGAGTTCTTCCAATCATTTTTCTTGCTTCTTCTCCTACAGCCAATACCTTTCCAGTACTTGTATTTATAGCAACTACTGATGGCTCTTTTAATACTATACCTTTACCCTTTACGTATACTAATACCGTTGCTGTTCCTAGATCTACACCTAGATCAGTTCCTGACTTCCAAAACCACATTCCAAATTCCACTCCTAATTATTAACAATTTATTTTAGAAATTTTTACATTTTTTTATATAACTATACAGTAAATTATATATGGAATATGATTTTAATTCAACTTTTTACCTAAAATTTGATTTATTCGGCAGATTTATACTTCATTTTTGTAGCTTTTCCACCCCTTATATGTCTCTCTGCTTTATTTAACTCTAAGATAGTATGAGTTTTTTCAGCTATTATTGGATTTATCTTTGGTAATCTTTCAGTCATATCCTTATGGATTGTACTTTTGCTAACACCAAAAACTTTTGCAGTTTTTCTTATTGTAGCTTTTGAATCAATAATATATTGTGCTACTTCTAATACTCTCTCTTCAATGTAGTCTTTCAAAATGCTACCTCCTTAATTACTTATATTTATTTTAATGATAATATTTTTATAAACTTAAAATATTAATCAGCCATTTTGCCTAAAACGGCTGATTAATTTTTTCTTTACCTATTTTTTATAAGCAAAGTACTTTAATGGATCTACTTCTGAATAAGTATTATCTTTCTTTGAGAAAACTTTTATATGCATAAAATCATCTTTTACACACATTTTTAATGTACTAGCTGTGTTACCAACTTTACCTATTTCCTGTCCTTTTTTAACCTTATCATCTTTTTTAACTTTTACATTTTTATCTAGGTTTGCGTATGATGTTTTTACTCCGTTTGCATGTTTTATAATTACTGTAACTCCATAAGTTACATCATTTTCAACTACATCTTCTATAACTCCATCTTCTGAAGCTTTTACAGGAGTACCCATTTTAGCTCCTACTGATATACCACCATAGCTTAAGCTTGAATCACCTTTTTCACCTTCTGCAACTGCTTTACCATCTTTAAATAAATATGGCTCATTATGCCCTTTTAAAAGCTTTCCTTCTACAGGATTTGAAAAATTCATCTTACTATTTGTTCCAACAGCCTTACTTGTTGTTTTCTTTTCTTCTTTTTTGTCATTAGATACTCTCTCAGAGTTTTCTACTGATGTTTCTACATTTGTATTCTTATTCTCTTCAACATTTAAAGTGATTTCCTTATCTTCAGGCGCTTTTGCTTCTGGTTTAGATTTAGTGCCTATATTTTTAATTGCAACAGCACCAATTATAGTAACTACGCATAGTCCAATAAATAGAGCTACATAAAATCCTTCCTTTTTGAAAAACTTTTTAATACCTGACATCGTGTTTTTAGAATTTTCTTTAAATCCGTTTGATTTTTGGTTCATAATCAACACCTCCAATAATCATTTTGTCCTTTTTATGAAAAATAATACATATTTTCTAATATTTTTAATATTATCCATTAAAAAAAGATGATATTTGATTATTTACCAAACATCATCTTTTTATAACACTTTACAGTATTTATTTATAAACTATTTTTCCAATCTCTACACCAGTATAATAATGCTTTAATATTTCCTCATACCCCTTACCATCTTTAGCCATAATATTAGCTCCCCACTGACTCATCCCAACACCATGACCATTTCCTTTACACTTAATCTTTATCTTATCTTTTGAGTATTCAAGTGTAAAATTTGCTGATTTTAAATCAAATAGCTTTCTAAAATCTGTTCCCTTTATTGTCTCTCCTCCAAGCTTTACATCAAGAACTGCACCACCTTGTGTTCTTGATTTTATTTCTACTTTTTCTTTTAGATTATCAACTTTTAATTTTGCTTTACTATATTTTGAATTAACTATATCTACAAAATCTTTATTTGTTACTTCTTTTTCTGATTCATATGCACTAGATACTTCTTCTCCTTCACTATTGACCGATTTTAAATATGGAACCTTTGATGAAAAAACATCCTCAGCATTTTCTGTTTTCCCAGCACTAGTTGAAAAGAACTGTGGATATAGTACAATCTCACCATTATATGTTAATACACTCCCTTTAGTATCATCTACAGCTTTTTTTATTTTCTCATAGTTTTTATCTTTATCCTTATCAGACCATTTTTTTAATCTTTCCTCTTTACTCATATAAGCCTGACAATGAACTCCATCACATATTTCGCCGCCATTAGATAAATTACAACTCTTATTTCTTTTACTATAATAAAAAGTTCTAGCTGCAATAGCTTGAGCCTTTAATGCTTCCTCTTCAAAACTAGCTGGCATCTCACTTGAAACTACTCCCAATATATATTCTTCTACATCTATTTCTTTAACTTTCTTTTCTTTTGTTATATATACCTTTGCTTTATCTTCTCCTTTTACAGCTATACTAATCTCTTTCCCATCAGAACCTGTATTAGTAGGAGAGGTGAAATCCTTTATACCACTTCCCATAAGTATAAAAGGAATTATTACCATAAATATTAATATGAAGCCTGTAATAAGCCCTATATTTTTAAGATTTTCAATAATCTCTTTTTCTCTCACTCTCTAATCCCTCCTAAATGTATGTACATCTATTTATATGTTTATTATTTATAAATATACTTACTCTTTGAAGTTTATGTAAAGAAGATAAAAAAAATAGAAGGTATACCACCTTCTATTTCTTAACTCTACAAACATCAGCTCCTAAGCCTCTAAACTTTTCTTCTATATCTAAATATCCTCTATCTATATGATATATATCACTTATTTCTGTATATCCATCCCCTACTAACCCTGCTAATATCATAGCTGCTCCTGCTCTTAAGTCTGTAGCTTTCACTTCACAGCCAGTAAGCCTAGAAACTCCTTCAATAACTGCTGTTCTACCATCTATCTTAATCCTAGCCCCCATTCTAACAAGTTCTGCTACATGCATAAATCTATTTTCAAATACAGTCTCAGTAATTATACTAGATCCATTAATAACAGATAATAGAGCCATCATTTGAGGTTGCATATCTGTTGGGAAACCCGGATATGGCAGTGTCTTTATATCTACTGGTTTTTTATCAAATCTACCATCCACTATTATTCCATCATCTTCTTCTGTTAATATAATTCCACATTCTTTTAACTTCTCAATTAAAGGTCTCATATGATCTTCAGTTACATTATTTATCTTTATCATACTATTTGTTATAGCAGCAGCTACCATAAATGTACCCGCTTCTATTCTATCATAAATAGGCCTGTAAATTACTCCTTTTAAAGATTCTACACCTTCTATAGTAATCTTACCAAGTCCCGCTCCTTTTATCTTAGCACCCATTGAATTTAAGAAATTTGCTAAATCCCAAATCTCAGGTTCTTCAGCAGCATTTTCTATAATTGTTGTTCCGCTTGCTAAAACTGCTGCCATCATTATATTTTCTGTTGCTCCAACAGATGGGAAATCTAAATATATTCTATTACCTATAAGCTTCTTTGCCTTTGCCTCAACAAATCCATGTCCTTGTATAATTTCAGCTCCCAATGCCTTAAAGCCTTTTAAATGTAAATCAATAGGCCTACTACCTATATTACATCCTCCTGGCATAGATAATTTACAATGTCCAAACCTTGCGAGCATTGGACCCATAATTAAAAATGATGCTCTCATTTTTCTTACAAGCTCATTAGTTGTATCAAAACTTTTTAAGTTACTTGTATTTATTTCAAGTGAGTTATTAATCTTTGAATAATTCATATCTGTATTCAAGCCATTAAGTAGATTTAGTATAACTTGAACATCTTCTAACATAGGAGTATTTTCTATTATTATTTTATTAGGAGATAGTATTGTTGATACTATTATTGGTAACACCGAATTTTTAGCCGAATTTATATTTACTTCTCCTGTTAGTTTCTTAACCCCTTTTACTATTATTTTTTCCATATTTTCCTCCATAATTAATTGTTAGTATGTTGTAAATATAATAGGAGTCCCCACAATTACATATACCCCTGTGTCATATTCCATAATTCCATAGCTTATTTGATTTCCATCCTTAAGTTTGCTTTTTCCAACATAGCCATTATGCACTTTAATTAACTCATTGCTTAAACTTATATCTTTTATACTTTTTACAGAATTTAGTTTTCCCTTATAATATTCAAAATATATTAATGAATTTGCTTTATTATCTTCTAATTTTTGCAATTCCTTCTTCAGTTCAACTGTGGAAGCTTCTTTTTTAGAATTAATTATAGCCCCTTCAACAAAAACTCTATCCTCTTCTTCCCATACTTTTATTTCTAGATCATTATCTCCTTTAATATAAAAATGATTTTTATCTGTTAAATTTTCTATACTGTATCCTTCGTTATATATATCCTTAATTCTTTTTATTTCATCATTTATATCAGACTTAATATTATATTGAATCTTAACTCCATTTTCAGAAAATATTGTTTCACTCTTAACTATGCTTTCTATATATTGATAATTATTGATATTTATATTCTCTTCACTTGGTAATGCTAATAAATTAATTGAGAAAACAATAAAATAGATGAATAAGCTTTTTAATTCCATACGCCCTCCCCGCCTTTCACCTTTATTGTTGTCATTTTTTCCCTTTAATATACATATTCGCCTTTATACTATAATATATAAATTTAATATTTTTTTGTGATAGATTGTCATAAATTGGCTAAATTAAAACACCCTAGGTATCTAAATTAATTTAGCTACCTAGGGTGTTTATAATTTATATTCTTATTTACTTTTTAATTCTAATCTAGCAAGCGCTCTGCCTAAAGCAGCTTCTGCTCTTTCTCGATCAAATTTTTCATCATTTAAGCGCTTTTCTGCTCTTTTTTTAGCTTCTTCTGCTCTTCCAGTATCAATTTCTTCTTTTGTTTCACAGGATCCGCAACAGAAGTTTAATTCATTATTTTTAAAACCAATTACACCTCTTGAAGTAAATAAATTTATCTTTTCTCCATTCGCTTTAGTAATTTCTGTTACACAAGGTATTGTGTTAACTACTATAGAAGCATGGTTTGCAAGAATTTCAAACTTACCTTCTGATGTATTTGTAGTTAAGCTTAAAACTTCTTCATCTATCTTGACTTTATTAGGTGTCATGATTTTTAGTTTAAAGGTATTAGCCATATTGCATCATCCCCTTATGCTAAAGTTTTAGCTTTTTCTATAGCTTCATCTATATTTCCAACAAATAAGAATGCTGATTCTGGTAAATCATCGTGCTTACCTTCAATAATTTCTTTAAATCCTCTTATTGTTTCTTCTACTGTAACATATTTACCTTTCATACCAGTAAATTGTTCTGCTACTGTGAATGGTTGTGATAAGAAGTTCTGAACTTTTCTTGCCCTACCAACAGTTAATTTATCTTCATCAGATAATTCATCAACACCTAATATAGCAATAATATCTTGAAGTTCTTTATATCTTTCTAATATATGTTTAACCTTTGATGCAACAGAATAATGTTCTTCTCCAACTACTCTTGGATCTAATATTCTTGATGTTGAATCTAATGGGTCAACAGCTGGATAAACACCACGTTCTGCTACACTTCTTGATAAAACTGTTGTTGCATCTAAGTGAGAGAATGTTGTAGCTGGCGCTGGGTCAGTTAAGTCATCCGCTGGTACATATACTGCTTGAACAGATGTAATTGAACCATGTGTTGTTGATGTTATTCTTTCTTGAAGAGCACCCATTTCAGTTGCAAGTGTTGGTTGGTATCCAACTGCTGAAGGTATTCTACCAAGAAGTGCTGAAACTTCTGAACCTGCTTGGGAGAATCTAAATATGTTATCTATAAATAGTAACACGTCTTGACCTTGATCTCTGAAATACTCTGCCATTGTAAGACCTGTAAGTGCAACTCTCATTCTAGCACCAGGTGGTTCATTCATTTGACCAAATACTAATGCAGTCTTATCTAAAACTCCTGATTCTTTCATTTCATAGTAAAGATCATTACCTTCTCTTGATCTTTCTCCAACACCTGTAAATACTGATAATCCACCGTGTTCTTTTGCTATATTGTTTATAAGTTCTTGAATAAGTACTGTCTTACCAACTCCAGCACCCCCAAATAGACCAATCTTACCACCTTTTTGGTAAGGAGCTATAAGGTCAACAACTTTTATTCCTGTTTCAAACATTTCAGGTTCAACTGATTGTTCTGCAAATGTTGGTGCGGCTCTATGTATTGGATAGAATTCCTTAGTCACAACATCTCCAGATATTTCTTTATCAACTGGTTTTCCTAAAACATTAAATAATCTTCCTAAAACGCATTCTCCTACAGGAACTGATATTGGTTTTCCTGTATTAACTGCCTTCATACCTCTTCTTAATCCTTCTGTCGCTTCCATAGCTATTGTTCTTACTATATCATCTCCGACGTGTTGTTCAACTTCAGTTACTAAAGTTTCTCCACCCATCTCTATTTCAATAGCATTATAAATATTTGGAAGTGACTCAGTATCAAATTTTATATCAACTACTGGTCCAATAACTTGAACTACTTTTCCTATATTGTTAGGCATTTAATGATACCTCCTCACTATTTTTGTGCTTCTGCTCCACCAACTATTTCTGCAATTTCTTGAGTTATAGCACTTTGTCTAATTCTATTATATTTAGTGTTTAATGAATCTAACAAGTCATCTGCATTCTTTGTAGCTCCGTCCATCGCAGTCATTCTTGAAGATTCCTCACTAGTTTTTGCATTTAAAATACAATTAATTAATTTTGATTTTAAATAAAAATCAAAAGTTGCCTCTATTGAAGATTCATCATTTGGTTCTAACATAAATCCAATATCTTCTTTTATTTCGTCAAATTCTATAGGTAACATTTTATCAACTTTAACTTCTTGAGAAACTGGTGAATTAAAGTGTGTATAAACAACATAAATTTCACCAACCTCATTTGAATTATATAATCTTAATGCATGCTTATAAATCATTGAAACTTCTTTCATATCACTAGCTTCTTTTATATCAACGTACTCTGCTACAGTTTCAAAGCCATATCTTTTCATGTAAGATACACCTTTTTTACCTAAACACATAACTAGACTATCTGATTTTTCCATTCCAACATGATTTTTAAGAGATAATGCTATATTAACATTATATCCTCCACATAATCCTGAATCTGATGTTACAACTATATATAACTTTCTCTTTGAATGACCGCCTTTAAAATATATACCTTCTTTTTCAACATCCATTGATGAATAAGCTTCTTGGGCTATATCTCTAGTCGCTTCAAAGTAACTGTTATTTTTATTTAATTCCATTCTGACTCTTCTTAACTTAGAAGTGGCAACAAGTCCCATGGCTTTTGTTATTTTTTTAGTATTTTCTACTGACTTAATTCTACGCTTAATTTCAATAAGTCCAGCTCCTGCCATACCTCCACCTCCTAAAAGATGGCATAGCTTAATGTATAAGCTATGCGTTATTTAAGAATATTTTTTTGAATTCAGTAATTCCTTTTTCAAGGGATGCTTTTAATTCATCAGTTAAAACTTTCTTTTCTATTATTTCTTTTCCTACTTCTCTGTATTGAGTATCCATGTATTCTAAGAAATCTTTTTCGAACTTTCTTATATCTTCAACCTTTATATCTGATAAATAATCATTTACTGCTGCATAAAGAATCATGATTTGATTTTGAACTGCCATTGGAGAATATTGATTTTGTTTTAAAACTTCAACCATTCTCTTACCTTTTTCAAGTCTTCTTGAAGTGTCCGCGTCTAAATCTGATCCAAATTGAGCAAATGATGCTAATTCTCTATATTGGGCAAGCTCTAATCTTAAAGTACCTGAAACTTGTTTCATGGCTTTAATCTGAGCGTTACCCCCAACTCTTGATACTGAAATACCTGCATTAACAGCTGGTCTTTGTCCTGAATAGAAAAGATCTGATTCTAGGAATATTTGACCATCTGTTATTGATATAACATTAGTTGGGATATATGCTGTAACGTCTCCTGCTAGTGTTTCTATTATTGGAAGTGCAGTTAATGAACCTCCGCCATTCTTTTCTGAAAGTTTAGCTGCTCTTTCAAGTAATCTTGAATGGATATAGAATACATCCCCTGGATACGCTTCTCTGCCTGGTGGTCTTTTAAGTAGTAATGACATTGTTCTATAAGCAACAGCGTGCTTTGATAAGTCATCATATATAACCAATACATCTTTTCCTTGATGCATGAAATGTTCACCAATTGAACATCCAACATAAGGTGCTAAATATTGTAATGGTGCTGATTCTGAAGCTGTTGCAGCAACAACAGTTGTATAATCCATTGCACCAAATTCTGTTAATGTATTCACTATATGTGCTACTGTTGATTGTTTTTGACCTATTGCTACATATATACAGATTACATCTTTATCCTTTTGGTTAATGATTGTATCTATAGTTATAGCAGTTTTACCTATTTGTCTATCTCCTATGATAAGTTCTCTTTGTCCCTTACCAATTGGAATCATTGAGTCAATTGCCTTTATTCCTGTTTGTAATGGTTCATTAACTGAGCTTCTATCTAGGATACTAGGAGCATGAACTTCTATTGGTCTATATGCCTCTGGTTTTATTGGACCTTTTGCATCAATAGGATTTCCTAAGCCGTCTACAACTCTACCTATTAATTCTGCTCCAACTCCAACCTCAACAATTTTACCAGTTCTTTTAACGACATCTCCTTCTTTGATTCCTTCTTCAGAACCAAGTAAAACACATCCTACATTATCTTGCTCAAGGTTTAATGCCATACCATAAACATCATTTGGGAATTCTAATAATTCACCTTCCATACAATCATCTAAACCATATACTCTCGCAATACCGTCACCAATTTGAATAATTGTACCTGAATCTATTGTTTTAATTTGTTTATCGTACTTTTCAATTTCATTTTTGATTATAGAAGTAATCTCTTCTGGTTTGATATTCATGGTTTCACCTCTATTCCATCTTAAGCATTAAGGCTCTCATGTCTTCAAGTCTTGATTTTATTGATCCATCAATAACATCATTTCCAACTCTTACATAAAGTCCACCTATTATACTCTTATCAATTTCATGTTCTATAATTACTGTCTTGTTATATTTCTTCTCTAGCTTTTCTTTTAGCCTTGAAGTCTCATCTTCTGTAAGTTCTATAACACTTTTAACCTTTGCAATTACCTTATTTTCTTTTTCTAAATGGATTTGTTCCATTTGATTAAGCTTTTCTTTTAAATATAAGATTCTGCCTTTTTCAATAAGTATTAGTAAAAATGATAATAATTCCTCATCAATTTTACCCTTAAATAAATCAATGAAAATTTTCTTCTTCTGTCTTGTACTTATTTGAGGGTATTTAATGACTTCGTAAAATTCTTTATTGTTATCAATAATATTGCAAATCTCTCTTAAGTCTTCAAGATACTCCTCGACTTTATTTTTTTCTTCTGCTACTTTATATAAAGCTAAAGCATATCTACGATCTAAATATTCGTACATAATTACATACCTACCTTGCTTATATAATCGTCTATAAGTTCTCTATGTTTCTTTTCATCAATTGAGTCTCCAAGTGCTTTTTCTGCAAGGAATACAGCAAGCTCTACTGCTTGTGTTTTAATCTCCGCTTGAGCCTTTGTACGCTCTCTATTAATTTCAACTTTAGACTTATCAATAATAGTTCCTGCTTCTCTTCTAGCATCCTCTACTATTTCTTTATAAACATTGTCTGCTTTAGTCTTATATTGACTAACAATTTCTTTTCCTTCTTCTTTAGCTGAACTGATTTCTCTTTCATTTTGAAGCTTTAATATTCTTGCTTTTTCTAAGTCTTCATCAGCTTTACTTATTGTATTTTCAATAAGATCTTTTCTTTGTTTTAAGATTTTATTTACTTTATCAAAAGCAAAATGTTTAACTAACCAAAATAATATAAGTAGATTTACTAGTGTTACTATCATTTCTGGTATGTTAATATTCATATTAATTTCCAAATTTAAAGCCTCCCTTCCAGGCTTATTAAAACCCTACTTTTTTTATAGTATTCAAATTTTAGTGGATACCAACAAATAATAAGATGAATGAAATTAGTAATCCGTATATTGCTGTTGTTTCTGCTAAGGCACAACCAATGAAGTATGTTGACATAAGCTTACCACTTGCTTCAGGTTGTCTTGCTATACTCTTTAATAGACTTGCTGTTGCATTACCAATACCAACACCTGCACCTACTGCTGCAATAACTGCAAGACCTGCACCTATTGCACGCATTCCTATTATAAATTCTGCTCCAGTCATAAATAATTCCTCCTTAATACTTTAAAAGTTTCTCTGACTAAAAATTGATTTTTTTGGGCTACTCCTCTGCTGTCATCTTTATATAAATCATTGTCAATATAGTAAAGATGAATGTTTGAAGAAATCCGTCAAATAAATCGAAGTATGCCATAAATGGCACTGGGATAGCTAATTGAGCAAACCAAGTTAAGTTACCTAATGCTTGTAATAGCAATTCAACAATTACTACTCCAACTGTAATGTTACCGAAAAGTCTAAAACTTAATGTAACTGGTAGCATTACTCTCTCTAGTATATTGATAGGTAATAAAGCTGGGCTTGGGTGAATATATCCTTTAAGATATCCAAAACCGCCATTCTTTATAATTGCATTTATTTGAACCATTAAGAATGTTGTTAATGATAGTACTAATGCAACACTATAATCTGCTGTTGGTGGTCTTAAACCTATAAGGTCAGTTATATTCATAAAAAATAAGAAAAGAACTAACGCACCGATATAAGCTGCAAATCCTGTGTATTTATCTCCCATAGTGTTCTTAGTCCAATTGCTAATTCCTTCAACAAAAAGCTCAATTATTGATTGACTTTTTCCTTTAGGTACTACTGAAAGATTTCTTGTCATTAGTATCAAAACAATGGCTACTATAATAATTATTCCCCATTGTTGTAACACAGTAGAGCCAATTTCTTTAAATAACGCTTCCACTCAATCACTTCCTTTCTTCATATTTAATTGCCATGAATAGAGAAATGAAGTTGGACATGTATCCAATAAGATAAAATACTATATTGAATTGGTTTTGCAATAATAACAATCCTACTATTGATACCATTATTATTCTTATTACAAAACTAACCATAAGCATAATACCTTTTAAACTCATGTCACTATTAATAGTCTTCTCAGTAACTGCACCACTTATTAAGAAATTTAAAATACTAATAATTGATCCCATTAAAAATGGGAAACAGTAATTTGCATTTATTAAATATGTAATTATAAGTCCCGCAGTAAGAATGATCCCACTACTTTTAAAAGTTTGTCTAAGTATTCCACTTAAATTTCCAACCATAATTTACCCCCTCGGCAATTATATTCTTAATTATAGTTTATATATTTTTTTGTCCAAAACTTGATTTTTAATTAAAATTTGTTATTTTTTGATTTTTAAGCAAAATTATCTTCTAATACTTCATGTTTACTGCTACTATATCCGTTTTATTTTATTTTTCACATTTTACAAATTGAATTTTTGTTATCTATTCAATTTTCTGAATATTTTGAAATTATATCTCTTTTTCATAGTCATAATAAATTGGTATTTCCAATAGAAATTTTAAAATATTTGATGTTATTTCCTATTTTTGATATATATAACCTATATAAGTATAATAATCACTCTATTAAAATAGTATTAGGTTTGAATAAAAAATTTTCCTCTTATTCAATGCATTATTATATTGTTAATACTGTTTTCACTTTATTCATATTTATTGTGTGTAAAATTAATATTTTTATAGCTTTTTTATTTTTTATTATTATTTTTCGATTTTTTTTAAATGTTTTCATAAAATTGTAGTATAATTTTTATATTTATTCAAAAATAAAAAAATATACCTTAGAACAAAATTCTAAGGTATATTTGTATAATTATACTTATATTTTTTTATAATTATCTTTCAACAACTAATGCTGTTCCCATTCCTCCACCTATGCAAAGTGTAGCTAAACCAGTTTTAGCATCTCTCTTTTCCATTTCATGAAGTAATGTAACTAATATTCTAGCTCCTGAAGCTCCAACTGGGTGTCCTAAAGCTATAGCTCCACCATTTACATTAACTTTGCTCATATCAAATCCTAAATCTTTAGCTACTGCTAAACTTTGAGCTGCGAATGCTTCGTTTGCTTCTACAAGGTCTATGTCTTTAACTTCTAATCCAGTTCCTTCTAAAGCTTTCTTTGTAGCATGGAATGGTCCGTATCCCATGATAGCTGGATCTAATCCTCTTGATCCATATGAAAGAATCTTAGCCATTGGCTTAAGTCCTAATGCTTCTGCTTTTTCAGCGCTCATTACTACAAATGCAGCTGCTCCATCATTTATACCTGAAGCATTACCTGCTGTAACTGTTCCTTCTTTTTGGAATGCTGGTCTTAATTTTGATAATCCTTCTATAGTTGCTCCAAATCTTGGGAACTCATCTGTATCAAATACTTTTGGTTCTCCTTTTCTTTGTGGTATTACAACTGGAACTATTTCGTCTTTGAATCTTCCTTCTTTTATAGCTCTTTCTGCTTTATTTTGAGAAGCTACAGCAAATTCATCTTGCTCTTCTCTTGTTAAATTCCATTCTTTAGCTATATTTTCAGCGGTAACTCCCATGTGGTAGTTATTAAATGCATCCCATAAAGCATCATTTATCATTGAGTCAACCATTTTTCCGTTACCCATTCTTTGACCCCATCTTGCAGTGTCTAAAAGATATGGTGCTCTTGACATATTTTCCATACCACCAGCTACAACTATATCTGTATCACCAGCTTTTATCATTTGAGCTGCTAAACTAACTGCTCTTAATCCTGATCCACATACTTTATTAATAGTCATTGCTGAAACTTCGTTTGGAAGACCTGCTTTTATTGTAGCTTGTCTAGCAACGTTTTGTCCAAGACCTGCTTGAATAACATTTCCCATTAAAACTTCTTCTACCATTTCTGGTTTTATTCCAGCTCTCTTTACTGCTTCCTTTATTACTAATGCACCTAAATCTGCTGCAGGAACATCCTTTAATGATCCTCCAAATGAACCTAGTGCTGTTCTTACCGCACTTACAATTACTACATCTCTCATTAATAAAACCTCCCAAATTTATAATTAACAAATTTCTTAATCTTTGTTAAACTCTTAACATACTTTTATTATAACCATTACTTTAATAATAATCAATAGTTTTTTGTTAAATTTTAAACAAATACTTTTTCAGACGATTTTTTCCCTTTTTCTTGCCTTTATATTATAATATTAATAAATTACATAATTTTTTTATATGAAGGAGTTTCTATTATGAAAAGAACTGATTTTATATCTTGGGACGAGTATTTTATGGGACTTGCACTTTTATCAGCTAAAAGAAGTAAAGATCCGAGTACACAAGTTGGTGCATGTATTGTAAGCCCTACTAATAGAGTATTATCTGTTGGTTATAATGGATTTGCATTTGGCTGCTCAGATGATAGCTATTCATGGGAAAGAGATGGTGATTTCTTAGAAACTAAATATCCTTATGTTGTGCATGCAGAACTTAATGCTATTTTAAATAATAGAGGTGTTTCACTTGAAAATGCAAAACTTTATGTTGCGCTATTTCCTTGTAATGAATGTGCTAAAGCTATTATTCAAAGTGGCATAAAGGAAGTAATCTATTTAAGTAATAAATATGCTGACACAGATGTAGTTAAGGCATCCAAGAGAATGTTTGAATCTGCTGGTGTGAGATTAACAGAACTTGTGCCATCTGTTAAGAAAATTGAACTTTCATTTGATGTAGATGATATCTAAAATTCTTATATTTCAAATTATAATATCTATAAAATCCCCTATTTCTTATAAAATAGGGGGATTTTATTATTTATTTTACTAATTATAAATCAAAGAAACTATTTAGTTCCGAATAATCTATCTCCAGCATCACCAAGGCCTGGTACTATATATCCTTGCTCGTTTAATTTTTCATCTATTTCAGCAACGAATATATCAACATCTGGATGTGCTTCCTTTACTGCCTTTATTCCTTCTGGTGATGAAATTAAACACATTAACTTTAAGCACTTTGCGCCTCTATTTTTAAGCATAGTTAATGCATCTACTGCTGATCCACCAGTTGCAAGCATTGGATCTACAACGATTATTTCTCTTTCTGCTATATCTTGAGGTAACTTACAGAAATATTCAACTGGTTGTAGTGTTTCTTCATCTCTATATAATCCAATATGTCCAACCTTAGCTGCTGGTATAAGTTTTAAAACACCATCTACCATTCCAAGTCCCGCTCTTAATATTGGTACAATAGCTAGCTTCTTTCCAGCTAACATCTTACATTTCGTTTTGCATACAGGTGTTTCTATCTCAACATTTTCAGTTGGAAGATTTCTTGTAACTTCATATGCCATTAACATTGAAACTTCTGAAACTAACTCTCTAAAATCCTTTGAGCCTGTTTCCTTACTTCTTATAAATGCTAACTTGTGTAGTATTAATGGATGATTGATTTCTGTAACTTTACTCATTTTTAAATTCCTCCAATATATTAATTAATTATTTATTATATTTTTCTTCTATAAGAGATATTTTATCTATTCTCTTTTGGTGTCTTTCACCTTCAAATTCTGAAGCTAAGAATGTCTTAACTATATCTATTGCAAGACCTGGTCCTACAACTCTTTCACCTAGAGCAAGAATATTTGCATTATTATGTTGTCTAGTTGCATGTGCACTAAAAGTATCTGAACATAATGCTGCTCTAATTCCTGGTACTTTATTTGCAGCTATACTTATTCCTATACCTGTTCCACAAACTAATATTCCAAAATCAAATTCTTTTGCTGCAACAGCTTCTGCAACCTTTTGTGCATATTCTGGATAATCACATGATTCGGTACTATAAGTACCAAAATCTTTTATTTCATACCCATTATCTTTTAAAAATGATGCAATTTCATTTTTTAAATTATATCCACCATGATCTGATCCTAATGCTATTTTCATAACGCCACCTCCAATTATTTTCATAAGTATTTTAATTTATAAAAAAAGAAAGTGTAGTATGTAATAAAAATATTACACACTTCCATCTTTCTTTAATTTAGCTATTATACGAGGAATTATATCCTCTAATTCTTTATATATTTTATGATAAACAGAAATTGTGCTGCCGTAAGGGTCAGTTATCTCCCCTGTAACGCCAGCATATTCACATATTGAAAATACTTTCTCTTTATAATCTGGATAATTATTTTTTATAAAGTCTCTACCGTAATTAGTCATTGTTAAAACAATATCAGCCCTTTGAAGCATATTCCTATTTAATTGAATAGCTTCTTTATCCTGAATATCTATATCTAATTCTTCTTTTATTAATTCTACCGAATTTTCAGTCACGAAGCTTCCTGGAACAATAGTAATGCCAGCTGATTTAGCTCTTAAACTTTTATCACTATTCAGTTTATTAAATATTTCTTCTGCAATTGGGCTTCTACATGTATTTGCTGTACATACGAAGAGTACTTTCATAAAAAAACCTCCAAACACTATTACACATTTATAACATCATGGCCTGCTGCCTTACTTAATCTATTCATTATAGCAACGCCTAAGCCCTCTTCATTAAAAGCCTCTGCAAGTATTATATCTACATCTAGATCATTAAAAGATCTTAAGGCTTCGAAAAGATTTGATGCAATTTCTTCTAAATTGTTTTCTTCTCCAAGAATAACCTTTTCTCCCTTAGGATATCTATGACTATTCTCTTTAGTTATGAGTATTCCTACTCTCTTTCCATCATCTATATAATTTTGTACCATTTCATTAATTTTTTCAATAGTTTTTTCTTTATTTCCTTTTATAATTTTAAGCTTTGCATTTGGCGCATAGTGTCTATACTTCATGCCTGGTGCTTTTGGTTTAAATTCTTCTGAATTATTAAGTAATCCTTTATCAATTGCTATGTTTTTATCTATTTCTCTTAGCATTTCTAAAGTTAGTCCACCTGGTCTTAAAACTACTGGAGGATATACAGTGCAATCCACTATAGTAGATTCTAACCCAACTTTACTCTTTTGTCCACCAATTATATAATCTACTCTTCCTGTAAGATCTTCAATGCATCGTTCAATGTCTGTTGGACTTGGTCTTCCACTTATATTAGCAGATGGTGCTGCAATAGGAACTCCTGATTCCTTAATAAGTTCTAATGCCACTTCATTTGATGGCATTCTAATACCTATAGTATCTAGATTTGCACTTGTCTTCATTGGTATTATATCCTTTTTCTCTAATATTAATGTCATCGGTCCTGGCCAAAATTTATCCATTAATTTAGTTGCAACCTCAGGAATATTTTTTGCATATTCACTTATATCTTTTGAAGCAACATGTATAATTAAAGGATTATCTTGTGGTCTTCCCTTTGCTATAAATATTTTTTCTACACTTTCTTCTTTTAAAGCATTTGCTCCTAATCCATATACAGTTTCAGTTGGAAATGCAACTACTCCTCCATCTTTTATAACTTGTGCTGCTTCTTTTATGTACTTTATATCATTAGCTCCATCTAAAGTAGCAATCTTTGTTTTCAAAGTTAATTCCTTCTTTCTAACTTAAAGTTTGCCCACGCGCAATTTTTATATTTTCAATACAAGCTTCAGTATAGTCTGCCTTAACACAATATTTAAATACCTCATCTAGAAAAGGATATTTCTTTAGTCCACCTTTCTTCACTATTTGAAAATAGTAAATTTCATCTGGATCTAATCTTTTTATTTTATCATATAGTTCAGCTACTTCTGGATATCTTTTTAAAAATCCTTTTGATATTAGCTTCATTCTTCTATTTCTAACTTTTGCATTACTAACTAATATTATCTTCATATAATCTTCCATACCATCAGTATGAACTATGGCTATAGTATCGCATAATATTGTGTTAGTTTGGCTAAATAATCCGCTCGTAAACTTTAGTCTATTATTTTTATATTTAAATTCAAGCTTTGTATAATCCCTTTTTTTTAAAACAGCAAGTATTATTAAAAGCTCTAAAATCAGCACATAAAATATAAAAAATTTTGTTTTGATATCTGTTAGCCATAATGTAGTTGGCAATAACAAAGCTAATATACCCATGTATATATAAAATCTTTTTATGGCTTTTTTTTCTTTTTTTAATGCTTTATAAATATCCATACTTTGCCCCTTTATATATTCTAAAAGCCTTACATTATCAATGCAAGGCTTTTTTAAAATTACTGCTCTGTATTTCCCATTTGTTTCATTTTTTCAGCTTGGTCAGCAGTTATAAGTGCATTTATAACTTCATCTATATCTCCATTTAAGAACATTTCCAATTTATAAAGAGTTAATCCTATTCTATGATCTGTAACTCTCCCCTGTGGGTAATTATAAGTTCTTATTCTTTCACTTCTATCCCCTGTACCAACCTGTGATTTTCTATCCTCTGCAATACCTGCTGCTCTTTCTGCTTCTGCTTGTTCATATAGTCTTGCTCTTAAAACTTTCATAGCCTTTTCTTTATTTTTAAGCTGTGATTTTTCATCTTGACATGATATTACTATACCTGAAGGTATGTGTGTAAGTCTTACTGCTGAGTCAGTTGTATTAACACATTGTCCTCCATTACCGGATGCTCTAAATACATCAAACTTAATATCTTTATCATTAATTTCAACTTCTACATCATCAACTTCTGGTAATACTGCAACTGTAGCAGTTGATGTATGTATTCTACCACTTGATTCTGTATCTGGAACTCTTTGTACTCTATGAACTCCACTTTCATATTTAAGTCTTGAGTATGCACCATGACCTTTAATCATAAATACAACTTCTTTAAGTCCACCAATTCCAGTTTCATTAGTACTCATAAGTTCAACAGTCCATCTGTTGTTTTCTGCATATCTTGTATACATTCTGAAAAGGTTAGCTGCAAATAATGCTGCCTCGTCTCCACCTGCACCTGCTCTTATTTCTACAAATACGTTCTTATCATCATTTGGATCTTTTGGTAATAGTAGAATTTGTATCTCTTTTTCTAATTCTTCTTCTCTTTTCTTAAGCTCATTAATTTCATCGTTAAGCATTTCTTTCATTTCTTTATCTGATTCAATCTCAAGCATTTCTTTATTATCTTGTAAATCTTCTATAACTTTTCTATATTCCTTGTAAGCTCCAACTATTATTTCTAAATCGGCATGTTCCTTACATAGTTTTCTCCACTCGTTTTGGTTTGCCATAATTGAAGGATCACTAATCTTTACTGATAATTCATCATACTTGTTTTCTATGAATGCTAATTTATCTAATAACATTTTATCCACTCCGTATTATCTAATTTCATATTTAAACATTATATCACATATTATAATCCTTTTTCAACAAGGGTAAAGTTTCCTACAACTACCCTATCATGTCCTGCTAAGTCCTTTATAACTCTTACATCTTTAAAATTATTTTCTTCCATAAGCGTTTTTACCTCATCTCCTTGATCATGCCCAATCTCAAAGGCTAATATTCCTTTTCCCTTTAAAAGAATTTTACTTTCATTAACTATTCTTCTATAGAAAATAAGTCCATCTTCTCCTCCGCTTAAAGCACTATGAGGTTCGTATCTTTTAACATCATCCATTAAAGTTCTTATTTCTTCTTCCTTTATATATGGAGGATTTGAAACAATGATATCATATTTCTTATCTTCATCTATAACAACTTTCAATAAGTCACTTTTAATAAATCTTATTCTATCTTCTAATTTATGTTTTTTAATATTTTTAATTGTGATTTTTTCTGGTTTTTCAAAATAATCTATTTCATCTACATTAATATTTTTTCTGTAGTGTGCAAGTGATATACCAATAGCACCACTCCCTGAACATAAATCACATACATCTAACTTTTCATCATCATCTATATGATTTAAAACTTCTTCAACTAATATTTCTGTATCTCCTCTAGGAATTAATACACCCTCTTCAACATCGAAGTCTAATCCCATGAATTCACAAGAACCTAAAATATATTTAATTGGCATCTTCAATTTTCTTTTCTCTATAAGCTCTAGATACTTTTTCTTATCATTATTATTTATATTTTCTTCACCATGAGTTAGTATATAAAGCCTATCTCTACCTATTATATATCCTAATAATAATGTAGCATCTAATCTTGCATTTTCCTTATCTACATTTAATAATATCTTTGTTCCTTCATCTAAAAGTTCTGTTATTGTCATTTCTTCCTCCGGTAACCCTTCAGCCGCTCTTAAAGATCTAATTGCAACTTCTATCTGTGAATCATCTGGCTCTCTTGTTGTAATCTCTTGTAATTTTAATCCTGGAGCTGCAATAATTTTTGCTAGCTTATTATCAGACTTTCCAAGCCATTTTATAAGCTCATAAGTTATTCCTGACACAACTGGTATTAGTATTATTCTAAGTAATAGCCTTTCAAAAAAACTTCCCCATCCAGTAAAAGCAAAAACTATTATACTTACAAACATTATAAGGAATAAAAAATTTGTTCCACATCTTGGGTGAAACCTTGAATATTTCTTTACATTTTCAACCTTTAAGGGTTCTCCAGATTCATAACAAAAGATAGTCTTATGCTCAGCACCGTGATACTGAAATAACCTATATATATCATCTAATTTACTAATTCCCCACATATATAATAGCAATATTCCTATTCTAATAGCTGCCTCTATCATATTAAGACCTATGCTAGATATGTTGAGTTTAGAAAAAAGTGAAGCAACTCCTGTAGGTATTGCAATAAATAAAAATGCTGAAAGTATAAATGAAATAAACATCGTAAAAGTAATTATTACATCATTACTTTTATCTCCAAACTTCTTTTTAAGCCAATCTTCAAAAGCTGATGGTTCAGTATCTTCAAAAAAAGAGGCTGAATAATTTAATGATTTTATTCCTTGTATTAAAGAATCTATAAGTATAAAGCCACCTCTTATAAATGGCATATTTAATATCTTGTATTTTTTTGTAATTGGTGTAATTTTTCTGACTTCAACTTCGATGTTACCATCTTCTTTTCTTACGGCTGTTGCCATTCCTTTACTACCTCTCATCATTACACCTTCAATAACAGCTTGACCACCCACGTCACATTTCTTCAATATATATCCCCTCCTTATTTTTGGTTCTTATATTTAAAGTAACACTCTCCACATAATGATTCATAATGAACATCACCTATATTATCTATAGCAACTTGCTCACCTTCAAATACAAATCTATCATTTATCTTTCTCGCATTTACTACAGCTTTGTTACCACATTTACATATAGTTTTCATCTCTTCTATACTATGTGCAATTAATAGTAGTCTTTTACTTCCTTCAAAACCTTCCATCTTAAAATCAGTTCTTAGACCATAACATATTATAGGAATATCTAGTGTTACTGCAACTTCAAATAATTCATCTATTTGATTTTTTTTCATAAATTGAACTTCATCTACTAAAATGCAATGTAATTTCCCATACTCTTTAACATTGTTTTTAACTATATTACAAATATTTTCATTTTCTCCAACTAGAACATCAACTTCTCTAACTACTCCCAATCTAGAAACAAGTTTATTACCACCCTTTTTATCTGTTGATGGTTTCATTAATAAAACTCTCATTCCTCTTTCTTCATAATTATGAGCAACTTGCATTAAATGCGTTGATTTTCCTGAATTCATAGCCCCATATCTAAAGTATAATTTACTCAATTTTTTTCTCTCCTTCTACATTTCAGTTAATAATGATTATAGCATTTATGCACCTTTATAAAAAGTTTTTTTTAATTTTGTCTTTTATTGACTGCTATAGGTTACTATGATATACTCTAGTAGTTATTTATTGTACAATGCTACAATAAAACTAAAACACAAAGAGGTGAAAAACATGAGAGAAGGCATACATCCAGAATACCATCACGACGCAGTGGTTAAGTGTGCATGTGGAAATACTTTTACAACTGGTTCTGTTAAAGAAGAACTTAAAGTAGAAATATGCTCTAAATGCCACCCATTCTTCACTGGTAAGCAAAAAATCGTTGATGTTGGTGGAAGAGTTGATAAATTCAACAAGAGATTCAACATTAAAAAATAAGAAATTTAGGGAAAGACTTCAAGTCTTTCCCATTTTCTTTTTTGCTAAATTTATTTTAATTATACTGAAATAATGTTAAACTATATTTATATAAAAAATTATATGAAGCGAGTGAATTGAATGAAGAGAGTTCTTATATTAACTACTTCTACTGGGCAGGGACATAATCAAGCAGCTAAATCACTTAGCGAATTGCTTCAAAAAAACGATTATGAATGCATAAGTTATGACTTTTTAAGTAATAGTAGTAAGTTCTTAATAAATGCTGTAGTAGGTGGATATGAAGTATCTGCAATGAGTTTTCCAGGTATTTATGGTTTTATTTATAAACTAACCAATAATAGATTTATAAACACGCTAGATAATATACCTTTTTTATTTGTAAAAAAGAGGCTTGCTAATCTAATTAGCTTAAAAAAACCCGATATAATAATATCTACTCACCCGTTATGTGTCTGTATAATGGATAAGTTAAAAAGTGAAGGCTTAAATATACCTTTCATTTCAGTTGTCACAGATTTTAAGGCACATTATACATATATAGGAAAGAATGTTGATGCTTATATAACAGGAAGTGAATATACTAAGCAATCTTTAATAGATAAAAGTATACTAGAAGATAGAATTTTTCCTTTTGGTATTCCTATAAGAGAATCCTTTTTTGAGAGAGATAAAAACATTCCTCATATAAAGGGTACAGAATACTTCAATATATTACTTATGAGTGGAAGTATGGGGTTAAAAGATATTTCTTATGTTCTTGATGAATTATTAAAAAATGATAATAAACTTAGAATTACAGTTGTTTGTGGAAATAATAAAAACTTAAAGCATAATTTAATGAAACATTGTACTAAAGAATATAAAGATAAAAAATTGCATATATTAGGTTTTTCAAATGACATATCTTCATTTATGGAATACTCAGATGTTATAATTTCAAAACCTGGAGGACTTACAGTTACTGAGTCAATTGCAAAAAATTTACCTTTAATAATACCGTTTGCAATACCTGGGCAAGAGAAAGAAAATACTGAATTTCTTACTAAAGAAGGATATGCATTTCACGTAAATTATATGAAAGAAATTAACCCTATAATAGATTCATTAATTGAAAACCCAGCTATTCTTGAAGAAATGAAAAATAAACTAAAATCTTTAGCAGATACATATTCATCATCTTCAATAGTTGATTTAGTAAACTATTTAATTAGTAATAAAGACTGATACAAAAAGTCATTTAACTTTTTGTATCAGTCTTTTTATTTTAAATATTATTTTTTTCAAATACTCTTATAAACTCTTCATTATCTTTAGTTTTACCTAGCATTTTAATTAGATTTTCTGTTACGTTATCTACATTTCCATCTGTATACATTATTTTTCTAATTGCAAATGCAACTTCTCTTTCTTGATTGCTCAATAATAAATCTTCTTTTCTTGTTCCTGATTTATAAATATCTATAGCTGGGAATATTCTTCTCTCTTGAAGTCTTCTATCTAAGTGTACTTCCATATTACCAGTACCTTTAAATTCTTCAAATATCATATCGTCCATTCTTGAACCTGTATCTACAAGAGCTGTTGCAAGAATTGTCAAACTACCGCCCTCTTCAATATTTCTTGCAGCCCCAAAGAATTTCTTAGGCATTATTAATGCACCAGGATCTAATCCCCCTGTTAATGTTCTTCCTGTTGGAGTAATTGTTAAATTATATGCTCTTGAAAGTCTTGTTAAACTATCTAAAAGAATTACAACATCTTGACCTTGCTCAACTCTTCTTTTACCATGTTCTAATACCATTTTTGATACCTTCTCATGATTTTGAGGTTCTTCATCAAATGTTGAGTACATTACCTCTCCATTTATTGATCTTTGCATATCTGTAACTTCTTCCGGTCTTTCATCTATAAGTAATACTATAAGCTTAACTTCCGGACAATTCTTTGATATATTTTGAGCTAATTTCTTTAAAAGTGTTGTTTTACCAGCCTTTGGTGGTGCAACAATCATACCTCTTTGTCCCTTTCCCAAAGGACAAATTATATCCATTAATCTTGTTGAAAGATCATTTTCTCCCTTACGTTCAAGTCTAATTCTTTCCTTTGGATATATTGGAGTTAACTTTTCGAATTTAGTTCTTCCTACAGCCTTTTCAGGATTTTCATCATTTACTTTTTCTAAGTATATTAACGCTTTAAACTTTTCTCCTTCTTTAGGCTCCCTAACCTTACCTTCTAATTTATCTCCAGTTGATAGGTTGAATCTTCTAATTTGAGCTGGAGATACATACACATCTTCATTACTACTTAAGCAATTCTTTCCTCTTAAAAATCCAAAGCTATTATTTTCTTGAATCTCTAATATACCTGATACTGTAACAGCTTGAGCCATATCATTTTGATTATGGTTTCTATCCCCTTGATTGTTATACCTTCTATCATTTTGAGTATAATTCCTATCACCTTGAGTGTGACTTCTATTTGTATTTTGGTAACTATTTTGAGTGTTTTGATAATTGTTTTGAGTGTTTTGATGATTATTTTGATAGTTTTGAGTATTTATTTCTCTAGGCTTAGGTGATATTTTTTCTTTTAATATAACACCATCTTTTTCTATAGAATTTACTTTATTCTTTAGAATTTCATCTATCAATTCACTTTTTTTATATTTTGATATATTTTTTATTTTTAACTCTTTAGCAACTTCTTTTAGACTTGCTAATGTCATACCTTCGTAAACTTCTCTTGTCAAAATGACACCTCCATATTTAGTTCAATATTTATATAAAAACTTAAATTCATTCTTTAGGGAACTCTTAAGGTAAGATTCTTAGATAACTTGACTTTTATTTTATTATCCTTCAATAACCTTATGTTTGCAAGGTATTTAGGGTATTTGTTTATAATTAATTAAAAAGATTCATTTTATAATAATTATATTTATAATCTTCTCCTAAAATATATAAAGGTATTCTAAAAATTTAGAATACCTTTATTATATAATAATTTATTTTATTTTTCCTTTAAAGCAGCTTCTATAAATCCAGTAAATAATGAGTGTGGTCTATTTGGTCTTGATTTTAATTCTGGATGGAACTGAGCTGCAACAAACCATGGATGATCCTCTATTTCAACTATTTCAACTAATCTTCCATCTGGACTTGTTCCTGAAATTGTCATACCACTTTCAGTAATTTCTTTTCTAAATTCATTGTTAAATTCATATCTATGTCTATGTCTTTCATATATAATTTCATCTTTATATGAATCATAAGCCTTTGTTGTCTCATCTAACTTACATGGATATAATCCAAGTCTCATTGTTCCACCTAAGTCTTCTATATCTTTTTGTTCTGGCATAATATCTATAACTGGATATTTTGTTTCTTGATCTAATTCTGAACTATGTGCACCTTCAAGTCCTACAACATTTCTTGCAAATTCAATTACTGCACATTGCATTCCAAGACAAATTCCAAGGAAAGGTACTTTATTTTCTCTAGCCCATCTTATAGCTTCTATCTTACCTTCTACACCTCTATCTCCAAATCCACCTGGAACTAAAACACCATTTACACCAGCTAAAACTTTATCTACATCTTGAGTTTCTAATTCTTCTGAATTTATCCATTTAATTTTTACATTAGTGTTATTTGCTAGACCACCATGACTTAAAGCTTCTACTACTGATATGTACGCATCATGTAATTCAACATATTTACCAACTAAAGCTATTGTAACTTCATTTTCTAAGTTCTTAATTCTTTGAACCATGTCTATCCATTCACTATTGTCTATATCTTTACATCCAAGGTGTAACTTTTCGCATACTAAATTATCTAATCCTTCAGCATGTAACATTAAAGGAACTTCATAAAGATGTTCAGCATCTAAATTTTGGATAACTGATCTTCCATCCATATTGCAGAATAAGCCTATCTTATTTTTAATATCTTCTGATAATTCTTTTTCTGATCTACATACTATTATGTCTGGTTGTATACCAATACTTCTTAACTCTTTAACTGAGTGTTGAGTTGGTTTAGTTTTAAGCTCTCCTGCTTTTCCAAGGTATGGAACTAATGTAACGTGTATAAAACAAACATTTTCAGGACCAACTTCACTTCTAACTTGTCTTATTGCTTCTAAAAATGGTTGTGATTCAATATCTCCAACTGTTCCACCAATTTCTGTTATAACAACATCAACATCTCTTTCTTTTGAAACTCTATAAACTTTTTCTTTTATAGCGTTAGTTATATGAGGTATTACTTGAACTGTTCCACCTAAGTATTCTCCTCTTCTTTCTTTTGATATAACTGACCAATATATTCTACCAGTAGTAACATTACTATTTTGAGTTAAGTTCTCATCAATAAATCTTTCATAATGTCCTAAATCTAAATCTGTTTCCGCTCCATCATCAGTTACAAATACTTCTCCATGTTGGTATGGACTCATTGTTCCTGGGTCTACATTTAGGTATGGGTCAAACTTTTGTATTGATACATTTACCCCTCTATTTTTTAATAATCTTCCAAGCGATGCTGCTGTAATTCCTTTTCCTAATGCTGAAACAACTCCACCTGTTACAAATACATACTTAGTTCTTTTGTTCATTTTAGTTCCTCCCTATGAGAAAATTTATTTTTTTATTGACATATAAACTATTCAAAGTTATAATAGATATTACCCCATAAATTTCATTTATGGGGTATTCGTGCTAAAACAATTCTCTTTAAATAACATAGATAATATAGTACCACATTTATTTTTTAATATCTAGTCATTTTTTATTTATATTTTGTTCATTTCCTATTTTTTTATAATTCTGCGTCTATTTTTTTCTCTATTTCAAAATATTTATCTCTAAATTTCTTATTTATCAATAATTTTTCTTCAGCTTTCTGGTAGTTATAATGTATGCTTTTTCGTGTTTTAACATTTAAAACTTCTTTTAATTCTTCTTCACTCCAACAATCATATTTTTTCAAAAATAAAATTAGTAAGTATTTCATATCTTTTTCCTTTAATATATCCAGTAATTCTTCTTTGGATATATTATTAAAGACACATATTTGTTTTATTATTCTAAAATACTTTTCCTCATTAATCATACACATTCCCTCCTTTTATTAAATTATTCCCACTTTTTATTTTTATAGACAAGATTTAATTTAAACAAATTTAATAAAAAATCACCCTACTAAATTAACGTAATCATAATCTAGTAAGGTGATTTTATTATGCTTTTATATCTAATTTTAATTGTGTCTTAAATGATGGTTGCCCCTCTACTTGCATTTCATACTTTATCTCAACATTCCCGCCATCTTCTGTCATATCTATTTTTAACTCTTTAGTATCAATTGTTAATTCCAACATTCCATAAGGTGTATTATATAAACAAACAGATGGTTTGCCTTTTTCAAAATGCATTTTTGTTGTTGTGCTTCCTTCTCTTTCAAGAATGATATATTCATCACCAATTCTAAGCTTTGTATCCGTTCCATTCATTCCAGATATCTCAGTCTCTTTATACATTGCAATTATTTCATCATTCTCATTCTTTAAGCTACCTGGAGTAACCACTTCTATAAGTTCTTCATTTTCCATAGTAGCATTACTAACTATCTTAATAATCGCTTTTTTTTCCAAAATGCTCTACCTCCTTATTTACCTTGTATTATGTACTTATTTATCTCATCTTCACTAGCTGGTTTAACTTTTAAAGTTCCTTCAAATTTGCATCCAAATTTCCCATAAGATATTTCCACCTCATCAAGATCTTTCCCCTTGCAATATCTACCTGCTATCTTAGCTGCTAATTCCTTATCTTCTTCATTATACTTTCCACTTATCACTATCATAGCACCATTATGGCTTGTTGGATATAATACTAAATCTTCTTTAGTTAAAACATTTTTTATTCTATCGCCCTCATCTTTAGTTCTAGTAGCTATTATTTTACAACCATTTTCACTAACAAAATGTCTTCCAAATCTTAATAATTCTATTTCTTTTGGAGATACATCACCATTTCTTTCAAGTGATTCTTTAAGTCTTAATGAATAATTAGGCTCTGTTAATCTACATCCGCCCGCAGGTGATGGATAATCTTTTATTCCCCACTTTTCTGCAAGTTCCATTTGTACTTTTCTACTTCTTCCTGATATATCAAGTAATTTTTCTCTATCTACTAACCCTGATTTTTCCATTTCAGTTTCATCTAAATTTTTTGCACATAAAGGTCTTAGTATAATATCTTTAAAACCTGATTCTTTTCTAACTTTATTTAAAGCTTGTCTATTTTGAGACATTGGTCTTTGATTTAAAACTTCACCTGTTATTATAAAATCTGCATTAAATTTCTTTATTAATTCTCCTGAATACCTCATCATCATAGCATGACAATCTATGCATGGATTCATATTTTTTCCCCATCCATTTTTAGGATCCTTAACCATTTCAAAATGTTCAACTGAAAAGTCAACAACCTCTAAAGGTATACCTATTTGTTCAGTCATTCTTTTAGCATTTTCTTCATCAAAAAAATATGATTTAAAGCATATTCCTATTACTTCTATTCCTTGATCCTTAATTAATTTTGCTGATAATATACTATCTAATCCACCTGATATCATAGCTAGTGCTCTAGTCATTAAAATTTCCTCCTAATAATTAGTTTATTTAAACTTTAACTATCCCAAATTCATAATTTGTTACAAATTATAGTTTATGATTCTTCATTAGTTTTATCAAGTTAATTTTTAAGGTAACTATTAAAATAATTCCTTTATAACTTCTACAATCTTAAATTTAACGTTAAACTCTTCTTTTTTATCTATCTTTGTATCATCCTCTATTTTATTATCCTTATCATTTTTACTATCACTTTTTTCCACAGGTTTATTTTTATTTTCAACAACTTTATTCATTTGCCTTTCTGTCTCATTATATGCAACCTCACCTTTAGTTACATCTACAAAGCATAATGGTGGAAACATAACACACCACCAATTTTGTCCTGATGACTTTCCTATCAATATTCTATAAGCTTCATATTCTCCTTGTGGTAATACTATATTTCCATATATCTTTTCTGGGAAATTCTCTCTTGAAAGTTCGCTTTTAACACTATAATTATATCCATTTTCTTTTATAACTTTTTTAGCTATATCTATAACCTTCTTATCATTTTCTTTAAGTATTTCTCTAGATTCTTCTATATTTGATGACTCATCTAGTAACGGTGTAAGAAACTTAATTACTTCATCTCTCACTTTAAGTTTTAGCTCTTGATCCTCATCCGTATCACTATTTGCAATTACGTGAAATCTAATTATTTCCTCTTGCACACTATCATAATCATAAGTGATTTCACTATCTACCTTTAAGTTGCCCACCTCACTGCCTGTACACCCTGAAAATAACATTGAAATTATAATTAATATAAATGCATAAAATACTTTTTTCATAATAAAAACCCCCTTACTAGTAATCATTATTACCAGTTAAAGGAGTTCTATACATATATATTTATTTTATATGGTTCTTGTTATACATACATCTTTATATTTCTTTTTCATTATATCATAACACTTTTGTGCTTTAACCATATCATCAAAAAATGCAAATACAGTTGGCCCACTCCCACTCATCATACTTCCAATAGATCCACATTCAATCATTGATTGTTTAATGGATATTATCTCTTTATACTTTGCAAGAGTAACATTTTCAAGTAAATTCTTCATATTACTTGCTACATATTTCAAATTATCTTCTTCTATATTTTTAATAAGTCCTTCTACATTAGGATGGAATACAACCTTTGACAAATCAAACTCTTGATATACTACCTTCGTTGAAACACCAAAAGGAGGTTTTACTAAAACTAGTATTTTATCTTTAAATGGTTTTAACTTAGTTATCTTCTCCCCTATTCCTTCACAAAGTGCCGTTCCTCCAATTATACAGTAAGGAACATCTGCACCTAGTTTAACACCTAAATCCATTAATTCTTGATCACTAAGATTAGTCTTAAACATCTTATTCATGAGCTTTAATACAGCTGCACAATCTGTGCTTCCACCAGCTAACCCAGCAGATACTGGTATGTTTTTATTGATTGTTATGTTAACTCCTGATTTAATATTAAATTTATCCATAAATAGCTTTGCTGCCTTATAAGCTAAATTTCTTTCATCAGTTGGTACATATGGCTTATTACAATTTATTCTTATTCCTTTATCTATCTTTTCTATCAATATCTCATCGTATAAATCTATCGCTTGCATTATCATTCTCAATAAATGATATCCATCTTCTCTTTTTCCAATAACATCTAATGCTATATTAACCTTAGCATATGCCTTTGCTTTCATTACACATATCCCTTCCCTCCGTCAATGTTATCTCATATTTTATCATAGCTAATTCTCTCTGTCTATTTTTGTAATATAAAAAGATTAGACACATAATTTTTTAATAATTCAAATGGATTATAGAATAATTAAAAAATATTATGTGTCTAATCTTTAATTTAAATATTTATAAATTAACCAACTCTTCTTTTTCATTATCGTCTCTATAACTCTCAACAACCTTCATTAAAGGCTGTAATTCTTCAAAGAATGCTACTATAACATCTCCCTCTTCACTAATTCTTATAGCTTCTTTAAGAGCTTCTGGTTCTTCCAAAACAATTTTATACTTGTTTTTATCAGATATTCCATTTTCTATCAAACTAGCAATTTCTCCTGGCTTTCTTCCTCTCTTATCAATGTCTTCTTTTATTATAATAAAATCTAAATTTTTATCACTTATTTTCCCTATATCAATTGCCATTTCGTCATTTCTATCACCAGGAATACCTATAACTCCAATTAGTTTATTAAAATTCATAGATTTTAAAGATTCAAATATAGCCCTAAATCCATCTACGTTGTGACCATAGTCTAATATAATAGTTCTACCATTTAATTTATACATATTAAACCTACCAGCATTATGTTCATAATCTAATTTAAACTTATTAAACCCTCTAGCTATCATGCAGTAATCTATGCCAATTCCTACTAATGCCGCACATGCTGCTAGTGCATTTTCAATATTAAATATTAAACTGCCATTTAATGTTATTGGTATATCATCAACCTTTAGCACATTATATTTTTTATTATTATTAAC
This sequence comes from Clostridium sardiniense, assembly GCF_019753795.1. NCBI lineage: Bacteria > Bacillati > Bacillota > Clostridia > Eubacteriales > Clostridiaceae > Clostridium > Clostridium sardiniense. The sequence goes on along the minus strand of NZ_JAIKTU010000007.1, from coordinate 44,017 downwards.
TACACAAAGAATACCATCATCTATAAATACAGCCTTCTTTCCAGCAAGTATATTTTTTTGTATTAAGTTATTATTTTTATCTTTGGAAAAATATATTATCTCTCCTCTAGCTCTATCTATTAAATTTCTACTCCAATTATCATCTGCATTTATTATAGAGTAGCCACTTGGCTTTACAGCTTCAGTTACTAATGATTTTATAAAACTTAAATCTTCCATTGTGTATATTTCATCAAGTCCCAGATGGTCTTCAGTTATATTAGTTACTACTCCAACATCAGCTAAATCATAAGCTAATCCCTTCTTTATCATTCCACCTCTGGCTGTCTCAAGTACCGCAACATCAACATCTTTGTTTAATAAAATTGATTTTGCACTTTCATAACCTGTATCATCACCTATATCTATGCATTCATCTCCAATATAAATACCTTCTGTAGATGTCATGCCAACAGTATTTCCCATAAGATTTAATACATAGGATATAAGTCTAGTTGTTGTAGTTTTCCCATTAGTTCCTGTAATAGCTATTACAGGTATATTTCTAGGTTTCCCATTATACAAATGATTTAGTATAGCCTTTCCTACATCCCTCGGTTCTCCACTTGATGGATAGTGATGCATTCTTATTCCTGGTGCCGCATTTACTTCCATTACTACACCTTGCTCTTTTATAGGTTCTCCTATACTTAAAGCTGTTATATCAATTCCACAGATATCTAATCCAATAATCTTTGCTGCTTTTATACAATACCTCTTATTTTCTTCGCATATTTCATCAGTACAATCTATAGCCATTCCACCAGTAGAAAGATTTGCATTCCTTCTTAGGACTACTTCTTCACCTACTTTAGGAATACTACTTAGTTTATATCCTGATTCTAAAAGAAGTTCCTTCATATCATCATCAATCTTAATTTTAGTTAAAGGTTTTTCATGATCGTCTCCCCTTAGAGGATCATTATTTAACTCTTCTATAAGTTCACTTATACTTCTCTTTCCATCACCTGAAACCTTTGGAGGAATTCTTAATGAAGCTGCAACAACTTCGTTGTTTATTACACATACTCTATAATCATTTCCGCTTACATATCTTTCTATTATTATATCTTTATATTCATTTGATAATTTGTTATAAACTTTTATAAGCTCTTTTTCATTTTTTATATTTAAGAATACGCCCTTACCTTGATTACCACATTGTGGTTTTAATACAACTGGATATCCAATACTTTCAGCTGCTTTTAATAAACCTATTACATTATATACTTTTTCTCCATCAGCAACTGGTATACTTTGACTCTTTAATAAGGTTTTTGTAAACATCTTATCACATGCTATATCCGCTCCAATACATGTAGTATTTGACCCTATAGTAGCTTCTATAATACGCCCTTGTTTTCCATATCCTATTTGATAATATCCTGAGTTGTCTATTTCAAAAACCGGCAACCCAACTCTCTCAGCAGCTACTTTTATAGCTTCCGTACTTGGGCCTATTGATTCCTTACTTAATATATCACTAACTAATTTTAATCTTTCTTCAAAATTTATACTTTTCTTTGTTATTAATGAATTTATTAAATCAACGGCTAATTTTCCTATTTCAACTGCCGTATTTTCATACATAAATTCATAAATAATATAGTAATGGTCTCCTTCACATTCCCTAGCCTTACCATAGGAAACATCCATACCTAACATATTTTGCATTCCAATTACTATGTGCTCACAAATATGTGATAGATATGTACCTTCATTTAATCTTATAACAAACCCACCCTCAGTATCTATACCGCATCTATGTTCCTTTAGAATAGGTAAGAGTCTTAAAAGTTCATCATTGAATCCCTCTATTTTATTACTTGGTATCTCAGAATATCCTTCTAAATCAACATCCATTCTCATACACTTTCTATGCGAATAGATATTTCTTCCATTAAATATCCTTATCCCTTTTATCTTCATCTCTAAATACTTCCTCCTCAAAAGGTATCTTATTAATTAGATCAAATTTATTTCCTTCAATTAGTACATGTAACTTAACATTAAATATACTTAATGTTTTATCTCTAAATTGCTCTGACACATTTGTATGATTTATTCCACTTCCATCAATTATGTATACTGCACCATTTCCGATAACCTTAAGTATTTTTCTCTCATCAATTATTATAGCTGTATCTTCGTCTATTCCTATTCCTAAATATTCTGGATTTTCAGCTATACCTGTTAATAATCTCCCTATTCTTCCTCTTTGAATAAAGTGCTGATCAATAACAACATTCTCAATAAATCCAAGTCCTGGACACATATTAATACTGTGTTTTTTAGGTGACTCTTCATCATCTCCTTCTAAGATCATAGTTCCACTCATTACAGATGCTCCTGCTGATGTTCCTACTATTATTTTTCCACTATGCATCCCATTAATAAGAGCTTTGTTTAATGGAGTTCCTCCTATGAGGCTAGTTATTTTTAATTGATCTCCACCTGTAAAAAATATCAATTTAGAAGATTTTATAAGATCTATATTTTTTTCTAAATAAGCTTCTTCCCTATCTTCTATATTTAGAAATTCTATATTTTTCACTCCTATTTCTCTGAAGACCTTATCATATACATCCTCCATTTCTTCTTGAATTTCAGATGCTATTGTAGCGACTAATAATAAATCTCTATCTTTATTAATTAAATCGCATACTTCATTTAGGATTTTTTTTCTTCCTTCTTTATCTTCTGCTCCACCTATAACAACCAAATCATAGTTTAATTTAGATTTCATAATATTCACCTCAAATCATGCGTTTATTATTATTTCCTAAGGCTATATTATTTATTCAAGAATATTAAAACTCATATTTTAAACATTTAAACGCAAAAATAAGTCTTGCTAAACATTTAGCAAGACTTATTTTTTATACTAAGATACTATTCTTCCAGGTATTAATAATCTTTCTCCAGGTACTAAAATATCAGGATCTTCTAATTCATTCATTCTTATAATTTCATTCATTGTTGTACTATATTTCTTTGCAATCTTCCACAAAGTATCCCCTTTACCTACTACATATATTGTTACACTAGCTTTCTTTTCAACTTCTTCCCCTTCAGCTTCTAAGATATCTTTTACAAATTCTTTTTTAACTTCAAATAATATCTTAGCATTCATGATTAAAGTCGCCTTTATAGCTATAGTATTAGCCTCTATTGCTACATCCATATTTTCTATATTAGCTTTAACTAGTGCTTTCATCTTATCATTAGCGCCACTTGCTTCGATGCTCACATTAAATGGTATATCACCAGAAACCTTATCTAGATACTTATCTTCATCATTAGTTTTATATATAACATTAACATTTATATATCCGCCAACCATAATTTTATCATTAACAACAGATTTCTCAGTAATTATAGCATTACCTGAGAATGTTACTATTCTTTCAGGCATCATAGCGCCTTCATTCATGTAAAGATTATCTTTTACCATAGATTCAGCATTGTATACACCTTGAATCATTCCCATATCACATTGATCCTTGGAAATTTCAATTGGAAATTTTGGTGAATATGCATCTATTACTATATCAACATTTTTCTTTGAAAAGACTCTTACATTACATTTAAGTAAAACTTCCGTATTAAGGATTCTAGCTTCACCTAAATCATCTTCTTCAACAGTAATATCTTTATTTTTAATATCATAATCAGCTGTTACCATCATATCTGGAGTTACTCCTGCAACTTCGACCTCTTTTGATAAATAAATATTATCTTCTAAATAGAAGATATCCTTACTTTCATTGCTTAAATATAATATTACGAGTTTACAATAACATCCACAATGTACTTTATCTTCTCCAATTTTTATTTCTTTCTTTTGAAGTTCAATTTTAGATTTTAATATCTTTGATATCTGTGGTTTATCCATGCTAACTCTAATAACTGATTTACCAGCTATATCTATATTTTCATTTGCATTTTTATTATTTATAACTTCATTTTTTTTAAGAATCTCTATGCCGTCTGTTCCCTCAACATTTTTTATAAGTTCTAATTCTTTTCCTTTATACATTTCCCAATTAAAATTAAGTACCCCATCAATAGCTACTTTTCTTTCATTGATTATCTTTGCTTCAATATGTTCTACTCTGCATTCAACTTCGCAGACTATTTTATGTTCAGCTTCTTCTAAGTCTAGGTTACTATTAAATTTTTGATAATAATTAACTGATGAAACTACTATATTTTCCTCTTTAGCTAAATACATTAAATTATATTCAACCTTTCCTTCTACAACGATCTTATCCCCCATTGTTTCTTTAGATGTAATAGAAGGTTTTGCCTCTATCATTAGTACTTTTTCTACATCTGGATGAGTATCAGGTATAAGATATTCATCATTTAACATAGTTGTAGTATTGCTTTCTCTTAAAAGTTGTTCAAATTGGATATTTTCTTTTATAACATCTATCTTTGACATTTTTTAATCCCTCCCCATAAACTACCTACTACTATTTATATAAAAATATTCTAAATGTATGCCTAATGTGAAGGAAAAGCAAATTATTTTTTATAAGTTTTTTCATCATAATATCCATATTAAAGAAAAATTTTTTATAAAGTATATATTTTTTTTACTTATTTTTAAATTTATTTTATATTTTTGTTGACAAACAGACTTTTTTGTCGTAACATAGTAAATGGTTATTGACCATATAACCTCTCATAAATTCTCAATACCCTTTTATACCATAGTTGAAAGATGGAAACCCACCATCTTTCTTTTTTTATTTAAAATTATTTAAATAGAAAAAAACTTCGAAAATCGAAGTTTTATTTTCTATCCTGGAAAATGTAATTGTACTGTCTGAGTTAATACATCTGAATAACTATATGTCACGGTTCTTTGGGTGTCATTGTCTAATCTTATTACGAATATGCTAGGATAAGCACTTTCTAAAACTCCATCGTTAACCAGAATCTTTTTTCTTCCTCCGTTAGCTTTTAAAGTTACTTTTTCTCCAAGGTGCCCCTCAATATTCTTTTTAATTGAGGCAATTGTCTTAATAGTTTCCATAAAAACACCCTCTTTCTTATTTTTATTATACCATTTTTTTGAAGCTTCGTCAAGCAAAAACTTAATTTTAACACTTAACAATTATAATGTCAATATTTTTTTCATACTTTTTCTTACCTTTTTATTATTTGTAAATCTACTTACATTTATGCATAAAATCTAAAACTAATTTCTCATTAATAATAGATATAATACATAAACTTTAAGGGACTTAATTATAAATTATTATAAATATTATATTTATAATCTTATCCCTCTATATTTAATTTTACTTATAGTACATATGGTGATTTCGGATACCCTTCTCTATACTTACCTCTAGTTTGTAATCCACCTACACCCTTTATACCAGTAATTGTATTATCAATTACTTCTTTAATTGATGCAATTTCATTAATTCTAGTATATGCAATTTTCTCACATACAAATACAGGATCTAAACAATGAATAAGAACTCTACTTGGAGAAGATGCAAAATTTGCCCCTGCATCTAACATACTTTCATAACAACTTTGACATGCACCTGCAAAGATTATTAATTCATCATAGCTTGAGTTATAATCCCTAAGAGCCTTTACTGCATCTCTATAAAATAACGAATTTCTATAATTATTAAGATCCAAATAATCTCTAGTTCCTCTAAGAACACCATCATGACCTGTCAAAACTACTATATCTGGTTTAATTTCTTTTACTAGATCAACTATCTTTTTAGGTTGTTCTTCCTCAGGTAGTGCTACCCCCACTGCATCAAGAGAAAGTTGCTTATATACTTTAAGGCACGTATCCATATATTCTTTATCCCCATCAACGTGAAGTATTTTTCCTGGTCTTCCAAAAAACAATTCTTCCTTTTCTTCATTTTTAGAGACCTTACTTACTTTATTACTAGCTTTTGTTGCACCTTTTCTGTTATATATATCTCTAGTCGAAATAGCAGTTTTTATAGCCTTATTAACTCTACTATTTAAAATTTTATCTTGCTCACCTGAGTAATCTTCTGATACCTTCTCTAAATCATCACTCTCAGCATCAGCTATAATTCTTATATTTAACCCTTTTAATATGAATGTAACTTTTCCGTCTACCTCCTTTATATCAATCACTTTGAAAGAAACATCCTTATCATATGATTTTCTTACAACTATATCTCCTACAACCATAATTTCACCTAAAATATTATTACTCTATTTATTCTATGTAAAAGATATAGTTTATGATTTAATTAAAATAAAACTCCACCGAAATGGAGTTTTATTTTAGTCAATGTTATATTCTTCTTTAAATTTCTTTAAAAACTCTAGATAATTATCTCTTTCATCTATTATACCTTGAAGCTTCTTAGCAAAAGTATTTTGTCCCCAGTTAACTTCATTGTAATAATATCTGTTAGCTAATCTCCAATATCTTTGAGGGAATTGTAGATAAGCTAATAAAACTTTATACTCATCTTCTCTTATAGGAGACACACTATTATATGAGTCAATTATAGCTTTAGCATATTCAAAGTCCCATTCAACTCTTTTTAATACTTTAGTCATGAAGTTAGAAATATCAAAAGCCCTTATTTCTCTCTTACAATAATCAAAGTCTATAACATTAACATCATTATTATTATCAATTATAATATTATGATAAGTAAAATCATGATGACAGAAACTCTTATCATTTTCTGCAATTTCACAAAGGCCAAGATAATTTGATTGCTCTAGAGTGTTATAGGATTCTCTCCCCATTTCTTTGTAAAATTCCATTGATTTAATATATATTAAATCAAAATCACTCTTATTACTTTTCTTTCTAACCATATCTCTCATTTTATCTAATGATTTAACTCTCTTTTTCATAAGATTAAGCCATCTACCAAGATCACTCTTTAACTTTGAATTTTCAGGTGGATCATACCCTTTTGAAGCTTCATGCAACTTTGCTAAAGTTTCTGCTGCAAGTTTTACTTCAGAAATTTTATGAAAATCACATTCCCTTCCTTCTAGCCATATTGATAGAGTATATAAATCTTCATTTACTAATGCATATGGTTCACCCTCTATGTTTAAAAAATACTTGTCTACCTTATCAAATCCATTATTTATTAAATGTTCCTTAGCACCATATACAAATAATAGTTTTTGAGGTCCATAATTTATTTTTTTTAAGCAACGTTCTCCCTTGTTAGTTTTTAAATAGTATACACCTTTATTTGCTTTTAAAGTTTCAATCTCAATATTAAATTGTCTTTCTATTTCAAACTCTCTCATCATTTTAATCACCCCCTTAATATTTATATGTCCTACCTATTTCTTTTATTAACATTTTTTACTATAAATAAATATAATAAGATTAAGAATACTTTGAAAGGATTAAATCATGAAAATTGGCATTGACGGCAGAGCCGCAAAATGGTATAGAGGAACAGGTATCGGCACGTATACGCACCAATTGATAAATAATTTAAATAATGTAGATTTCAATAATGATTATTTAATTTTTACACCAGATAATCCCAACCTAAGTAATTTAAATTCTAATTTTAAAATCGAAAAAATTGATACTGTAGTTAAGGAGCACTTTTGGGAAGAGGTAAGAGTTCCTAATATTTTATCTAGTAATAGCATGGAATTATATCATGTTCCTCAAAACGGTGTAGGACTTTCTGACAATATTAATTGCAAAAAAGCCATTACATTACATGATATAATCCCGCTTAGAATGCCAGAGACAGTTAGCGATCGTTATCTTAGAATATTTAATGATGATATGCCTAAAATTCTAGATAATTGTGATGGAATAATTACTGTTTCAGAATTTTCTAAACAAGATATATGCAAGGAATTTAATTATCCTAAGGAGAAAATATATGTAACTCACTTAGCTGCTGAAGAGATTTACAGACCTATGAGTAAGTGCCAATGCAAAAAAAATATTGAAAAAAAATATAGTATTGCATCAGATTTTATATTATATGTTGGAGGCTTTAGTCCAAGAAAAAATATACTTGGGCTAATTGAAGCATTTTCATTATTACCTCCTCCTTATAGAAAAAGTACAAAGCTAGTTATAACAGGTAAAAAAGGGTTTTCATATGATGTCTACCTAAATAGAGCTAGAGATTTGAATGTTGAAAATGATGTTATATTTACTGGATTTATCCCACTTGAAGACTTACCTTATTTCTATAATGCTTGTGAAATGCTTGTATATCCATCCTTTTATGAAGGATTTGGATTGCCACCTATAGAAGCTATGGCATGTGGTACTCCTGTAATAACATCTACAGAAACATCCCTTCCTGAAGTGTGTTATGATTCTGCATTACTTATAAACCCTCATAATCCTGATGATTTATGTTACGCAATGCAAAGAGTTCTAAGTGATAGCTTACTAGTCCTAGCTATGGTAAAAAAAGCACTAACAAGAAGCAGGTTATTTTCATGGGAAAATACAGCTCTAAATACTATTAAAGCTTATGAAAGCATTTTAAGTAGATAAATTAAAGAGTGAGTGATTAAAAATTTTAATCACTCACTCTTTAATTTATTTATAATATCTTATCTTCATAAAACTTCTTATAATCATCTAAAAATTTTATTCTAAATACATCATTCTCAAGTTTTGTCTTGAATCTATGAAGAAAAACCTCTTCTTCCCATTCTTTACTCTTATGATAATATGATTTTATTATTGAATATATATCCCTTGGAAAACTCATCAAAATATATATAAGTTTATATTCCTCATCTTTTATTTTGAATATTTTATCATAGCTCTCTAGTGCAAGCTTTCCCTTATTTATATCAAAAACACTATTCTTAATCCATTTCAAAAGAAAGTCAGCTATATCTAAAGTTCTTAAATCTATTGTAGAATAATCAAAATCAATTATATTAATCTTATTTTCATTGATTATAAAGTTATGATTTGCAAGGTCATTATGACAAAGACATATTAACTCCTTATCCATTAATAAATCTCTATATTTACTAACCCAAATCATTTCATTTACCTTTGATATCTCTTCTATATATCTATCACAATTTTCTATAAAAAGCTTATCAAATTCATTTTTATAAGTATAACAACTTACCCAGTCCTTTATATTTATAAGATCTTCCTTTATTGATTTGTAGTACTCAACTAAATTGTTAGATTTTTTAATAGCTATTTCTTTAGGCTCTAGTACATCGCTAATCATCTGAGAAGCCTTATGCATTCTAGCTAATGCCTCACTGCACATTTCTACTTCTATGGGATTACTTATTGATGCCTCTCTTCCTTCTATTAAATCCATTACTATATAATTATCACCTTGCCAGCTTATATAATTATCATTTGCTTGTAACTTATTCATTTTCATAATGTATGGAAAATTCTTGTTTACATATTCAAGAGACTCTCCTATAAACTTTATTCTCTCTTCATTATAATCAACTTTCTTTAATATTTTCTTTCCTTCAGTTGTATTTAATATATATAACTTTCTTAGAGGAGTTATATCTAATATATCAAGTCCTAGCTTGTCAAAAAAGTTTTTACTTAAATCATATCTACATAAAAGCTTTTTATCTCCATATTTAACCTTCCTCATTACATACCTCCTTTAGAATTCTAATTCTCTATCAGATATAAGTCTGAATTCATCTCTACTATGCTCATCCCACTCATATCTATTTTTATACCAATATTTAAGGCTCTCACATGGCATATCAACAATTAAGTTTATATATTGAAGGCTACTTTTTTTAAGGTTTGACCTTCTTACATATTCTTTTGCATATTCTCTTAAAGCATCTTTATTACATTTCTTCTTATATTTAAATAAATAATTTATAAAGTCCTCCTCAACTATGTTAAAATTAATTTTTTTAATCTTACCAATCTCTACTTGATCTACAACTCTTAAATTACTCTCATCAACTCGTTCAATACATATTTCATCTTTATACATCCCTCTTCTATATATATCTATATAATCAATATCCTCTATTCTTTTAAGCTGTTTCTTTACTTTATCTAATACACATTTTTCATAATAATTTAGCTCATTAAATCCTATATCTAACTTTTTTGTCATCACAAAAATTCTATCAACTCTTCTACCTATTTCACTTAAAATACTGTTTTTTTCAACAGAATGGTATCCCATCAAAATTTTTTGAAGGTTAATTATTATATCTATATGATTTAAAATATCTATATCATTTTTCTTCTTTTTAAAATAATTTCCCATTATATAAACGTCATTTTCCAATAAATAATTTTTAAGAGTTACCTCATTTATAGTAATCACCCCTTAGTTAAAGAAATTATTTAAAAACTCTTCTTTCTCTTCTCTATCATTCAAATATTTATTAAGTTTCTCTAAAAGAAACTCCTCTCCCCATGGTTGTTGCTCCCAATACATTTGTAATCCTCTTTGCCAGAAATCTTGTGGAAATAACATAAATGATTTCATTATTTTTTTTTCTTTATCAGAAATCTCAATATTTTTAGAGTATCCTTCAAGTATTATATTACCTTTATTTTTATCCCACCTATGATATTTCATAGCTCTCATAAATAATGAAGATAAATCATGAAGATGACTATCTAAGATACAATAATCAAAATCAATTATATTTATATCATTATTTTTTCCTATCAATATATTATGATTCGCTAAATCATGGTGACAAAATTCTCTTTTCATTAAATGCTCTTCCATAACACAAGAATAATCACTTTTGATAAGTCCATTTATACTCCTATCAGCTCTTCTAATCTCTTCATCTAAATTTTCTAAAAACACCTCATCGAATTTATTTTTATGTGCCTTTTGAGATATTCTATGTGCAAAATCAAGAATTTCTTCTCGTCTTGTTTTAAATGTATTTATCCATGATAACCAATATATTCTTGGCTTCATAAGAGGTGTTATAGTAAAATTTCTACTACAGATATGAAGCTCTGATAATTTTTCAGAAATCTTTTTTAGTTCATCTATATCATCATAATTGCTTTCTCTTGAATCTACCCATTTAGTTAAGTAAGCATAATTTCCATTTGTAAGCTCTACATACAAACTTCCTTTATTATTTTTTATTATATCTAATACATTTAAAAAACCATTATTTTTTAAATGTAACATAGAAGATAAAATAAAATAAAAATGAGGAAAATTATATTTTACAATCTTAAAACAATATTCCTCATTTCCATTTATCTTATAAGTATTTTTAATCTTTGTTGCAGATTTAACTTCTATATCGTACTCTTTTTCCACTATATTTTTAATAATCTTTTCATTCATATACTTCTCCCAAAACTTATTTGATTTATTATATGAATATCCTTAATTTAATGTGATTTCATTCACAAATTTTACTATCAATAATATTTTATAGTATATAGCTAAATTGAGGTGTTTTAATGAAGATTTGCATAGATTCTAGAAGTATAAACTTACATGCCGGAACTGGTATAGGAACATATACAAGAAACTTAATTTCAGAAATGATAAACATAGATAAGAATAACCAATTTACTCTTATATGGGCTGGAAAAGTAGATACTAGATTTACTCAAAAAAATACTGATCTTATTTACTGTTCTGGACGCCATGGTACTTTTTTTGAAAAAGAATATATTCCAAATTTAATTAAAAATAGAGAATTAAATTTATATCATATTCCTCAAAATGGCATGGGATTCCCTTTTAATTACGATATAAATACAGTTGTAACAATACATGATCTTATACCATATATAATGCCAGAAACTGTTGGTCCAGGATACTTAAAAAGATTTTTAAGAGATATTCCAAATATAATAGAAAATTCTAAAGGTATAATTACTGTCTCTGAATATTCTAAAAGAGATATTCTAAAATTTTTTAAAGGTTATCCAGAAGATAAAGTATTTGTGACACCTTTATCCACAAATTATGAATTTACTCCTATGAATAAAAATAAGTGTAGAGAAACTATACAAGGTAAATTTAATTTTAAAGATCCTTATATATTATATATAGGCGGATTTAGCTCAAGAAAAAATGTTCGTGGTCTAATAAGTGCATTTAATAAAGTTAAAAACAGTCTTTCTAATAAATATAAGCTAGTTCTTGCAGGTTCTTTAAAAGATGACGGCCTTAATTTAAAAACTTATTCTGAAAGCTTAAATTTAGAAAATGATATTATATTTACTGGCTTTTTAGATGATAAAGATCTTCCTGTTCTCTATAATGGTGCAGATCTTTTTGTATATCCATCTTATTATGAAGGATTTGGACTTCCACCACTTGAAGCTATGAGCTGTAAAACTCCTGTTATAACTTCTAATACTACATCAATTCCTGAAGTAACTAAAGATTCTGCACTACTAATTAATCCTACAATAGAAGATGAATTATCTAGTGCTATATTTGATGTACTTGAAAAAGATTCCCTTAGAAATGACTTAATTGAAAAAGGATATAAAAGAAGCCTCCAATTTTCTTGGAGGCAAACTGCACAAATTACATTAAATGTATATGAAACAATATTAGATTCTTTAATTAACTAGATTTCCTTCAATCTCTTTATAAAGATTATAATTATTTATTTTAGGAGCCTTCTTAGAGATATTACTCATAACAACAAGAGGGCTCTTTCCCTCAAAATTCTTAACAATCTCTTCTACTTTATTACTTTTATATGCATATATATAGCTTGGAAATAAACTTCCATCAAGTGCATATTTTAATGCTATATTTGTATTATTACTTACATACTCTAAAAAACTATTTATAAGCTCCTTATCTTCAGCGTTATTAAGAACAACGAGATTTTCACCTTGTGCTACAAAAAATCTATTTGATCCAACTTTAGCAGCTGGAGGATTATTTGCTGTCCAAATACATTTTGTTTCTAACCCTTCAATAGATTTCATTCCATTTATAGAAGATATTTTAGCAAAATATCTTTCATGATTGTTTTTTGTAATAATATTTTTTTCATTAAAATCCTTCAAATTTTTTTCTACATTTTTTATTATCTTATCTTTATCACTTTCATACTGCATATTCTGCATTATAAGTAATGTCCTTAAATCATTATAATCTTGTCCTGTTCCATTTAATGCTCTATACTTACCTTTACTTTTTTTATAAATATCTTCTGAAACTTTAACTAAATCATTCCATGTATTTATATCACTACTAGAATATCCATATTCCTTTAATACATCTTCTCTTAAATACATTACTAAAGGTCTACTTGTAAGTGGAACAGCAATTAACTTTCCATCTATCATTACCTCTTGTAATCTACTACTTGAAAAGTTCATTTTATAAGTATTTATTAAATTACTCTGATCTTCTGGTTTAATTTTCTTTTCTTTCATTAAGCTAGTAAGCTCTTCACTATTAAATAATACAATATTAGGTACATCTTTTTTATTTAAATTTACTATTTTATTAAAATACTCATTATTATTAATATTCTCAATTTTAATCGTTGCTCTCTTATTATTTTTCATATAATCCTTTGCCAGTTCGTCTAAGTAATCATACGTATGATTATTTGCCCAAATAGTAATTTCTCCTGTTATTTTATTATGCTTATCATCACTAAAATAATTTATTATTACAACAGATACAACTATAGTTATAATAAAAATTAATACTGTTCTTATTTTACCATTCATAAAATCAATCCTTCTAATTCTTAACTATACTCTCTTTTTTCTTTATATATAATATTGCAATGAAAACCGATAGAAATCCACAAAATAATTTGATGAATATATATATACCTATAATTTCAGTTGCTTCACTTGCAACAAATCCAAGTTGTCCTCCAAGCACATAGGCCCCACCAACTGAAAAAGCGCTACATAATATTTTCCCCTTATTATCAAGTTCTTCGAAGTTTACAAATACTATTATAGCTGAAGCTAAACTTCCTAAAAATGCAGCAATCGAATTTTTGTTAACTCCAAATTTTAATGCTAATCTATCTAAAGGACTTTCTAACAATCTCTTTAGTACTTCAAGCATAACATATGCACCGCCTAAAAATATAGCAATTTTACCTACTATATTCAAAGCTTCTTGTAATGGCATAAGATTTTTAAAAATCATTACACCTGAAATAGATTGTATTCCTTGAAGTGATAATCCAATTATACTAAGCCACAATATTCCTTTTCCTAAAATATTAAATATAAAAATTATTTTATTTTCGCAATATAATATTCCTATGCTAAGGAGTATAGAAATTATAATTATAGGAATCAAATTTATAAGTATAATATTTATAGGTATCTTAAGTAACAATCCTCCAATAAATAAACCAAAAGGTAATGATATAATACCAAATAACATACCTATAAATAATTGCTGTCTATTTTCCTTTTTTATTATTCCAAGAGCTAAAGGAAGGGTAAAGCTTAAAGTGCACCCTAGCATTGAAGCCATTAAAACTCCTGAAAAATATATCATTTCTTTACTAAGTGCAATATTTTCTGCTATATTAAAAGCTCCCATATCTATAGCAATAATATTTGATATAAATATAGATGGATCAATTCCAAATTTATCTGCAACTGGAACTAAAACTATATTTAATACTTCTGTTATTACCGGTGTTAAAGATATTATTCCAACCATTGCTATAGCAAGTGGTCCCATGCTTTTTATTCCATCAGCAAAATAACTTCCTAATTTAAGTTTATCTCCACAAACATAATCTGCCGCTCCTATTAAAAAAAATATAGCAACAATATATAGTACAATATTCTCCATAACTTCTCACCTACATTTTATGCCTCTGCTACTAGATTTTTAATCCATTTTTTTGATGCCATTCTTTTAAAACATGCAATTGCTTTTGTAATTTCTTCAAAAGTACATAATGCATATACTAAATATACTGGTAATTTAAATACAAATGCTCCCATTAATGCAAAAGGAACTCCTATAAGCCACATTGTTGATGCTTCTATAATAAATGATGCTTTTACATCACCGCCCCCCCTTAATACTCCAACAATTGCTATTATATTATAAACTCTTATTACCATTATTATTGATGTAACATAAATTATTGCCTTTGACCAAGTTTTAACCTGATCTGATACCTCATACACAGAGACTATAGTATTTGCAGATAATGAGAGTGCTATAGCTATAATTATACCGATTATACATCCTATAACTAGGAAATTCTTACTATATTCTGCTGCCTTTTCTTCATCACCTTTACCAACTTGTGCCCCAACCATTACAAGTGTTGCACTACCCATACCAAAAATTATTACCATGAATAAATTATTTATGGTAGTAGCAATTTGTACTGAGGCTATTGCCTGAGTTCCTATTCTCCCGTAAATTACATTATACATAACTGAACCAAGTCCCCAACAAGCTTCATTTAATAATACAGGCATTACTGTGATATATATCTTTTTCACAAATTCTATATTAAAAGAGAATAATTCCTTTAAGTTTCCTGCCAAAATACTTTTGCTAATATAAACATAAGCTACTATTATTAGAAACTCTATTATTCTAGCTATAAGTGTGGCGATAGCTGCTCCTCTTACTCCAAGTTCTGGCATGCCAAAGTTTCCAAATATAAGTCCATAATTCAATACTGTATTTGTAACTAATGCAATAGCACTTGCTATCATAGGTACTATTGATTTTTCTACACATCTTAACGAAATTCCATAATTAAATGTTATAGCAGTAAAAATATAGCTAAAAGATACTATTAATAAATATTGTGCTCCTAGATCTATAACATACTTATCTTTATTAAATATACTAATTATTCCTTCTGGTGCTATTTGAGCTAGTATATTAAATATACTACCTATTACTATTGCAGCTATAATTCCTATTCCAATAAGTTTTTTAATGTTCTTTTCATCTCTTTTACCAAAATATTGAGATACAAAAATCCCTATTCCACTAAATAACCCCATCATTAGTATGTTTAATAAGAAAAAATATTGATTCGCAATTCCTACTGCTGCAATTTCACTTTCTCCAAGCTTTCCTATCATCATTGTATCTACTATATTTAATGATGACATTATAAAATTTTGTATAACTATAGGTAACGCTATAATAAGTGCTTTCTTATAAAAACTTTTATCCATGCTAAGTATTCTATTCATAATTGCCCCCTTAATGTATTTAACTTTTAGTATAGTATGCAACCCCAATGCTTCCTGGACCAACATGTAATCCAATTATTGGTCCTATAGAATCTAATATTATATTGCATTCTATTCCTTTTTGCTTTAGTCTATCTTCTAATTTTTTTTTAAGTTCTATTCCTTCATCCTCGCAATTTATATGATGTATCGCAATCTCCCCAAGTCCTTTTTTATCAATATCTTCTATAACTTTATTGATTATTACATTTATTGCCTTTCCTCTTGTTCTAACCTTATTAAAGATAGTAGTTTTTCCATCAGTTACTGTAAGAATAGGAACTATTTTTAATATACTTCCAACTAATGCAGCTGCACTCCCTATTCTTCCTCCTTTTTTAAGATATTTTAAAGTCTTTGGCATAAATAAGAACTTGCTTTTATTTATTACTTCTTCCGCCTTTGATACAACTCCCTTAATATCATCTCCTTCTTTTGCTGCTTTTGCTGCAACTATTGCAGCATAGCCCATTTGCATACAGTTTGTCCTAGAATCCAAAATTTCTATCTCTGCTTCTGGATACTCTTCTAAGATTATATTTTTAATCATATTTGCACTTTGGTAAGTTCCACTCATATCAGATGAGATTAATACGCAGACAACCTTATCTCCATTTTTAATAATATTTTCAAATTTTTCTTTAACTTCATTTATACTCGGTTGAGAAGATGTTGGTAAATCATCTAATTTCTCTAGCTCATCAAAAAATTCTTCATTAGTAAGGTCAATTTCTCTATAGCTTCTTCCTCCGAAGATAACATTTAGAGAAATAACTTCAATATCCAATTCATTCCTAATATCTTTAGGAATATAACTAGTACTATCAGTTATTATTTTTACGCCCATTCTTACCTCCAAAATTTGAATAATCTAGAACAATTATATCATAACTTATTCATATTTTATTCCAATATCATTCACTTTCTATTCATTTATATATAATAATAAAATATATTAATACATAAAAAAAGAACCCATATAAATAGGCTCTTTTTTATAATAATCTACTTTATAGATTCACTCTTTTTATAAAAAGTCTTTTTTATTTACCTTCAAAATATTCTTTAAATTGTGGCAAATAATTTTTATGTGCTTCTAATAATTCATCTAGAAGAGTCTTAGCCATACTTTCTGAAGGTATTAATGGATTCATACAAAGTGCCATTAACGCCTTATGATAGTCTCCTGTAACAGCTGCTTCTACAACTAGTCTTTCAAATGATTTAACTGTTTGAATTAATCCATTTACTGATACAGGAATTTCTCCCATAGCTAATGGCTTTGGACCATCTTTTGTAATCATACATGATATTTCTACAGCCGAATCATCATCTATTCCTTCAAGAGCTCCATTATTTCTAACATCAATTGGTTGAATATCTCCTTCATCATTATAGATTGAATAAATTAATCTACAAGCTGCATCTGAATAATATGCTCCTCCTCTTTTTTCTAATTGAGGTGGTTTAATATCTAAGTTTTCATCTTTATATAAATCAAATAAATCTGATTCTAATCTTTTAACTACCTCTGCTCTTGTTTCTCCTTTTGAGAATTCTTTTAATTCATCCTCTAACATTTGAGCAGTTTGGAAATAGTATCTATGATATGGGCAAGGCATCATTCCTAAAGCTTTTATAAAGTCAGCATCCCATCCAAAATCTTTTACATTTTTAACTATTGATCCAAGTTTACCTTCTGCAATAGAATCTATAACTTTACTAGTTACATTTTCTCCATCAACATAAATGTTCTTTCCAAATACCATATGATTTAATCCAAAGAAGTCAAATCTTACTCTTGAATGGTCAACACCTAACATATCTGCTGCTGCCTTTTCCATTCCTATTGGAACATTACAAAGTCCTATGACTTTTTTATTTCTACCGTGTCTAAGTAATGCTTCTGTTACCATACCTGCTGGATTTGAGAAGTTTATAAGCCAAGCATTTGGGCAAAGTTCTGACATATCTTTATCTATATCTAAGATTACAGGTATTGTTCTTAATGCTTTAAACATACCCCCTGCACCATTTGTTTCCTGTCCTATAACGCCATGACTTAATGGAATTCTTTCATCCTTAATTCTTGCATCTAAAAGACCTACTCTAATTTGAGTTGTAACAAAATCAGCATCCTTTAAAGCTTCTCTTCTATCTAAAGTTAAATGAATTTCCATAGGAATTCCAGCTTTTTTAACCATTCTCTTAGCAAGGTTTCCTACTATCTCAAGCTTTTCTTTTCCTTCTTCTATATCTACAAGCCATAATTCCCTTACAGGTAGCTTATCATATCTCTTAATAAATCCTTCTACTAATTCTGGAGTATAACTTGACCCTCCACCAATAGTAACTATTTTTATTCCTTTTTTGTTCATTCTCTACACCTCTTTACTTAATAATCTGTAATTTTCTTTTGTAAGATTTTAATCTAAAAGGCTATGGTATTAATATCCCCATAGCCTAATGATATTTAAATTATTTTAATTTAAATGCGAATTTACTCCATGGTTCAATATAATCTAATAAGAATTGCTCATCTTCTACAACTCTTCCAACTACATTAGTTTTACCACTATTTTCCATTTCTTTTATTGCAACTTGAAGCTCTCCAGCATATCTTGTATAAAGATCTGATTCTATTAAGATATCACCCTTTTTCATATCTTTTGTGTTAAATGGAGCAAAGCTTTCCCCCTTATATTTAACTCTTGATTGAGTTGATCTTATAACATAATCTGAAACATCCCCTCTGTTAAAGTGAAATTCTTCAAGAACTATCTTCTTTTGTAGTTCTGGTATACCTTCTTCTAATTCAACAGAAAGTTCTAACATTTCTTTATTAATTTCACTTAATGCTTTAAGCTCCTCTTCTGATGCGAAACAGTTAGCTATTATTACATCATCAATTAAACCTGTAGCAAATAAGTGTTTAGCTTGTACATCTATAGGCATATCTCTATGCATTTCTAATGTGCAAAGTCCTTCTGATACTGGCCATGGTCCAAATTCCGCCTTAGGGGAATTTACAAATGCAGCTGTATTTATTCCAAGTTCTTTAAATTGTTTACTACACTTTATAAAATGATCATATGAAAGTCCTGTATAAACATGAGGATAGAAATTATGGCATCCATATAAATTATTTAAATTTGGTTTATATGAAACTATATTATCAACATATTTAGTTCCATTACTCATATTAAGTTCTACTTTTAATCCATATTTATTAAAAGTCATTATAGCTTCCTCATTACCTGAGAATCCCATATCTAATCTTATTCCACTAAGTCCCATATCTTTAAATACCTTAAGATCTGTGATACTAGCTCCTAAATTATTAAATACCGTTGGATCTAAATCAGCTATAACTTCCATGTTATGTTTATTTGCTACATTAAGCATAACTTTGAACTCTTCTACAATATCTTCTATTGATTTTCCTTCTGCTGATAAAAGGCATGTGAAAATTCTTTCAAATCCATACTTTGCGGCAAGCTCTATATATTCTAATATCTCATCAATTGGACGATGTCCTGGATATACTGAAATACCTAATCTCTTCATTAATATGTCCTCCAATACCTTCTAAATCTTTCTACCTTACACTGTTATTGTATATATAGTATGCACCCTTTGCTGCTGATACATCTTCATCTACAAATTCAACAACATTTATATTTTTGTTTAAGTATTCTTCAAATGCATCTCTCAATATTTTAGATTTTTTTATAGCACCTCCAACAAGGCCTATTTTACACTTATTAAAATCTAGACTTTTAAATACTCTTTCTGCATCCTTTGCAAGTGCAATCCCTTGAGTTTCTAATATGCTCCTAGCATATTCATCACCTTTTTCTGCATATTTAGATACTAATCCCGCAAATCCTGCTATCTCATCCTTTGTTGCTGAGTATATAAATCCAATTACTTCATCAACTTCTTGAACATTAAGTTCATCAAGTATTGATTGTGAAAGTTCACTTCTTCCTAAACCAAAATCATATTCATAAATCATTCTTTTAAATGCTTCAATTGAAATCTTATATGCACTTCCTTCATCGCCTAATATATGGCCCCATCCACCACATCTAGCCTGCTTTGTGCTATTTATACCAAAAGCTGTAGAACCAGTACCTGCTATAACAAGTATTCCATCTTCACCCTTTAGTAATGCTTTTAAAGCTAAATCTCCATCATTCATAATAACTGAATCTAAATTAAACTTTGACTTAAGCTCATTTTGTATCTTTTTAGCATTATCAGATACCTCTGAACCTGCAATACCAAGATATATACCCTCTAACCCATCTATACTCAACTTATCTAATATTTCGTTAACAGCGCTAGTTATATTATTTAAGGCTTCTTTCTCATCATTAAGCAAATTTCCAAAACCAGTTAAACTTTTAGCTAAAACTTCTCCATCTAAGCTATAAGCTACAGCTTCAGTTTTAGTACCTCCGCCATCAACACCAATTATATATTTCATAATTTTTAATCTCCTTAACATATAATTAATGAACTCTAATGCTTACCATTAGAGTTCATATTTAAAATGCTATAAATTATAGTCTTGCATGTATGTCAATTATTTGACTTGCTAAATCTTTTAATGTCATAGTTGTCATTAAATGATCTTGAGCATGAATTAATAATAATGAAAATTCTGCTTTTTGACCTCCAGCTTCACCTTGTATTAAGCTAGTTTGTGAATGATGAGCAAGTCCTAACTCTTCATTTGATTTCTCAATTAATCCTCTAGCACCTTCAATATCTCCACTTTTTGCAAGTTCCATAGCTTCCATTGCATAGCTTCTAGCTTCTCCACTATGCATTATTAAGTTTAAAATTATTTCTTCCATGTGTCCCTAACTCCCCTTCATATTGCCAAACTTTTGACACAGTTATGATCTACTGAATCTTATTTTTCATCGATTAATTTTAATGCATGTGCTAAAACTTTTGCGCCATTCATTGTTCCATAATCTACTGTATTTATTACATCAACAGGAATTCCCATTGGCTCATATTTTGATTTCATTTTATTTAATAAGAATCTAACTTGTGGTCCTAATAATAATACTTCCATTTCATCTTCGTGATTCTTAACGTCTGCTTCTGAATAAGCGTTTATTAAACATTCAATCCCTTGTTCCTTTGCAGCTGCTTGCATCTTTGTTACTAATAAACTTGTTGACATCCCTGCTGAACAACATAATAATATTTTTTTCATAATAAATTCCTCCTTAAGATTTAAACTTTATATTTTTTATATTATATTTTATTATTTTACTTTTTCGTTTTGTGTTCCTTTACACTATTTATATATAGCAAATTGCATGCCAAAATATTCTCGAAAAAATTTTTTTTATTTTTTTGTAACTATGGCTTATTTACTAACTTTCATCTTAATAAAAAAAGTTTGTAGTGTGCAATTTAAATTACACACTACAAACTTTATATTTTACACACTTTTTACACTCTACACAGAGACTATATTTTCTAAAAACATTCTAACTATAAATGCTAGATCGTCTTCATTTATCTTTATATTATAATTAACTTCAAGCTTTCTAAGATTTTGTCTTATAAGTATAAATTCTCTATTATGTTTATTTCTAAAATCATTTAAATTATCAAATTTCTTTCTCTTTCCACCCTCAATTATTTTTTCAATTAAGAAACATATATGAATTACCATACCAACAGCTACTTCATGTGATATTTTAATATTTAGATTCTCTTGTACTTCTTGAATAACTTCTCTTACTATTTTAACAAGATATTCTCCATCTACTTCTTCTAATTGAGCATCTATTGAATTCGCTATCTTTTGAAAGTCTTCTTCTTGGCTTATAAAATTCTCTAGTACTGATAATCCATCTCCTGCTAGAATATCTGGCGCTGATATAAATGGTATTCCCTCTACATTTAAATTAACAGTACCAACTATCGCTAAAATATTGCTATATTTCTTTAAATTATCCACATTTTTAATAAAGTCATCTCTATCTAATATGTTTAGTGGTTTAACTTTTACATTTGGATTATTGATTCCACTAACTATTAATTGCCTTAATTTTTCAGCCGATCCTTCTCCAGTAAAACATGTTGTAACTATTACTTTCTCTTTCTCAATCTTTGTATTTTTTTCTCGTTTTAATCCAAATCTACTGATTTCTAAACAAGCTTTACATATCTCATCTATTTTTCTTCCATTTAGAGCTTTTCGTCCAGCTTCAATAACTGCAAGTGTACTTATCATATCTATTGTTTTTACATCTATGTTAGTCTCATCTTTAATCATCTCACCAAAATTAGTTAAAGAGCCCATATCAACTAATAAAATGACACCTTTTCCTTCATCTATTTCTTTTACCTTTTCTTTTGCTAGCTCATACATCTTTTCAGCCTTCATACTTAATGGCATATCAAGTGCATTTACATGAGTCTCTCCAATTAATTTATTTGCAACCTCAACCATACTAGATGCAGTTGAATGTCCATGCATTATTACAATTACCCCAACCTTACCTTCTTTTTTCTCATCAAACTCATAAGGCTTTGCTGCTAAGAACATTGTAAGATATCCTATCTCATCAAGTGGTACTTGTATATTAAATTTATCATCAATCTTTTTAGCAGCTTCCATTGCAACCATAAATTCATTAGAGTATTGAGACCTAACAAAATTTAATTTAGGATGATATATCTTATTTCCTTGCTTTATTCTCTCTAAACTTCCTTGAAGATGTAATGCTAATCCAAAATACACTTTTTCATCGTAATGAGTATTTAACTTCTCTGAAGCCATATTTAATATTTCTTCTACCATATTAGCAATATCTTCGCTAACGACCTTGGTTATCTCTTCTTTTCTTACCTCTTCTGGAAGATCCCTTATATATTTTTCAAAATAGCTTTCTATATCTATATTTATTATTTGATTTATTTCTTCTTCTTCCATACCTTTTTTCTTTAGGTAATCTAATTTGTTTTCTATAATATCGTAAAAATAATCGCCTTTAATATTCTCTTCTTCTTCATCCATAAGATTTATTATATTATCATCATTATATGAAAATCTTAAAACGTCTGAAGCACCTCCTAATAGTTCATCAATTTCTTTTCTACGATCTTGAAGATTCATAAGCCCCCTATTTACTCTTGGATGTAAATCTCCTTGCTCAACTATTATAAAATCTTTATTATTTGCTTTATAATTTAAAAAAGCCTTTGCACATGCAAGTTGTATATCACTCTTTAATTGCCCTATATTGTTTGGACAATCATATAATAAAAATGAAATAAGGGCATTTTTATTAAAATATATACTATCTCCTAATCTATGTGATTCTGCTTTTATGAATTGCTCTAGTAAATGATATCTTTCACCTGCACTTCGCTCCTTAAGAGATGGAAGTGTTATTGACATTGGAATTCTTCTAGTAAATGTCTTTAAAAGATATGACTTTGGATCCTCTGTTGTTGCTGCAATAATTTGAGCATCTGAATATATTGGATTATCAGTATCACCAAGCGGTCTAAAATACCCTTTATCTATATATGTAAATAACATTTCTTGTCCTTGAGGAGATAATCTATGAATTTCATCTAGAAATATTATTCCTCCATTTGCCTTTTTAAGCAATCCCTCTTTATCTTTATCAGCACCTGTATACGCTCCCTTTTTCACCCCAAAAATTTGAGCAATTACAAGCTGAGGATTATCTGCATAATCTGCACAATTAAACCTTATAAATGGTGCATCTTTATCTAGCAAATTATCTTCCTTTGCAAACTGATACATAAGTTCTGCAAACATCGATTTACCTACACCTGTTTCTCCAAGAATTAAAGTATGTAATCCTCTAGGTGGATACATCATTGCAGCCTTTGCCTGCTGAATAGGTACTTGTAGGCTTTGATTTGCACCAACCATCATATCTAAACTATTATCACCAGAATTTACTTTTAAAGGTTTTCTATCTTGAACAGTTTCCTTTTCTTTTATTGTGTTAATTGATGCATATCTTACTGGTCTTCCTTCTTCTTTAGTTACTTTTCCATCAGAATACAATTTATTTAAATATCTTGATACATTTGCCCTATTTGAATTTATGTATTCACTTAGTTCTTGTGCCGTTACACCTCTATTTTCTTGTGCTTGAAGGTCTAATAATGATTGATAGACCTCATTAATCTTACTCATAAAATCCTCCCTTTCTCAACACTATAATCAATTATACTATATGGGTAAACCTTTTTGTACACACAAAAAAATAATACACACTAATTTATATTTTTCTTAAAATTAGCGTGTATTCATTCATATTTTCTATTGAGCTTCTAATGTTATATCAACTGTTTTTGCTTTTCCGTCTCTTATAATCTTAGCATTTACCTTATCTCCAGCCTTCTTAGTGTTTTTAATAGCATTTAACTCTTCAAGAGTTTTTACTTTTTTTCCACCAAACTCTGTGATAACATCACCTTGTTTAATTCCTGCTTTTTCTGCTGGTGAAAATGGAGTTACTTCAACTACATATATTCCTTCTGGAATATCATATTGTTTTGATAAGTTCTTATCTACTTCTCTAACCTTAACTCCTAAAGTTAATATAGGCTTTGATAAAACATCTAGTTTTGATTTAACTTCATTTATTGGAATTGCAAATCCTATTCCTTCAGCTCCTCCAGCTAATTTTAAAGTGTTTATTCCCACTACTTGACCTTCTGAATTAACTAAAGGTCCTCCACTATTACCTGGATTTATAGCTGTGTCTGTTTGAATTAAATTAACTTGTTTACCAGTTTCAGTATTTACTGTTCTTCCAACTGCACTTACAACACCTTTTGTAACTGTTTGAGCAAAGTCTTTTGATAAAGGAGTTCCTATTGCTATAACTTCTTCACCTGGTTTAAGCTTAGATGAATCTCCAAGTTCTGCAACTGCTGGAACTTTAAATTTACCTTGCATCTTAATCATTGCAATATCCTGTGTTTCATCATAATTAACTACCTTTGCTTTAACCTCTTCACCAGTACTTAAAGTTACTGTAACTTCTTGCGCTCCTTTAACAACATGGTAGTTAGTTAATATATCTCCATCTTCATTTATTATGAATCCTGATCCTATTCCCTCAACCTCTTGCGGTATAATTCCATTTTGCATTAAGCCTTTAGTTGAAACTATTACTACCGCTGGAGCTACTTTATTAAATGCTTGTTGAGTTGTCATAGCTGATGAATCCTTAAAATCTGGTGCGTTTCCCTCTTTACTTTGAGTAGTTACCTTATTATCGTTCTTCATTAAGAAATATGTTACTCCACTACCACAAATTCCAGCAAGTAATGCTACAACGACAATGATTGCGCCTACTACAAAGGTTCTAGAACCTCTCCTTTTCTTCTTAGGTTCTGGACTTTCATTTACATAATTATAATTTCTATTATTATAATTATTGTTCATATCGTCATTAACACTTCTATTAGTGTTATCATCAATTCCGTCATTTAAATCTTTATTTAAGTTGTCATCATTATTCATTAAGTACCTCCTAATTTATCTTAAATTCTTCTTAATTTAAGTATAAAAAATTTTTGTGTCAACTATATGGCATAAAAAAAAATTTTTGATTAATAAGCCCAATTTTTTCAAAAAAATACTGAATAGGACTGCTCCTATTCAGTATTAGTATAACCATACGGTCTTATATTTAGCCTTTATATTAATCGTTATTTTGTGAATTCTTTTTTTCAATTCTTCTAGCTGACTCAACAACTTTTTTAATTGCATTCTCCACATTCTTTGAATCCATCATTGAATAAACTGCTCCATCATAAGAGCTCTTATATTGGAATGTTAAGTCTGGACTTCCAAGTCTTTTAAGCGGATTATCCTCTTCATTGCTTAGTATATAATATGGTATATTCTTAAACATTCCCTCTTTCTGGCTATCACTTGCTCTATCATATATATTTTTTGTTTCATTATAAACAGCATCTCTATAACCATTTTGATTTTTTTTATAAGAAAATTCTTCTCCAGCAAAACCAGTAAGGTTATTTTCAAAATCTTTATTCTCATTAGCTAGTCCAAGTTTGTCCAATAGTAGTGTTAAAGAAAAATTCGATCCTACATCTTCTATCTTCTTTCTAACTAAATCAAGTGTATCTTTAATACCATTTTTCTGTTCTTTAATTTGATTTTCATCATATGGATTTATTAACACTACTCCTTTTATACTATCAGGATACATGCTTGCAAAGTTTGTCATAACTAAACTTCCATATCCCTCACCAACTAGTATATACGGGCCACCTGCCGCTGCTTTTCTTAATAATATCTTTAAGTCTTCTGCTTGCTCTTTAGGAGTAATCCTACTTCCTGAGTCATTAAATCCATATCCTCGTCTATTATATACAAATGTTTTGACACCAAGTTGTTTTTCAACTTCATCTGCTACAGTCTTCCACTCATAGGCATTTGCTCCTGTAGAGCCATCAAAAATTATTGTAAAATCTCCACTGCCTGAAACATTATACTCCATTTTCTTATCATTGACTCTAGTATATTTCATTCTAGCTCCAAACTTTTCGCCTATATAAAAGCCATATCCCCATTGGATTACAAGTCCACTAACTATTACAATTAAAGCTATTATAATTATTCTTTTAAACAATGTCATTTTCGAAATTTTTTCCTTCATATCAACTGTATGTAGGCTATTAGAATTAGGTAATAACTTCATATCTATCCCCCTATTTATACTACAGTTTTAAATTAGGTTTAGCATTCAAATCTAACGTTGATTCTTCACCTTTTATAAATCTAAAATATGCAGCACTTCCTATCATAGCTGCATTATCGGTACATAAAATTGGCTCTGGAAATAATACCTTAATTCCTTTTTCATTTCCTTCTGAAATTAGCGCCTCTCTTAATGCTGAATTTGATGCAACTCCACCTGCTATTGCAATTTTATCTAAATTCTTTTTGTCACATGTTGCAAAAACATTATCTTTTAAAACTCCCACTACAGCATTTTGGAATGATGCTGCAACATCAGCTCTATTTATTTCTGTATTTTGCATTTTAGCTTTATTTAAATAGTTAAGAACTGCTGATTTTAGTCCGCTAAATGAGAAATCTAGTGTATCATCATGGAACTTAGCTCTTGGAAATGCTATAGCGTCTTTATTTCCTTCTTTAGCTAACTTATCTATTTTAGGCCCTCCTGGATATCCAAGACCTAATGCTCTTGCAACTTTATCATATGCTTCTCCAGCTGCATCATCTCTAGTTTCTCCTATTACTTCATACTTTCCATAATCTTTTACGTAAACAATAAATGTGTGTCCACCTGATACTACAAGTGAAACAAAAGGTGGTTTTAACTCTTCATGTTGTATGTAATTTGCTGATATATGTCCTTCTATATGATTAACTCCAATTAATGGTTTCTTAGTTGCCATAGCTAAACCTTTAGCATATTGCAATCCTACAAGTAATGCCCCTACAAGACCTGGTCCATAAGTAACACCTATTGCATCTATATCATCTAGAGTTACGTTAGCTTCCTTTAAAGCTTCTTGTACAACACCATTAACAACTTCAGTATGCATTCTTGATGCCACTTCTGGTACAACACCACCAAATTTTTTATGTGTATCTATTTGTGAAGCTATTACATTAGATAAAACTTTTCTACCATCTACAACAACAGCAGCTGATGTTTCATCGCAGCTTGATTCAATTGCTAAAATTATTTTTTTATCCATTTTAATTCCCTCTTCTTTATATAATCGCATAAATTTACTATTTGTAATTATACTTCATTACCAATTTATTATCAATGAAACACGTACTTGTTAAGTATTTTTTAATAATGTATATTTAAATTATATATTTTAAAGCATATATTATCATTAACTTTATGTTTCAAAATTTGGAAAATTAATCTCTAAAAGGAGTTATTTTATGTCACAGTATGCAAAAGTCGTTGTTAAAGGATCTCCTATAACAAAATCAAACTTTAAACTTCATAATAAAGATGGAAGAGCTATTCTTCCTTATAATACAGGTAAATATCATGATAGATATGCTCTTTATGAGCAAGAAATAGCCTATGTTGCAAGAGTTCAAAACCCAAGCACTGTATTTACTGAAAGCTTAATTGCTATACTTAAAGTTTATTATAAAAGTGAAAAACGTCATCCAGATACAATAAATATTTCAAAAAGTATTTTTGATGGAATAGAAAAGAGTGGTCTTATTATAAATGATGCTCAAATAGTAAAAATAATAGTTGAAGAATATTACGACAAGGAAGATCCTCGTTTTGAACTTGAATTGTTTCCTCTTAGTCAATTTGAGCTTTCATTTTCAATAAAAGAAAGAGATGAAAAATTAGAAGAGAGAATTTATAGCCCTATAAAGAAATCTTCTATCTCAAAAGAATTAGGCCATAAAGAAATAAAGTCTAAAGAAGTCAAAAAAGATGTCTCAGTATATGTATGTGAAATATGTAATAAAAAGATTTCTCCTAAAGACTCAATTAAAGCTAATAAAGGAAAAACCTTAATATGCAAGAAATGCTTTAATAAATTATTTTAAATTAAGAGGTGTTTTTATGAATTCTAGTAATGTAGATATGATTCTATTTGGAGATAGCCTTACATTTGGCTTTGGAGTCTCTAAAAAAGACTCTTGGGTTTATAAGCTTCAGCAAGGATTTAATAACCTTACTATATTAAATAAAGGAGTGAATGGAGATACAACTTCATCAATGCTCACTCGATTTTACAGAGATGTAACTAGTAAATCTCCTAAAAAAATATTTATAATGGGTGGTACTAATGATTTATTAAGTGGAAGAAATGTAGATTATATTATTGGTAATTTAGAACTTATGATAAAAGATAGTCTTGATATTAACGCTTCAGTTATAGTTGGTATTCCCCCTATTATTATTGAAGATTTAGCAGAAGACTTATTTATGCCTTCAAATTACTATACTCATTGCAGTAATTCACTACCAATACTTCGATCAGAAATTATTAAGCTACAAAAAAAATACCCCTTCAAATATGTTGATTTTTATACTTTAACTAAAACCTACATAAATGAAAAGATATTTTTAGATGGTATTCATTTAAATTCGTTAGGAAATGAACTTTTATTCAGATATTTTATGGATATAATTTGATGCTACTAATCCAGCATCATATCCATTTATATCTTCCATCTCTATGCATTCTTTTCCATATATAATATTTCCGCAAGCAAATATACCAGGCTCCGAAGTTTCATAATTATCTACAACAGGAGTATTTGTATCCTCATTAATCTTAATATTAAGTTCCTTAACCATTCCAAGTTCTGGATAATAGCCAACTGATAAAAACAATGAATCACATGTAATTTCTTTAATCTCTTCTGTTTTTTTATCAAGTAACTTAACTTTATTAATTCTTTTATTTCCATCAATATCTAAAAGCTTTATATTTTCTAAAATATTTATATCAAAGCCTTCAAGTATATCTTTATTCTTATCTGTAAGCTTAAAGCCACTTTCTTCATTTATTATAAGAGCTGCAACTTTTCCGCCTTCAATTTCTAATCTTCTAGCAAGAATTAATGCCCATTTATTATTTGCAATTATTACTGGATTCTTTCCAGGTAGTACACCTTCTAAATTTATAAATCTATGTGCATTTCCTATTGTAAATATTCCTGTAAACTTATTTGTAGGAGTTAATACGTTACCTGTATATCTTTCTCTACATCCTGTTGCTAAAATAATGGCTTTAGCTTTTACATCCCTCACTCCATCTTTTTCATTAACATAAGTTACTACCTTCCCATTTGATACATTTAAAACACTCGTTTTTTTCTTTTTATCGAACTCATATTTATTAAGCTTAAGCCTAATAAATTCTATAAATTCTGGCCCTGTAACTTCATCCTCTATATATGATTTACCAAAGCCATTATGAATACATTGATTTAGTATGCCTCCGAATTCATCTTCTCTTTCTATTAAAAGTATATTTTTTATTCCATTTTGAAGAGCAGCAAGAGTTGCTGTCATTCCTGATATTCCTCCACCTATAACTACTAAATCATATTTTTTCATGGATTTTACACTTCCTTTATTATATCTATCTTAGGAACTCTAACCTTTAATGCATTTGGAATAACTTCAAAGGTCAAGTCTTTTGAAAATAAAATTTCTCCATCTAGATTTATGATGGTTTCATCCTTTGCTATAACTTGAATTTTACTACACTTTATATATTTTATCTCCTCTACATGGCTTGTATCTTTCCCTAATACTACCATTGGTAAAAATCTTATAAGTCTATGTACCTTCGGTTTTTTTATAGCATATATATCGAGTAGTCCATCATCTAGTTTCGCCTTTGGTGCAATTTTTATACCACCACCATAACATTTGCCATTTGCAACTGCTATTAAATACATATTTCCTTTTGTTTCTGCTCCATTTATTTTAAAGGTTAATTCCATAGGTTTAAATGTAAAAAGAGTTTTCATTACCGCTATTGCATATGCCATCGGTCCACTTATAAATTTATATTTTTTATAGTGTCTTGCGTTATTAACTACACTTGCGTCAAATCCTATAGATGATATATTAAGATAATACTGATCATTTAGCTTTGCAACATCTATAGTCCTTTCTTCTCCATGTATTAAGTCTTCTAATAAATTATCAGACTTTATATCTCCATACAAAGTTCTAGCAAAATCATTTCCTGATCCAGCTGGTATTACAGCAAGTGAACTATCTGAATTAATAATTCCATTTAAAACTTCATTTAAAGTCCCATCTCCACCTATTGAATATACTATGCATTTTTCTTTTGATGTTATCTTTTTAACTACTTCTATAGCATGTCCACTTTCTTTAGTAACTATAATTTCATAAGGGTAATTTATCTTTTTAAAAATATTATGTATCTTTCTCTCAAAATCTAATCCCTTTCCTTTTCCTGCTACGGGATTAATAATAAAAATATGTTTCATAATCCTCCAATTTATATAATTAATATTTTAAATTATATCACATAGAAAGTTTACAATTCTATATTATTATTCACAATATATTTTTCAATATACAAGGAGCAATATCTTAGCCTAATCCGTCCTGATATCACTTATTGCATATTGTAAATTACATATATAATATTCTTATTTTATATTTTAATTACTCTCTTGCTATTCATTATTTCAACAATTGCATACCATACAAAGTTCTAGCAAAATCATTTCCTGATCCAGCTGGTATTACAGCAAGTGAACTATCTGAATTAATAATTCCATTTAAAACTTCATTTAAAGTCCCATCTCCACCTATTGAATATACTATGCATTTTTCTTTTGATGTTATCTTTTTAACTACTTCTATAGCATGTCCACTTTCTTTAGTAACTATAATTTCATAAGGGAAATTTATCTTTTTAAAAATATTATGTATCTTTCTCTCAAAATCTAATCCCTTTCCTTTTCCTGCTACGGGATTAATAATAAAAATATGTTTCATAATCCTCCAATTTATATAATTAATATTTTAAATTATATCACATAGAAAGTTTACAATTCTATATTATTATTCACAATATATTTTTCAATATACAAGGAGCAATATCTTAGCCTAATCCGTCCTGATATCACTTATTGCATATTGTAAATTACATATATAATATTCTTATTTTATATTTTAATTACTCTCTTGCTATTCATTATTTCAACAATTGCATACATATTAGATATTTCTCCTGTTAATAACTTATCCTTTAGACCATAAAAATCCAAGCATGTACCACAACTTATAATATTAGTTCCCTTATCTTCTAGCTCTTTTATACTGTCAATCACTTCACTTCCTTCAGTTACAAGCTTTACACCACTGTTTAAAAATACTATCTCTTCTGGTATTTCCGTAGCTTCACCTAGAGCATACATATAGCTTTTCATTAAAACTTTTCCAAGTTCTTCAGATCCTTCTCCCATTTTATCGGTTGTTATTATTATTGAGAATGTATCTTTTCCATTACAGCTATTGTTATCTGCTTCCTTTGTAATAGTAAGCTTAAATAATCCCTCTTCTTCAACGCTATTAACTGTGAATCCTGAATTTTCTGCAAATCTTGTAATATTAGTATTTGCAATCTCATTATCCACTACAATTATAGCTTCTCCACTTTCTATACTTTCAAAGTATTTTTTAGTCTCTATTACAGGTTTTGGACATGCAAGTCCACTACAATCAATTATTTTCATAAAAACACCTCTCACTTCAGTTATTAATAATATTATAACACTATTTCTTGATGTTCTTCCTTACCTTTATTGATTAAATATAGTCCGTATACTATAATTTAAATTGATTATACTTTAAGGGGTGACCATATGGAGAAGTTTTTTAGAGTCTCTAAGATTGAGTTTAATAAAGATACTCTTTTTAGACTTATATTATTTTTAATACCTTTATTCGGAATTGTTTTTAAAGGTATCCTTTTACAATGTTTTATTGCTAGTAAGGATCCTCATAACTTAAATATTGTGGGAGGATTTAATAATGCTAGATATTTTTTAGATTATTATTATGCTTTTGCATTAGTTTTTTTAAGCTTTGCTTTGCTATTTAAAGGTAAAGGTAGAGTTATATATTTATTCATAATTGATGCAATATTAACAGCACTAATTTTAACTGATATTACATATTTTAGAGGATTCTTAACAGTTCCATCATTACTTATATTTACTCAGACGGCTAACTTAGACAATATGTCTGGAAGTATACTTTCAATGTTTAGCCCATATGATTTCTTATTTGTAATAGATTTCATAATAATGGGAATATACGTATACTTTACTAGAAAATCTTATGTAAAAGTGCAAAAAAGAGCTATTAAATCATTTTTATGTACATTAATACTTCCTATAATATTTATTGCTTATGTACCATTTAACATTTATGTACTTGGAAATAAATATGTTAAAAATGCATATCTTTTTGAAAATTATGATCCAACCAATACGGTTCAATACTTTTCACCTATTGGATATCATATAATTGATGCTATAAATGTATATAAAGATTCAAAACCTTATAAAATTACGGCTGATGATGAACATCAGATTAATGACTATTATAAATTTAAAAATGAAAATTTACCAAACAACGAATACTACGGAATGTATAAAGGCAAAAACCTTATAGTAATACAAGTAGAATCTTTAGAAAGCTTTATCTTAGGACAAGAGATAAATGGTAAGAAAGTTACTCCTGTATTAGATAGTTTAATTAATAAGGGCGCTTACTTCCCAAATATTTATGAACAAGTTAATGAGGGTACAAGCTCTGATTCTGATTTAATGATTAATACTTCAATGCTACCACTTAGAAGAGGATCAACATTCTTTAGATATCCAACTAGAGCTTATAATTCTCTTCCATTAATACTTGAGCATAACGGTTATGATACAGAAGCTATCCATCCTGATAAAGGCTCTTTCTGGAATTACAGAAGTGGATTAACTGGAATAGGATTTAATAAGTTTACTGATTCTCACTCATTTAACCAGGATGAAATAATTGGAATGGGTATAAGTGATAGAAGCTACTTCAAACAAGTTGTTCCTATGCTTGAAAAATTAAAAGAACCATTTTACGCATTTACTGTAACTCTTACAAGTCATGGTCCATTTGATCTTCCAGAAAATCTTACTAAGTTTAATTTAGATCCTGACCTCGGCGAACTTGGCGGATATATAGAAAGTATTCATTATACAGATACTCAAATAGGATACTTCTTAGATCTTCTTGATAAAGCTGGACTACTTGATAATACAGTTATTGCAATAGAAGGAGATCATACCGGTGTTCATAAGTATTATCAATATAGAATTGATAATATAGACAAGTATTATAAAGATAAATTTGCTAACTTAAGTAATAAGAAAGATTGGTATTCAAACCATGGACAACCAACTGTTCCACTTATAATTTACAATAAGAGCAAACCACTTGGAAAAACATTTGATACTATAGGTGGTCAAATTGATATAATGCCAACTCTACTATATGGACTTGGTATACCATCAAAAGAATACCAAGATACTGCCCTTGGAAGAAATCTATTTAACACAAATAGAAACTATGCAGTACTTACAAATGGAAAGCTCGTTGGAGATTTAGGTAATCTTTCAGATAAAGATAAAAGTCTTATAGAAGGATCTCTTGATATGTCTGATAAGATGATACGTTCAGATTACTTTAATATGAATAAAAATTAAAATAAAAAAGAGCAAGAATTTTTATTTCTTGTTCTTTTTCATTTTATCATATACTATAAATACAACTATAGTAATTACTATTATCATAATTGTAACTATAGAATATTTTTTTAGTATACTTCCAATTAAGGATTTATTATTGCCTATATAGTATCCAAGGGCTAATAAAAATATATTTACTATAGTAATTCCTATTGCTGAAAGTATTGTAAATATATATTTATTTAATTTCTCTACCCCAGCTAATAGTGATATATATGTACGTAGAAAAGGTACTATTCTGGCTATTATAATTGCAAATCCTCTATATTTACGCAATATCTTGCCAATCTTATCTACTCCTTTTTTGCTATTTGGAATCTTATTCTCTATCTTAGCTAAGGCATCATTTCCACCATAATATCCGATTATATAATTAACTATTGATACTAATATTTCAGTTAATATTGTACATAGTAATGCTAAGAAAAAATTAAAATTCCCATTTGAAATACCAAGTCCTATAAATGGTAAGACTACTTCACTAGGAAATGGAATCATACATAAAAGGCAAATTCCTAAATATCCAAATGTTTGTGTTAATTGAGTTGCTATATTTATAACATTCATCCTACACCCTCCATTATTTAGAATTGTATCACCTAATTATTAGAAATTTATTAATACAAGCTAAATAATGTGAGAATGTGAAAAATTTTAACTATTTTTTCTTTTTCTCTTTCTATATATAAATATAACTATACCAACTATTACTATTAGTATACATATAGTTGAGTATTTTCTAAATATACTTCCTATAAGTTCCGTATTGTTACCTATATAGAAGCCTACAAGTAATAATACAAAGTTCCAAATTCCTATTCCTATTGCTGAAAATACAATAAATATAGGTTTATTAAGTCGCTCTGCCCCTGCAAGCAATGATACATATGTCCTAGTAAAAGGTACTACTCTTGTAAAAAACACTGCAGATTTTCCATAATTAGAAAATAAATTTTCTATCATCTTTATTCCTTTTCTACTACTTGGTATTTTTCTCTTAAGCCACCTTATTACAATTTCTCCACCAAAATACCCTACTGCATAACTTATTAACGCCCCCACAATAGCTGCACATATTGTGCATACTAATACTAATATAAAACTATATCTTCCATTTGCAATGCTAAGTCCAACAGCAGGCAATACAATTTCACTTGGCAATGGTATACATGCATATTCAAGCATTGTAGCTATAAATATTCCTAAATATCCAAAATTTTCTGTGATGTGTGTTGCAATAGCGATTACATGATTCATAAAATCCATATAAAATCCTATCTCCTTATATTTAATTCTGTTTTGTATTATAGCACCTAGATATTATAAATTTATTAATAATTAAAAAAATTAAGAGAATGGTAAAATTTATTACCATTCTCTTACTTTAGGCTATAATTCTTATTCTCCTGCTATTGATAATTCTTTAATTAACACGGATGGAGAACCAAAACTACTCATTGGGAATTTTATATCTGAACAAACTTCCTCAATATCCTTTAAAAGTTTAAAGAAGTTTCCTGAAACAGTTATCTGTTCTATAGGGAATGTTTGCTTTCCTTCTTCTATCATAAATCCTTTAGCTGCTAATGAGAATTCTCCTGTTATTGAATTAGCTCCTGCATGAAGTCCTGAAAATTCACTAATTACAACTCCATTATTAACCTCATCTAAAAGCTCTTTAAAATCTTTTTCTCCATTTTCTAAATAGAAGTTTGTAGGTCCTACACTTACTGGTGATGCATATGAACCCTTAAATCCATTTCCTGTTGATTTTATACCTGCCTTATTAGCTGTCTTTAGATTATGAAGTAACGTTATAAGCTTTCCTTTTTCAATAATTGATTTCTTAAATGTTGCGACTCCTTCATCATCAAATCCAACAGATGCTAATCCATCTTCCATTAAAGGATTATCTACTAATGTGATTTTATCAGAGGCTATCATTTCTCCCTCTTTATCTTTTAATAAAGATATTCCCTTTTGTGCTGAATCTGCATCAAATACTGACCAAAATGCTTGAAGTAATGATACCATAGCTTCATTCTTAATTATAGTCTTATACTTATTTGATTTTATTGATTTAGCTCCTACCTTCTCCATGGCTTCATCAATTCCTTGTTTTGCTATCTTCTTTGGATCTATTTCTTCTATTGATTTAGCTGTATCGTATCCAAATCCATCATACTTTCTACTATCTATCTCTATAACTGGTGCAACATAAGCTGTTAAAAGGTTTGATTTATCAGTAAGTTCTAAGCCTTTTGAATTCATAAGTCCATATTTTACATTTACATAACTTATACCGCATCCTATGAAATTAACTACTTTATCTGAACAATTCTTACATTCCTTCTCCATATCTATTGCTAAATCTATAAGTTTTTTAGCATCAATATTTTCTAACTCTTTATAGTAGCTTTTAACTTCACTATATTTTTTATCACCTTTATATATAAATTGCATATCATCATTTTCTATTGATAATGCAGATGCTTTTGCATTTTCTACAAGCATTTTTATTGCATCCTCATCTATAATTTCAGTATAAGAATAACCCATCTTTTCATCTACCTTTGCTCTAAAAGATATTCCAAAAGATTTATTTAAATTATACTTTTCAACCTCTTCTTTATATATACTTATACTTAAACTTTCCTTATTTGAAAAATATATTTCAAATTCTGTAAGCCCTTCATTTTTTGCTTCTTCAAAAAGCTTTTCTTTAAAATCTTTAAATTCCATATCTAAAAACACCTCCTATCTTCCACCTACAGTTATTTCTTTTAATCTAATCATTGGCTGACCTACATTAACTGCTATACTACCTGATGATGAACCACACATTCCTTGTGCCTGTTCAATGTTAGTTCCAACCATATCTATATTCATTAATACTTCGCTACCTTTTCCTATAAGACTAGCACCTCTTACAGGCTCAGTAATAGCTCCATTCTTTACAAGGTATCCTTCTGCTACTGAGAAGTTAAATTCTCCTGTTACAGGATTTACTGATCCTCCACCAAGCTTTCTTGCATATAATCCATCATTAATTGATTTTATTATATCTTCTGGCTTATCTTCACCTGCAGCTATATAAGTATTAGTCATTCTTGAAGTTGGTGCATATTTATAATTTTGTCTTCGTGCACTACCAGTTGGCTTCATTCCCATTCTTCTACCATTTAACTTATCTATCATGTATCCTTTTAATATACCATTTTCTATTAACACATTTCTTTGAGATTCCATTCCCTCATCATCTATATTTATTGAACCCCATGCATTTTTTATAGTTCCATCATCTATTGCTGTAACTTTTGAAGATGCTATTTGCTCTCCCATCTTTCCTGCAAATTCTGAATTTCCTTTTGCAACTGAAGTAGCCTCTAGTGAGTGTCCACATGCTTCATGGAAAAGCACCCCTCCAAACCCATTATCAATTGCAACTGCCATTTTTCCAGCTGGACATTCTTTTGCATGAAGCATTGTGACTGCACTTCTTGCTGCTTCTTCTCCATGCCATACTGGATTTATCTCATTGAACATCTCAAATCCCATTGAACGTCCCGGTCCTTCGAATCCTGTTTGATTCTCTCCATTTTTTGATGCTACTGCGCTTATTCCAAGTCTTGTTCTAACTCTCCTATCTTCAACACAAAGTCCATCTGTATTAGCTATTAATACTCTTTGATCCTTATCTGAATAACTAACACTAACTTTTGTAATATCTGTGCTATATTCCTTTGCGCTATTATATGCCATCTTCATTACTCCAATTTTTTTTGCATACATTATATCACCTGGATAATACTTTATTATATGTTTATTAGGTACTATTATGGAGTCATTGACAAATATCTCTTTCTCATTTTTTAAATCTCCAAGTGCCACAGCAGCCTTATAAGCTGTATCTAGAAGGCTACTTAATGTATTAGCATTAGTATATGCATAAACGCTTTTAAGCCCCTTAAATATTCTTATACCTACACCATAGCTTCTTCCACCTATAGCACTCTCTACTTTATTATCTAAAATCCCTAAGGAATTATTTATTGTATCTTCTTCATAAATTTCTGCAAAATCTCCTCCTGTAATCATACATTTAGATAAGACTTTACCTATAACCTCTTTTGATAACATAATATCCCTCCTTATTTTTTTTCTTTCTGGAATTCTTTAAATGAATTCGCCCAATAATCTACATAATCACTTGCACACCATTCTGCCATTATAACCTGATCACCTTTATTAAGATCATACCTTTCTGCTGGCTCTTGTGATAGTTTATTATCTTTCATTTCATAAACTAATAACTCACCATCTATTATTATAACAGCTATATTCCCATCTGGAGATATATATGCATCTTTCATAAATGGAACTTCATTCTTTAGAACTCTCCACGGAACTACTAAAGAATCATATTTAAGCAAATTCTCATTTGGTTTTATTGATAATCTATAATCATGAGATTCACCATTACCACTTAGTGGTGATATTTTTCCTTCTAGTACCCACTTACCGTTCTCTCTCTTCATAGTGAAATTACTATAATCAATATATTTTTTAGATAATTCTTTTTCCTTTTCAGTAAGCCCTGCATATGAATTTTCATAATCCTTTTTATATCTAGCATTTATATCTTTTGAATATATATCTTGTATAACAAAGCCCTTTTCAACAGATAAGTTATCTACTGGCAATACCTCATATTGAGGAAATTTATTCTGAAAATCATTTCCCTCATATACTTCAGTTGATATATAATTATTACTTATAAAATTAATACTTCTATATATATCTTTATCACTTTTTATTACTACCGGATTCTCTTTATTTTTTCTATCGATAGTATTTGCTACAAAATACTCTTGATGTTTATTATTTTTATCCAATGTCTTTTTATCAAGTGTCCATATTCCTGTCATTCTAGGAAATATTATTCCATTAGCCTTTTCTATAGGCTGAACTTTATTATCCTTATAACTTATCCATAATGTTTTATAAGTTTCATCAGTATATGTTCCATCTTCTTTTAATCTTCTTGGTTCTTTAATCCCTAAGTATAATCCAACATCTTGTTTACTCTTATCTGCAGCTTCATTTTGATTCAATAATTTTTCATTTGAATTTATAAATGTATCTTTGGTGACATCACCGACTTTTTTAACTGTTAAAAATACGCCTTGATAATATATATAACTTTTATTATCTTTTATATGGAAAAAATCAAAAATAATATTATTTTTATCATTTGCCGTTATTAAATCGACATCTTCATTTTTTATTCCTAAATCCTTAATTGTAAAATCTGACTCATAAGAAATATAATAATCACTTTTAACAACCCTTAATTTATAATCAACATTGTTATATACTTTATTATCAATATTTATGTTTCTAGTTCCAATGTCAATAAATTGATTTTTTAAATCTCCAATCTTACTACTATCATATATATTTTTATCTAAAACCATATAATCCACAACTTGCCATTCCCCTTTTATTGACAATTCATTGTTTCTAGGTGATTTAATTTCAACCATTTGATTAGCATTAATACTCCCGCAGCCACTCAAAGAAAACAAGGTAATTATCATAATTATAGATAATATTATCTTATTCTTCATTTTTAAATTTCAGCTCCTTCAAATTTAGGGATAATTATTTCAATTTCTGTACCAATATTTATCTCACTTCTTACTATTAAAGATCCACCATGCAATTTAATTATCTCATCTGCTATTGAAAGACCAATACCAGCGTTAGAATTTGCATTACTACCTTTATAGAATTTTTCTTTTACTCTCTCAAGTTCATCCGCTGCTATTCCACATCCATCATCTTTAACCTTAATTATTAAATTACTTTCTAAATCTATAAATTCTACTTTAACCCTACCTTGCTCTTGAGTAAATTTAAATGCATTATCTATTATATTTATAAGCACTTGCTTCATTCTATTTGGATCTATATTTATCTCCATATCTTCGGCATTATTATAAACATAGAAATTTATATTCTCTCTCTCTGCCCTTGGTGTCATATATAATTGTATATAATTTGCAAAATCTTTTATAGCTATAGGCTGTTTATTAAGACTAATTTTATTATTTATAAGCCTTGAGAAATCAAGTAACTCTTCAACCATTGCTGATAATCTATCTGTTTCCTTTTCAAGTATATCAAATCCAAGACTTAATGTTTCTCTATCTGTATTATCATTATTAAGTGTTATTACCCAACCCTTAATTGCAGTCAAAGGCGTTCTTAATTCATGTGATACTGATGATATAAAATCATTCTTCATCTGATCTTTTTCTGTAAGTTCTTCAGCCATAAAATCTAAAGTATCTGCAAGTTGCCCTATTTCATCTTTTGATACGAAATTACTTCTTTGATTTAGATCTCCACTTGCCATCTTCTGCGCTGTATCTTTAAGCTTCAATATAGGACCAACTATATTTTTTGCCATAATAAAACTAAGAACTACTCCTATAATTAAAACTAAAACAGATATAATTATGAAAAAGCTTACTATTGAAGCTATGGAGTCATCTATATCTTTTAATGACGTAACGAACCTCATCACACCTATTATTTTGCCATTTACTTCTAGAGGTTTAGTTACGGCCATTACTTTATATTTTGTATAACCTACATATCCAATCCATCTACTACTTTCTCCTTTTAATGCTCTCTTAACTTCATTATTACCTTCTAGCGACTTATCATTAACTCCTATAGAGTCCATTAGAAGTTTTCCATTTTCATCAAACATCTGAACTTGTGCTGTTGTTTGATTCCAAAAGGAATCAACATTGTCATAAACATTCCATACTAATGATGAAGTTGAATAATATCTATCATAAAAGTTAGTTGCTACATCAATTTGGTTTGTAAGTATATTTTCAGCATTATCATAATAATACTGCCTAACAAAAACTATTAGCAATATATCTAATATCATTATTGTTGAAAGAATTACTACTATAAAATTTCTTATAATTCTACTCTTTATACTTTTCATATATTACCCTTTCCATCTGTATCCTATGCCCCATACAGTTTCTATAAACTTTGGATTTGAAGCATCTTCCTCTATCTTTGCTCTTAATCTTCTTATGTTTACGTCTATTATCTTAGGGTCTCCAAAATAATTATATCCCCATACACTATTTAAAAGCTCATCCCTTGAAAATGCTTTGTTCGGATTTTCAATAAATGTTTTCATAATCAAATACTCTTTAGGAGTTAACTCTATTTCCTCTCCATCTTTAGTTATCTTTTGTGAATAAAGATTTATTATAAATGGTCCATTAATTATCTCATTTGATTTTACATCTGCAGTCTTTTCTAACCTTCTTAATATAGCCTTAATTCTAAGTACTACTTCTAATGGATTAAATGGCTTAACTATATAATCATCAGCACCATATTCTAGTCCCATTACCTTATCCATATCTTGCCCTTTCGCCGTAAGCATTATTATGCCCATATCAGGGTATTCACTTCTTAATCTATTACAAACTTGGAAACCATCTATTCCAGGTAACATAACATCTAATATAGCAACATCTGGCTTTTCAGCAATAGCTTTTTTTATACCATCTTCTCCATTACTTGCTTCTATTATTTCAAAGTCATTTCTTGCTAGATTTATTTTTAAAAATCCTCGTATACTAATTTCATCTTCTACTAATAATATTTTAGCCACTTTCTACCACCTCTTTTATTAATTTCAAAAAAGAAGCTTAACATTATCAAGCTTCTTTTAATACTATTATAATCTATATTTACGTTTCTTAATATTAATAAATATTATTTCATTGTTCTAAATTCATATCCTTTACTTTTAAAGTACTCAATTATTTCTGGTAAAGCTTTAACTGTATTCTCTTTTCCATAAGTGTCATGCATTAAAAATACAACACTATCAGCATTTGAACCTAAAGCTTCTACACTCTTTTTAGTATTTTGAACTAATTGTTCTGAAGTATTTTTTCCACCATTTTCAGCATCTCCATTTAATGCATTCCAATCAACTATATTTACTCCATTCTTATCTAAAACTGGCTTAGCTTGTTCTCTTCCATTCCATGACCAATAACCACCTGGGAACCTAACTACTCTAGTTGAAAAGTCTTTTCCTAGTACACCTTGTAATAATTTATTTGTTTTATTATATTCTCCCATGAATCTATCTGAATTTATAACTCTATTCGGATATAAATAACTATAATCATGACTATAAC
This sequence comes from Clostridium sardiniense, assembly GCF_019753795.1. NCBI lineage: Bacteria > Bacillati > Bacillota > Clostridia > Eubacteriales > Clostridiaceae > Clostridium > Clostridium sardiniense. The sequence continues at coordinate 1,131 of NZ_JAIKTU010000007.1, read as the reverse complement.
TATGATTTGCAATTGCATGTCCATCTGAAGCTATTCTTTTTAAAATGTCATTTGTTACTTCTGGTTTAGCTTCAATACTCTTACCCATTACAAAAAATGTTCCTTTAATATTATATTTATCTAATATATTTAAAACTTCAGGCGTATTAGTACTTGAAGGACCATCATCAAATGTTAAATAAACAACTTTTTTTCCATCATCTCTTACAGGATAATGTAATTGTCCCTTAAGAAGTCCAGAAGTACGTTTCGCAACAACAATTGCATCATCTGCATTAGGGTCTTCTTCCAATGTCAAATATCCTGAATTATCTAAATTATTTTTTTTAGTTTCCTCAGTACCTTCTGAAGATTTACCTTTATCATCTTTGCTTTCTTTATTATCAATTTCTTTTCCATCTGCTAAAGCTTGTTCACTTTTACCGTTCGATGAAAAAGCTGAATAAATTCCAATACCTCCAACAGTTAATACTAATGCTAGTCCCAATAATAACATACTTTGTTTTTTTCTTTTTTTCATTTTAATAATCCTCTTCTTCTCAATAATCCTATTCTTCTTCATTCTTTCTAAATTATGTTTATTATATGTACTCTGTCTCCTCACAGATAGCCCCCCTTATGATCTATACTTTAATTATAATACTTATATAAAAATTTGCTATTACAAAAACATTAATATCTATTACAAATTTGTAATACATTAGAAATTTTATTTACTCTTTATAATACAAAATTATTGCATTACGATGACATGTAAAGACAATAATTTTTATTTTTAGGTAAAAAAAAATAAGCTATCATTAGCTTATAATAAAAATGGCTCCGCGAAGAGGACTCGAACCTCCAACCTGTCGGTTAACAGCCGAATGCTCCACCATTGAGCTATCGCGGAATATTTTATTCAGATTTTTATTCTCTGAAAATTGCACATGAATTTTTGTTGATCGTCTTTTTTATTGGTCAAGCCCTCGACCTATTAGTATCAGTCAGCTGAACATGTTGCCATGCTTACACCTCTGACCTATCAACCTTGTGTTCTTCAAGGGGTCTTACTAGCTTACGCTATGGGAAATCTCATCTTGAGGTGGGCTTCACGCTTAGATGCTTTCAGCGTTTATCCCTTCCCGACTT